>NZ_DBLZXX010000016.1:0-32539 GCF_057856985.1 Vescimonas sp.
CAGCTGACCGGTACTAATAGCCCGAGGGCTTGACCTACAATAATGCAGGCAATCTAAGCCTTCTCCCATCTGACTTCTTTGTTCGGTTTTCAGGGTACAAGGATATGCACCTTTAGCTCAGTTGGTAGAGCACCTGACTCTTAATCAGGGTGTCCAGGGTTCGAGTCCCTGAAGGTGTACCATGATTTCAACAGCTTCGGCTGATGAAATAGAAGAAAAAATGCGGCCCGTTGGTCAAGTGGTTAAGACAGAGGCCTCTCACGCCTTTAACATCGGTTCGAATCCGGTACGGGTCACCACTTTTTCTCCGAATTGAATAGGTCGTTGCCGCATGTGTGGCTGCGATCGGTAGTTGGTGCTGATTAGGGCGAGGGTCCACCCGTTCCCATCCCGAACACGGAAGTTAAGCTCGCTTCTGCTGACGATACTTGGCTGGAGACGGCCCGGGAAAATAGGTAGCGCCAACACTCCTCCTTAGCTCAATGGTAGAGCATTCGGCTGTTAACCGAAGGGTTGTTGGTTCGAGCCCAACAGGGGGAGCCAAAGGGTGAGCCGCCATCCGTAAGGTGGCGGCTCATTTCTTATTCAGGTCAGCCGCGTAGACTTGGGCCTTTAGCTCAGTTGGTTAGAGCAGACGGCTCATAACCGTCCGGTCCCGGGTTCGAGTCCCCGAAGGCCCACCACACAGGGGTATAGCTCAGTTGGTAGAGCAGCGGTCTCCAAAACCGCGTGTCGAGAGTTCGAGCCTTTCTGCCCCTGCCAAAAGAAGCCATGACGTTGTCATGGCTTCTTTTTTTGCGCCGGTGGCTCCGCTTTTGCGGCAGATGCCCGCGCAGGCGGACACAGGCGGTGGGAAAATGCCGAAATTGTGCGGAGAGACGGCCTTTGACACACTATGCTCCGGGTTTTGTCGATATTAAATAGAAAAAAACGGGAAATTTTGTGCGGAAATAAAGTTGATTGTTTGTCGAAATGGTGCTATGCTACCCCGTGTATATTCAGAAAAGGGAAATCACCCCGCAATGGGACGATTTCCCAGCCCGCGCAGGTGCAAGGGGCGCCTGCATTGGAGGGAGATTCCGGCAGAAAAGGGTACCCTTTTCCCGTTTCAACCCAGTTGAAACGATGGCTTTTCCGCATGGGACGGCGTCCCGCGCGGCGGAGCCTGCCACTGATCCGCAGGGGGTGCGGACTCGCCGGTGCAGTGCCGCGGGCACGGTGCGGACAGCGCACATCATGATTCCGCAGACAGACCAAAAAATCACATGAAAGGATGGGGGAACATGAACAAAACGAGAATGGGCAAAAGAGTGGCGTCATTACTGCTTTCGCTGGTAATGATGCTGTCTCTGCTGCCGACGGCGGCGTACGCTGCGATGGGGGACGCCGACGAAACCCAGGGCGCGAGCGTCTCCGAGAACGGAACGCGCGTGTCCGACGACAGCAACAGCGGCGGTGACACCGGCGACTTGCAGGTCGGAGACAGCGAGGACGGCGGTAACACCGGCGACCAGAAGGTCGAAGGCAGCAACGGCAGCAACACGGTGGGTGATACCGCCGGTACTGAGGGCGGCGCTGATCCTACCGATTCTGTGAACGAAAACGATTCCACATTGGTCACTCCCAGCAATCGAGTCGAGGTAAACGGCACCGTCTACGATACGCTGGAAGCGGCCATCGCAGCGGCGGAGCCTGTCAATGGCGTCATCACCTATGAGATTTACGGCAAAGTGGAAGCGAATTCTACTGAGTCGTGGATAGAGGTGCTGAAGGCCGGCCTGACGGACGTTACGAAGGTAGCTTTCATAGGCAAGACCGATGACGCGGAGATCAGTATCACGAACTCCACTTCTGTTCTAGCGGACCAGAATTATGACATTGATGTCAGTTTCGTGGACCTGACTCTGTCTCACAGCAACGGGGCTTGGGTGGGTGACATCGGTCATGCGACCGAGTATTTTACCTGCGTCCTGCGCAATACGGATGCGGCGAACAACACCGTAACGTACACCAACTGCACGTTCCCCAATGGCGCGTGCAACAACCAGTACGGCAAGACGGTGTTTGTCAACTGCGAGTTTACTAATACCACCAGCGGCAAGTACAACCTGTGGAACTACGGCGGCACCACTGAGATTACGAAGTCCGCTTTCACGGGTACTCGCGGCATCAAGACCTATAATGAGGGCACTCTGGCAGAGTCCCCCGAGGTTGCGATCAAGGACACGACCTTCACCGGCTTGACGGAGAAGGCGGCAATTGTGGCCTCTAAGCCTACGGACATCAAACTGGACAGCATCAGCGCCACTGAGTGCACTAAGGGTGTTTTTCAGAAGGATATCGAGGGTTCCGCTGATGCCGAGAAGGTAACTATCGAGGCTAATGGCAGCGGCATCAGCGGCAACTTTAATGTTACGGCTGAGAAGACCACTGAGGCAGCAAAAGATGAGTTCAACATCACGGCAGGCTCTTTCACTGCCGAGGTGCCTAGCGACTACTGCGCCGAAGGCTTCACCATTGAGAAGAAGGCGGATGGCAGCTATGGCGTCAAGGAAAATCAGCCTTCCGCCAACGTGGCCAAGGTGGGCGACACCGAGTACGCCACGCTGGGCGAGGCCATCGCGGCACTGAGCAGCAGCAGCTACACCCTGGAGCTGCTGGACGAGTCCGCTTGGGACGTGGCCACCCCTGTATACTGGGCTGCCGGTTCTGAGAGCGGCTATGTTGCCACACTGGCGGATGCCCTGACCGCGGCCTATATGGCCAATGCCGGCGGCATCACCATCGTGTGCCGCCCCGGCACGGATGTGGGCAAGCTGACCCACGGCCACGTGGCGGACAATATCACCATCTACGGCAATAACGCCTATATTTCCAGCGGCGAGTGCGACCTGGAGGTCGACACCTACATGTTCAGCCGCGACACCGGCAAGCAGGTCACGACCGGCGGTGCTTATCTGGACAAGGACATCACCGTCACGGCCTATGAGCTGGACAATCTGGGCGTGTGGGGTCAGCGGCACACCGGTCATAAGGTGACTGTGAACCTGACCGACTGCGACAGCGTCCACGGTATCACCGTCCAGCGCGTGTACATCAGCGGCACCACCGGCGTGAACGACATCACGCTGACCGGCTGCGACTTTGGCACAAAGGCTACTTCCGTCTACTCCAATGCGGACGGCAAAGTAGTCATCGACAATTGCTCCTTCACGGGGGCACAGGTGCCGGTGAACTTCAACCACAAGGCAAACGGTACGCAGACTGTTACCGTCCAGAACAGCAAGTTCACCAACTGCGGCGACAATGGTGATTGGAAGCAGTTCGCTGCGCCCGTGCGCTTTGTCAACAGCGGCAGCGGCACGATGAACACCACCGTGGGCACCTGCACCTTCACCGATACGGTGGGCGGCAACGGCGACATCCTGCTGGGCGATGGCCGCGAGGGCGAGAAGTCCAACAATGTGTCGCTGACCGTGGAGAACACGGCGGCCAATGTGCAGGCGCAGCAGCCGGGCTACTACGCCAAAAACGGCACGACGGACGAAAGCAAGCAGGGCACGAAGAATGTTGCGGCTGACGATAAGCTGACCACCAGCGTGACGCAGCTGATGCCCAGCAGCGAGACCACCTACGTGGCAGAGGTCAAGGGCGTCAAGTACAAGTCCCTGCAGGCGGCTATCGACAAGGCCGGTAGGAATGCGACCGTGAAGCTGCTGGCGGATACCCGCGAGAATGTCACCATCGCCGAGATGATGACCCTCGACCTGAACGGTCACACCCTCAACGGCGGCCAGGTCAAGGCTAAGCCCGCACTGACCGTTACGGCCCGCGTCACCGTCAAGGACAGCAGCGCGGCGAAGACCGGTACCATCATGCGTGAGGATACCGCGGAGAACTCCGGCGTCAGCTCCCACTATGTCATCGACATTCAGGGCAAAGGCTGGCTCACCTTCGAGAGCGGCAACGTCAAGAACAACAGCGGCACCGACAGCGGGAAGGGCGCGTCCCTGGTGCGCGTGGGCGATGACAGTGTCGACAAGTACCCCGGCCTGAATATCAAGGGCGGCACGTTTACTCAGGATAACTTCATCGTGATCAAGGTCGATAGCGGCGATCTGTTCCTGAACGGCGGTACGCTGAATTCCGCCAACAGCTACGCGGTGGAGAACTGGCACAGAGCTGCCATCAAGGGCGGCACGGTCAACGGCACTGTGGCGGCCTGGACGTACAGCGGCGGTCACAACAGCACCCTGACGATCAGCGGCGGCACCGTCAACGATAATGTGGCGTCCGTGAGTTACGACAAGGCCGAGGGCAAGGTGGCCAAGGTCAGTATCACCGGCGGCACCGTCACTGGTACGCTGGGCACCTATACCTACGGCAATGGCTTGATTCCTATCGAAGACCCCGCTAAGGCGACTATCGCTGTCACCGGCGGTACATTCTCCAAAGACCCCAGCAAGTACGTGGTGGAGAATTCCGGCGTTACTCCAAACGGCGACGGCACTTTCGGCGTGGCGAAAGCCTATCTGGCCAAGGTCGGCGACACCTCCTACTACACCATGGACGAGGCGTTCAAGGCGCAGACGGCCAGCGGCAAGGCTATCGTCTTGCTGCGCGATTATACCACCGGTTCAACGTTCAGCTCCGGCAGCATTAACCGCACGGTGGATCTGGCTGACCACACCTGGACCTGCACCGGCAAGGATGCAAACAGCGCGGCTTTCGAGATCAACTACCCCGATGTGACGCTGACCGTGAAGAACGGCAAGGTGGTCAGCAGCCAGCTGGTGGGTCTGATCCCCTCCGCCATGGGCGGCACCATCAAGTATGACAATTCCGGTCTGGTGTTCGAGGACGTCGTGATGGAGACCAGCGCCCGCAGCGGCATCGAGACCAACGGCAACAACACCAACGATACCGTGACGCTGAGGAACAGCACGCTGAACGTGCCCAACGGCTTCGGCATCTACTTCCCCAGCTCCGGCACGCTGACCATCGACAACAGCGTCATCAACGCCCAGACCATGGGCGTGCAGGTCTGCGCCGGCAGCCTGAACATCAGCGGCGCTAAGACGGCCATCACCGTCTCCGGTGACGGCATCGACAAGACCATTAACGACGGCGCCATCGAGGACGGCGCGGCCATCTCCATCGTGAACCGCACCGGCTACAAGGGCCTGTCCAAGATTGAGGTCGAGGGCGGTAAGTTCACGGCCAAGGGCGGCAACGCCGCGGTCAAGGCCTACAACTGGAAGGACCTGACCCCGAGCGATTTCACGCAGAACGACAAGGTTTCCGTCTCCGGCGGTACGTTCTCCAGCGCGGTGGACAAGTCCCTGTGCGCTGACGGCTACATCCCCACCCAGAACGCGGACGGCACCTTCGGCGTGAAGGTAGGCGCTGACGGCTATGTGGAGGACGAGAACGGCAACGTGACCATCTCCACCGCCGAGGGCCTGTTCTACTTCGCCAAGAAGGTCAATGCGGGCAACAACTTCGCGGGCAAGACCGTGACGCTGGCCAACAACATCGACCTGAATAACGAGAAGTGGACGCCGATCGGCATTTACGGCACACAGGCCACTTGGTTTAAGGGCACGTTTGACGGTCAGAACCACGCCGTTACCGGCCTGAAGGTCGAAGAGAGCCGTAAGAATGGCGTGGGCTTCTTCAGCAAGGTCTATACGGGCACCATCAAGAACCTGACGGTGGAAGGCAGCGTCAGCGCTCCCGGCTGCACCTACGTGGGCGGCATCGTGGGCCACGGCTACGCCACCATCACCAACTGCACCTTCAAGGGCACTGTTAGCGGCAGCGGCGCTGCTCAGGTGGGCGGCATCGCCGGCTCCGGCGGCTTCACGGTTGACCGCTGCTCCGTTTATGGCGATGTCTCCGCAGGCTGTTGGGCTGGCGGTATCGTTGGCAACTGCCAGGACGGCGGCGCGTACACCAACTGCTATGTGGAAGGTACTATTAGTTCTGAGAGCACCTTCTGGGGCGGCGGCGCGGCCGGCATCACGCCTGTCCCGCTGTATCCCTCTCAGGTCATCAGCGGCTGCTACTCCAACACCGTTGTGAAGGTGGCGGGCGAAGAGGTCAACTGCCCCATCATCGCCGCCTACAACAACCCGCTGGATTATAAGGGCTACTCCGGCGGCCTGAAGATCTACGACAACTCCTGGAACAAGCAGAAGAACAGCAACGACAGCTATCCTATCTATGCGGAGAAGGACGGCAAGGGCGGCGTTCTCATGGAAGGCATGACTGCTGCCCGCGACAACAGCCTGATCATGCTGGAGGATGACCTGAACTACGTCACCGGCGACCTGTCCAAGGTGCGTATCATGGCTGGCTCCAGCGTGACGCAGGCGCAGATCGATGCGCTGGCTGTGGCTTCTGTGGGCGATTCCAAGTACCAGTTCCTGACCGAGGCCATCAACGCGGCGCAGGACGGCCAGACCGTGAGACTGCTGGCTGACGTCGCTGAGGACGTGGTCATCAGCAAGAGCATCGCCCTCGATCTGGGCGGCAAGACCCTGACCAACACCAACGCCGGCAAGGCCACGATCTCTGTGCAGAGCGGCACCGTCACCGTGAAGAACGGTAATGTTGTGGGCGGCAACGACTACTACAACATCGAGGTCACGAAGGGCAGCAATGCCAACCTGACGCTGACGGATGTCGCCGCCACGGCGGGCAACACCGGCTCCTCCATGATCGACAACTGGGGCACCCTGACCATCACCAGCGGTACCTACACCGGCGGTCTGGATACCGTCAAGAATGAGCCGAGTGCGAAGCTGAACATCACCGGCGGTACGTTCACGCTGACAAAGGGCAATTCCAACGGCTTTACCGGCGTTGTGTTCAACTACGGCGAGCTGACCATCAGCGGCGGCGAGTTCATTCAGAGCGATAAGAGTGCTCCCTATGGACAGGCGCAGGTCATCCACACCGATAAGGATAAGAATGGCAGCGCAGCACCGTCCACGGTCATCACCGGCGGTACGTTCAAGAACCTGTGCACCAGAACCACAGCTTGGACGGTTCGTGCAACGAACGCGGCGGATGGCGCCACGAAGGTCTCCGGCGGTGCATTTAATAAGGAGGTCAAAGATTACTATTGCGCCGATGGCTTCATCCCCACCAAGAACGCGGACGGCACCTACGGCGTCAAGGAAGGCAAATTTGTCGCCGAGGTCGGCAGCAAGAAGTACGAGACGCTGGCCGACGCGATCCGTCTGGCTACAAAGGGCAAGACCGTGAAACTGCTGGCGGATGTGGAGCAGAACACCCAGCTGACCATCAACAAGAGCATCACGCTGGATCTGAACGGCAAGACCATCCGTAACACGGTGGACATCTGGGGCGATAAGGCCAACGCTATCCTGTCCATCACAAATGGCGCCAAGGTGACCATCACCGGCAACGGCACCATAGATGCCAAGGAGAACGACTGCTACACCATCAACGTGGCGAAGGGCGACCTGACCATCGAAAACGGCACCTTCTACGGCAACGTCAGCGTGGTTCAGGTGAAGGAGGGTACCCTGTCCGTCAAGGGCGGCACCTTCGACCTGCACCAGAAGTGGGAAGGCAGCAGCAAGTATCTGTTCAACTGCATCGACAGCGAGTTCACCTCTGGTAATGCGAAGGTCGCCATCAGCGGCGGTACGTTCGTCGGCTTCGACCCCAACGTCTCCCCCGAGCAGAAGGTGGACGGCAAGACTCCCAGCTTCGCGGCTCCCGGCGTTGGTATCACCAAGAACGAGAACGGCTCCTTCACGGCGGCTGCCGGTATGACCGCCCAGATTCTGGACAAGGACGGCAATTCCGTCAAGGCGTACAACACTCTGGCTGAGGCCGTTGCGGCGGCTCAGGACGGCCAGACCGTGAGACTGCTGGCGGATGTTACTCTGAACGAGCAGATCGCCACCGGCAAGGCCATCACCATCGACGGCCAGAGCAAGTACACCATCAAGACGGTCAAGAAGCTGGCGAGCGTGGATGGCAAGGCAGGTATGTTCTACCGCACCCAGTCCGCAAAGGGCACCCTGACCTTCCTGAATGTCACGCTGGACGGCGGCGGCGTCTCCAAGATCTTCCTCAATGAGGGCGGTGCAGGCGAGACGGTGTTCGATGGCGTTACTTCCACCAACGGCGGCGGCATCGCCTACGGCAGCGGCATCCACATCTCCGGCGGCGGCTCTCACGCCACCATCAGGAACTCCACGCTGACCGGCAGCACCGGCACGATGGAGCTGAACGATGCGAACTACTACGCGGCCAACGACCTGTGGGTCGGCGGCAACGTGTACGTCACGGTGGAGAACTCCGTGATCGGCAACGTGTTCGTCAACTCCGCTCCCTCCGCGACGGCTACCAACGGCGTGGTCCATGGCCAGCTGACCATCACGGGCGAGAAGACCAAGATCACCTACCTCTCCGGTGAGGAAGAGGCCGCTGACAAGCTGGATAAGTTCGGCAACAACGGTTCTCTGGTCAAGATCGACAGCGGCTATGTTGAGAAGGTCTTTGACAAGGGCTCCTATGCTATCTCCGGCGGCACCTTCAAGACGGAGGTGAAGAAGGAGTGGTGCGCTGCGGGTTACGTCCCCACCCAGAACGGTGACGGCACCTACGGCGTGGCAGAGGGCAAGTTCACCGTCCAGGTGACGTCCCGCACCACCGGCAGCGACAGCCCCGTGGCCAATGTGGCCGGCGGCGGCAGCGACATCACCTACGCGGTTGGCACCACGGTCACGGCGTCCGCCATCAGCGGCTACAAGTTCGTGGGCTGGTTCGTCAACGAGTACACCGGCACGGCGTACAGCACCGACCTGACCTGCGAGGTCAAGCCCACCGATGACTGGACCATGATCGCGGTCTATGAGCCCATCAGCGGCGGCAAGTTCTGGCTGAATGTCACGGCTTCTGAGTTCACGGTCAACGGCGGCGCGGTGCAGGATTCCTACCTGTATGAGCAGTTCGCCGTCGGCGCATCTGTGACGGTGAACTTCACCGGCAGCGAGAACTTCCTGTACTGGGTCAACGCATCCAACAAGGTGGTCTCCACCGAGAAGAGCTACACCTTCGTCATGGGCAGCGAGACGACCCTGAAGGCTGTGTACGGCAAGGCGCGTCAGAATCAGGCCACCGTGGTGTTCATCTCCCACAGCGACCAGATCATCAGCTCCAAGGCATACACCACCAACGATACCATCCAGTTCCCCGTGCCTCCCATCAAGATGGGCTGCACCTTCACTGGCTGGTCCATGACGGAAGCTGAGATCCGCGCGGCCATGGCCAACAACAGCGGCATCATTCAGGTGCGCGCACGCTATACGGAGCCCAGCATCGCCTGCAAGGTGACGGTGATTTATCCCGATGGCATCGGCAATGATGTCGTGAACGCGGTGGTCGGTAAGGCTGTCAACGTGACGGCCAAGGACATCGAGGGCAAGACTTTCTCCTACTGGACGGACAACGCTGGCAACGTTCTGGGCTATACCAAGACGCTGAATCTGGCCCCCAGTGGTGACATGACCGTGAAGGCTGTTTACGACGAGGCCGCCGAGGCCAAGCCTGTCATCACAATCAGTGAGGTCAGCGCTACCACGGCGAATGAGTCCTATGTCGTCACCTTCATGGCAACGCGTGCCGTACCCGATGGCTACAAGGTCGTGAAGCAGGGCATCCTGTGGAGCAGAGATGCTGTCTGCGGTGAAGATGGTGCAGCGGCGTACATGCAGTTCGATAGCAACGGCAAGCTGCCGACCGGCGTGAATGCCTACATCGGCAACAGCTTGGAGCTGAACGGTGTGACGCGCCTTGACATTACCACCAAGTACAATGATCGGACGTTCTACGGCCGCGGCTACATGGTCCTTGAGAGCGATGCAGGCGAGCTTCTGTACATCTACACGAATACGATCGAGTCCGGCAGTTACGACAGCCTGACCAAGTAAAGGAGGAAAATCAGTGGATAAAAAGCAGTATGACTCTCCGGAGATGCAGGTCATTCTCACCACCGGTGAGGACATCATCACCACCAGCGGCGAAATTGATTCTGGCTTTGTTGGCGGCGACGACTAAATCGCGTACCCATCTCCGACCCTAACCCAAAACAGGGGCATAGTCCGCGCGGACTATGCCCCTGTGCGCAAAGCAAAGGAGCGACTTATGAAAAAACTCATCCCCGTGCTGCTGTCGCTGCTCATGGCGCTGGCCATGACGGCCACGGCGCTGGCTGCCACCGTCTACACCGAGGGTGCGCTGCACTACACCATCGCGGACGAGTCCATCACCATCACCGGCTATTTCGGTAAGGACGCCGCAGTCACCGTACCGGCCAGCATCGCCGGTATCCCTGTGAACACCATCGCCAAGGGCGCGTTCACGGGCAATGACAACGTGAAAACGGTGGACCTGCCGGACACCATCACCGCCGTGGAGGAGGGGGCCTTCGCCTCCGGCATCACGGTGAACTACAACAGCAACGTCAACGGCGGCAACACGCCGGGCGACAGCAAGCCCGATGACAGCAAACCGGACGACAGCAAGCCCGCCGACAACAAACCCAACAACGGCGGCTCCGGCGCCACCACCGGCGCCGGCACGGGCACCGTGGACGTGGACAACTCCGGCACTGCCGGCGACACCACCGGTACCACGGGCGGCGCCGGCGGCGCAGAGGACACCGGCATCGACGAGGGCACCGTCTCCGTGGACGACCTGCCGGACTCTGCCGACAGCCAGACCGGCGCACAGGACAGCGCCGCCGTTCCTCAGCAGAGCGCGGGGCTCACATGGCTGTGGGTGCTGCTGGGCGTCATCGCCGTGGCGGCGATCATCGGCATCGTCGTGACGCGGAAAAAGAAGCACTGAGACACGAAACCGCAGGAGGGTAAGCCCTCCTGCGGTTTTTTGCGCAAAAAAAGGAAGCGGACGGGTCACGTCCGCTCCAAGTGAGGAGAAAAATGATGGAAAACTAATTTCAAACGGGCGCTGCCCGCTGAAACCATGGGAAGATCAGAACAGGGTACACAGCAGCCACGTCAGTCCGATGGCCGCCGCGCCGATGGCGGCCCACAGCCAACCGGGGACGCGGACGCGCCGGCGCGGCAGACCCTGACAGCGGGCATAGTTCTTGGCGATGCGGACGGCCTGATCCACCAGCTGCTGTGAGCTGACGCCGCCGCCATCGGTGCGCAGAATGAAAATGGCCTGTTCGAAGATCTGGGGGTCCGGAGAATCCACCACGATGACGCGGCGGGAAATACCTTTAACCAAGCATATGCCCTCCTTGCTGTCCGTTTACTGCGCCGCCCTATCGCATCGGGCGACGGTAGTAGTATGGACGGCGCGGCGGCAGATTATACCTGCGCGGGGCCATTTTCTTCGCCCCGCAGCCGGTGCAGCGCCAGCACGGCGCAGTCATCGGACCGCCCGCCGTGTTCGGCGGACATGGTGAGGATGCGGCGGGCCAGGGCGTCGGGAGTGCCGCCGCCCCAACCGGCCAGCAGATCCTGAAGCCACTCGTCCCCGTCGCCGCCGACCACGCCGTCGGAGACCATCACCAGCCAGCCGTCCGGCGGCAGGACGAAGCGGATGACATCGGGCTGGCGGTCCGCACCCTCCAGTCCCGCGGGCAGCGCCGCGCCGCCGTACCGCGTGACGCGGCCCAGCTTTTTCAGATACGACGGCGCCGCGCCGTATTTATAGAGCGCGGCCTCACCGGTGCTGCGGTCCAGCCGCAGCAGGTCGATGGTGGTGAAGCCCGCGCCCTCGCGGCAGCGCAGCAGCATCGCCGTGTTCAGTGTTTTCAAGGCCGGCAGCGGCTCCACGCCCGCCTGTAAAAACTGCTTCAGTAACCGCACGGTCATGGCGGCCTCACGGTGGGCGGCCTCGCCGCTGCCCATGCCGTCGGACAGCAGCAGGCACGCCGCGCCGCCCGCCTCAAAGGACGCCGCCTGATCGCCGCACAGTGTCTCGCCTTCCCTGGGCCGCAGGGCGATGGAGGTGCGGCAGGCAAAGCGAGGCGGCGCCGACACCGGCACGCCGGAGGACAGAACCTCCGACATCTGGGCGTACTGCTGCCGCGCCACCTGATACGCTTCCTCCAGCTGGAGCCGGTGAGCGCGGCGCAGCAGGAACTGGTGCAGCTGGTCGTTCAGCGCCTCCAGCAGCTGGGGGAAGTGCAGGCAGCGGCTGGCAAAATGCAGGGGGAAGTCCTCTGCGCAGGCGCTGCCGCGGCGCAGCAGGCGGGGGCAGGCGTCGTTGAAGGCATTGTAGGTATCGTTGTAGTGTGCCTGCCAGCAATCCCGCTGCAATAGACACCCTGCGCAGATCTGCTCCGCCGCGCGGTCGAACAGCACGGCGGGATTCTCCGGCCGCGGCGGCGATACCTCGGTGAAAAAGCTGTCGTACACGGCGCGGAACGCAGCGGCAGGGGTGGCCTCCGGCTGGGCCGGCGGCGCGGGCGCCTGCTGGGCGAGCCGCAGCGGCAGGCGCTGAGGCAGCAGAAGATAGAGCCCCGCACCCGCCATGCTCTGAAACAGCAGAGGCAGCGGGTCCGGCCCGTCAAGCAGCACATATCCGGCCATGGCTGCGGCAGTATACACCAGCGGCACGGCCAACCGGCCCCGCTCCCTGACAGCGGAGGCGGCTCCCATCCCGCCGCAGCACACTACGGTCAGCAGCACCGCATCGCCGGTGAACAGATCCATGGTCAGACCGGCCACGGCTCCCGCCGCCGCGGCGGAGGCGGGGGACAGGCACTTCGCCGCGGCCATCAGCAGCGCCGCCGCCAGCATACCGCCCACGCGGAAGCCGGAGAACGACCAGCCGTAGGCGGTAAGGGACAGCCCCAGACCCAGCAGGAACAGCGCTTGCCCGCGGCTCACCGCCGAGGCATTGGCATCCGACAGCGACGGCAGCAGCGCTGCCGCAGCGTACAGCACGGTGCAGGCAGCGGCGCACAGCGCCCACTGCCGCGGCTGCCGCTGGATGAGATAGGCCGACTGCACCAGCAGCGTCATCAACACGGCAGCCACCGGCCGGAATACCGGACGGCGGTACAGGCGGGTGGTGCAGAACGCCGTGTTGGCACAGAAGATGAGGATGGCGGCGGCGGTGTGGCGCAGCCCCGCCTGAAAATCCAGAAAAAGGAAAGCGCCCAGTCCCGCGCCCAGCAGGGCGCTGAGCCCGGGCCAGCTGACGCCTGCGGCGGAGACGGCCGCCAGCGCCCATGGGCTGTACAGGCCGTCCAGCGCCGCGCCGGACAGCAGAAACGCGGCGGCCGCCGGTAAAAACCCCGTCAGCAGGGAGCGGAGCGGGACGGACCGGACGGCCTCGGTGACAGTTTTCAAGGCTTGTCCCTCCTTTCACGCCTATTGTAACCGGAACGGCGGACGCATCCTGTCGGGAAATGGCGGCGCATCCCAAAGCCGCCGGCCGCAGCGGCGGAAAATTTTGCTGTTGTATTTCCCGCGCCGATTTGGTACAATGCCGTTGACAGGAACTGACATACTTCGTACAGGAGGAGACCCATGAAAAAGCTGTTTGCCATGCTGATGGCACTGACGATATTGATGACCATGGCCGCCTGCGGACAGCAGACGACGGACGAGGCCGGCGGCACCGTGGACCCCGGCGCCGTGGCGGATCGGGACACCTCAGGTCAGGTGGACATGCCCGCCGATGACGCCGGCACGCCGGAGCTGGGCAGCGTCAACGGCGGCACCTACACCAACGAGTTCGCCGGCATCGGCTGCACGCTGGACGAGACCTGGACGTTCTACACCGAGGCGCAGATCGCGGAGATCAACGGCTTCCTGACGGAGGGCACCAGCGACGAGGATATGCGCCAGCTGATGGAGGAGAACCAGAGCGTGTACGATATGTACGCCTCCTCCACCGATGGGCTGATGACCATGAACGTGGTGTTCCAGAACATGGGACTGCTGTTTGGCACCACCATGAGCGCTCAGGACTATGTGGAGCTGTCCGCGGAGCAGCTGCCCGACGCCATGGGCACCTACGGCTTTGAGGACGTGACAGCGTCCGTGACCACGGCGGAGTTCGCCGGCGCGGAGTGTCCCGCGATCGCCATCACCGCCACGGTACAGGACACCCCCATGTATGAGCTGCTGGTGTGCATGAAGGAGGGCAACTACATCTACTGCGTGACGCTGTGCAGCTACACGGAGGATGTGACGGCCCAGATGGCAGCGCTGTTCTACACGCTGTAAGCAGCAAACCCGTGAGCCGCGGCGTCTGCCGCGGCTCGCTTTTTCGGAAAGGAGCGGAGACCATGGCAAAATATGTGCTGATACCGGATTCCTTCAAAGGAACGCTGTCCTCGGAGGACATCTGCCGCATCGCGTCGGAGGAGATATTGCGGCTGGAGCCGGAGGCGGAGATCTGCGCCATTCCGGTGGCGGACGGCGGCGAGGGCACGGTGGACGCCTTTCTGGCCGCCGTGGGCGGCACACGGGCGGAGGTGCCCTGCACAGGGCCCTGCGGCCAGGAGGTCATGGGTTTTTACGGCCTGCTGCCGGACGGTACGGCGGTGGTGGAAATGGCCGCAGCGGCGGGCCTGCCGCTGGCGGGCGCGTGCCGCGATCCGGAAAAGACCACTACCTACGGCGTGGGCCAGTTGATGGCCCACGCGCTGTCCCGCGGAGCAAAGCGGCTGGTGCTGGGGCTGGGCGGCAGCGCCACCAACGACGGCGGCTGCGGCGCGGCCGCCGCGCTGGGCGCGGAATTTCTGGACGTGAAGGGACAGGCGTTCGTGCCTACCGGCGGGACGCTGACCCAAATCGCCCATATCCGCATGAAGGGTCTGCGGGAGACGCTGGCGGGCGCGGAGGTCACGGTGATGTGCGACATCGACAACCCCCTGTGCGGTCCCGCTGGTGCGGCGGCGGTGTTCGGACCTCAGAAGGGGGCGGACGCGGCCATGGTGGCCCGCATGGATGCGGGCCTGCGCCATCTGGCGGAGACGCTGGAAAAAGACGTGGGCATGGAGGTGCTGACGCTGGCGGGCGGTGGTTCAGCCGGCGGCTTCGGGGCCGGTGCGGCGGCATTTTTCGGCGGACAGCTGCGCATGGGTATTGATGTGGTGCTGGATCTCACGGACTTTGACCGGAAATGCCGCGGCGCATCGCTGGTCATCACCGGCGAGGGTCATCTGGACAGCCAGAGCCTGCGGGGGAAGACGGTGGTGGGCGTGGCCCGCCGCGCCCGGGCGCTGGGTGTACCGGCGGCGGCGCTGGTGGGCGGCTGCGAGACGGCGCTGGACGCGGTGTACGCGGAGGGCGTGTCCGGCGTATTCCCCATTCATCCGGCGCTGTGTACCTGGCCCCAAGCCGCCGCGCGAACCGAGGAGGATCTGCGCTTCACCATGGGCAATCTGCTGCGCTTTATGGCCGCCCTGCGGCGATAACAAAAACGGGAGACCGCACCGCAGTCTCCCGTTTTCGTATATGGCTCCAAATGTAATCAGATGATCGTCTCAAAGACCATAGTGACCTGGATGCGCTCGCCGCCCGGCATGCCCTCGCCGTTGGAGGCGGTGATGGTGTGCAGGCGGCAGCCCTTGCGCGTTCCGCTGCCCGCCCGCAGGCAAACGATTTTGCACAGCAAAATCCCTGCTCCAAAAAGAGAGCCACCCTTCGGGTGGCTCTCTTTTGTGGCTACCCACTACTTTTGTTGTCTGTGAATCAGCGCTTTTGGTCTTGTTCCTCCGGTGACGTAGTAACTCCTTCCAGCAGATCTGTCACGACCTGATGGAGCTGTGCAGCGTTCTTGGAGGTAATGACAGGGACGCCAGTTTGGCTTTCAATGGCTTTCCGTGCATCACCGGCCACTTTTCCTCCGGCACGCGCCACATCAATGTTTTCCGAAAATGTCTCCGGAGCTTTCTGCTTGGATATCTCCGTGGTGGTCGCCTCCGCCAGCATATTCAGCACCAGTTCCAACGTAGTCATATTGTCGCGGAGGTTCTCTTTCTTCAAGCCCTTGAGGTTTTTATATTGCCGTGTGGACATCCCTGACCATGCACGGGAGATCTCATCGGTAAGTATTGCGTACTCCACGCCCTTCTGTACACCACGGGCATCCCATTCATCCGTCAGTTCCTTTCGGACTTGGATGGCTTGCAGCCGCTGGTTGATCCATTCACGAGTATAGCCTTTCTTGAGGTATGTTTCCAGGGCTCGTTCAATGGTCAATTCCGGATCAATGGTCTCTTCAATGCGTTCCCGTCCAACCTGCGCCAACCACAGCTTGAACGGTTCCGCTTTGGGGGAAGGAATGGACTGGATGATACGGAGAAGCTGCTCCGTGTCGGCTACATCGGTCAGACGCTTTTTGCCATCTGAGGCAGTCATTTTCAACTGGTTACAAGATGTAACCGTTTCATTGCCTTCGTCTTTAAGCCGCTTCTTGGTAACTTTCCAGTAGTTGCGTGCCGCTTGATAATCAGACTGCTCAGTCAGCACGGCAACAACATCGACGATGGAAAAGTACCATTCTTCTTTTTCCTCGTCCCACGCAGTACGAATGCGTTTGTCCTCAAATAGTTGGATCTTATCATTTTGTGCCATCCTGTTCACCTCGTTTCTGTGATAACTCTTTCAGCAATCCCTGACACCCCGCCAGCACATCCTGCCATGTTTCCTCGAAATCTCCGGTGTACCACGGGTCGGCCACATCGCGGGGATGGCCGGTGTAATCCAGCAGCAGATGTATCTTGCCATCTGGGTCACCACCGCAAATACGCCGCATATTCCGCAGGTTGGCGCTGTCCATGCCGATCAGCAGGTCAAATGCATTGTAATCGCTTTTTGTGAGCTCCCGCGCCGCATGACCACCACAGGAGATCCCGTGCTCTGTCAGCTTGCGCCGCGCCGGAGGATAGATAGGGTTGCCAATCTCCTCACGGCTGGTGGCTGCCGACTCGATATGGAATTGTGACGACAGCCCAGCTTTCTTCACCAAGTCCTTCATCACAAACTCGGCCATCGGGCTGCGGCAGATATTGCCGTGGCAAACAAATAGAATTTTCTTCATATCGTGGTGTCTCCCAATTATTATCTTTGTTTTAAGTATAGCAAATGAACCCCCTGTCCGTCGAGAGAAAATATGTAAGAAAGGCTCCGTTTCTCGACAGAATATCCGGGAAACGAAGCCCTTTCAAAAGATCATCTCTCTTCCAAGCTTTGAAAGGCGGAGTTCATTCAAAAAAGTAGGATACCTTCGAATAGATGGCGGCAGTTTTAATATGCTTACACCTTTTCCTTCCGGTTGCTGCCGAAAGAGTGAACAGTCCCTACAAACAGACTTGCATTTCTCAAATTCTTCGTACTCGGTATCAATTCATGATATCGATAAAACCACGCGCAGCATGGTCGTCACTGCGGAATAAAGCAGAGAAAGGGCAGTACGATGTACGAAAAATATGAATCGCCCCTGTCATCCCGGTATGCATCAGAGGAGATGCTGTATCTATTCTCCCAGAAAAAGCGTATTCAGGTCTGGCGAAGGCTCTGGACCGCGCTGGCCCGGGCGGAGCATGATCTCGGCCTGCCCATTACGGCAGAGCAGGTCGCAGAGCTGGAAGCACACATAGATGACATTGATTTTGCGTGCGCCGCACAACGGGAGCGAGAGGTACGGCATGATGTGATGGCGCACGTCTATGCCTATGGAAAAGCGGCCCCCGGCGCCGCAGGCGTGATCCATTTGGGGGCCACAAGCTGTTATGTAACCGATAACGGGGATCTGATCCTTTATCGGGACGGTCTGCGCCATCTCCGCAAGGAACTGCTGGACGTGCTGAAAAATCTTGCGGACTTTGCGGAGAAATACGAGTCGCCGCCCACCCTCGGCTATACCCACTATCAGCCCTCGCAGCTTGTTACCGTGGGCAAACGGGCGACACTCTGGATGCAGGATTTTCTTTCCGACCTGGAGGAACTGGAGCACGTACTGGCACACATGAAATTCCTCGGCTGCCGTGGGACCACCGGTACCGAGGCCAGTTTTCTGGAGCTATTCAATGGTGATACCGAAAAGATCGACCAGATGAACCGGCAGATCAGCGCGGAATTCGGATTTGCAGCGTGTTTTGATGTCTGCGGGCAGACATATCCCCGAAAGGTGGACAGCCGCATCCTGAATTGTCTGTCTTCTATTGCGCAGAGTGCCTATCGGATGGCAAACGATATTCGCCTGCTGCAGCATGACCGGCAGATAGAGGAGCCCTTTGAAGAAAACCAGATTGGCTCCTCCGCCATGCCGTATAAGCGAAACCCCATGCGCAGTGAGCGAATCTGTTCTTTGTCCCGCTTTCTGATCTCGGACGCCGTAAACGCCTCCATGACGGCGTCCGTACAGTGGCTGGAACGCACGCTGGATGACTCCGCCAACCGCCGCATCTCCATACCGGAGGGATTCCTCTGCGCCGCTGTTCCCACGCGGCCTCCGCAAGGATGAAGGAAGGCGAGCCCTGCGACCTTCTGGAGCAACTGGCGTTTTCCATGCATACAGAAGACCTCGCCGTTCTGCTGAGGCCAGAGGCCTATATCGGTCGCTGCCCGGAGCAGGTGGACACGTCTGCGCAAGGTACGCCTGCTGCTCGAAGGCACTTCCGGCGATACCCCTGACATTGATTTGTAGGGAGGATTCCCTGCGCTTTTGCACCTCTTTCTGTGATCTGCGGAAGCAGGACGGAAAAGGCTGCCTGACGGCCCTCATCATATACCAAGAATCTACAGAGCCACCGGGCGGGAGCATTGCTCTCCACCCGGTGGCTCTATTTCTTCGTTTTGATACCCTTTTATTGTTTCCAACAGCGCAAAATGTGACCATTTCCCTGCCAGCGAAAAGAGACAGCCATTGTCCTCATCTCGTCAAAAGAAGCGCTTCCAGCTTTGCGCGCGCAGTCAGGAGCAGTTCCGTCACCTGACTTTCTTTTTCTTCTGTATAACGGAAGGTTGGGATTGCAATACTCAAGGCAAACACAGGTACGCCATCCTTTAGCAGGGGTGTTGCAATACATTGAATAAACTCAGAGTTTTCCTCACGTTCATAAGCGATCCCGCGCTTCTTTACCCCCTGGATCTGCTGATATAGTTCATCCAGATCCGTAATGGTCCTGTCTGTCATTTTTTTTACGCCATCTTTAAAAATCTCGCTCAATTCCTCCCTTGTATAGCCGGACAAGAGCGCTTTCCCAAGCGCCGTAGCATTTGCAGGGAGCATTTTCCCGGGTGCGGAATACATGCGTATCGATTGAGGCGCGTCCACTTTAAGCAGGTAAAGCACATTGCATCCATCCAGTTCTGCCAAGTGGCAGGTCTCATTACATGCGTCCACAACCTCTTGCAATTCTGTCAGCGCACGTTCAAAAAAGGACTCCTTCCGCATATAGGCGTTTCCGATTTCCAAAGTGCGGATTCCCAACGTATAAGTAGAGGATCCCGGCTTGTATGACAAGTACTTTTTCTTAGCCATCGTGTGGAGGATCGGTGATATGCTGCTCTTAGGGGACTGAAGGGAATTGGATATTTCCGTCAGTGTCAGCCCATCCGATGCGTCACGAAATGCAAGCAGTTCCAAAATATCCAAAACTCGTTCTGTTGAGCGGTGGTCCGATTGCATAAGTATCACCTCATATCAGTTTTTATATGTGCGGTTTCAGGCAGAGCAGCTTGCTAAACATATTCACTATAATTACATAGAATAACACAAAGTTTTCGAAGTTTCCACTAAGAATTTCATGTGCCCATTCTACCAGTCGGAAACTGTGAAAACCGGCGGAAAAAATTTCACACAGAGCTACCGCCTCACGGGTGGATGCTCTGTGTGAAATCCGGTCGCACGTGTCAAGGCGTCGCTGCAGCTCCGGACATACCGTGCTGCCACGAAAGCGAGACAGCCGTCGGTATCGTCTATCTCTGTACCCGGCCCGAACCGTCCCCGTTCATCAATGTCTCAACTTCAGCAGGTGTGACCAAGTTGAAGTCGCCATTGATGGAATGCTTTAAGGCTGAGGCGGCAACGGCGAATTCCAACGCATATTTGGGAGATCTTCCCTCTGCAAGCGAATGGATCAGACCTCCGGCAAATGCATCGCCGCCGCCTACCCGGTCAACCATGTGAAGATGATATTTTGTGGAAAAATAGCATTGCTCTCCATCGTAAATCATGGCCGACCAGTCGTTATCCGAGGCAGAGATTGATTCACGCAGCGTCATTGCAACCTTTCGGAACGGAAAGCGATCCATAAGCGTCTCTGCAAGCTTCCGGTATTCGTCCATATCCAGCTTTCCTTTTACAATCTGGCTGTTATTCAGCTTCACCCCGAATACATCTGCTGCATCTGACTCGTTGCCAATACACACGTCCACATACTGGCACAACTCGCTCATGGCTGCCATGGCATCCTCTCGGCTCCAAAGCTTCCCGCGATAGTTTAAATCGCAGGAAATTGTTGCCCCGACCTCTTTTGCAGCCTTGCAGGCATCGAGGCAGGCGGAAACCATGTCTTTGCCCAGCGCCGGTGTGATCCCCGTAAAGTGGAACCACTGCGCGCCCTGCATAATCTCTTTCCAGCAATACTCCTCCGGCTTTGACGTTTGGAAGGAGGATCCCTCCCGGTCGTAGATGCAAACACTGGGTCTCTGGGATGCACCCTTCTCCATATAATAGATTCCCATGCGCTTTCCGCCCCGGAGTATATGCGAAGTGTTTACCCCATAGGCCTTCAGCTTCCTCAGAGCAGCCTCGCCTACCATATTCTGCGGGAATTTTGATACAAAAGCTGCATCATCCCCCATCTGGGCCAGCGAAACTGCCACATTTGCTTCCCCGCCGCCGAAGCTTCCTTCAAGCGATTCAGTCTGGAAGAGTCTGTTGTAGCCTACGGGGCTCAATCTCAGCATCAGCTCTCCAAAAGTAACAATTTTAGCCATGTTTTCGTCCTTTTAGCACAAGCTCAACGGCTTGTCTGCTTCTTCTCGTAATCTCTGTCCAATTATGGCTCCGGATAAGCTCCTCTGACACAAGGAATGTCCCTCCGCACGCAAATACAAATGGACTTGCGCTGAATTCTTCCAGATTATCTAAGGTAATGCCTCCAGTAGGAATAAATTGGAGCTTTTGGAATGGCGTATGCAGCGCACGAAGTGCCGGCAGCCCGCCCGCGATATTTGCCGGGAAAAACTTTACGATTTGCAGCCCCATGTTGTAAGCAGCTTGGCAGTCCGACGCCGTCGCGCATCCAGGCACGATTGGGATTCTCCGATGGTTACAGTATTCCACAACAGACGGGTCCAGGCCCGGGGAAACGATAAACTCGGCTCCCGCTTCAATTGCTTCCTCAGCTTGTTCAATGGTCAGGACTGTCCCTGCGCCCACTGTGAAATTTGATACCTCTTGTTTTATTTTTCTTATGGCTGTGGCGACTCCATTTGCCCGAAAAGTAACTTCGATCAACGGAATTCCGCCCTCCCGGAGTGCTTCTGCCACCAGAACAGAGTCCTCCTCCGGCTTATCCAGCTTTGCTACCGGAATAATGCCGATCCTGTGAATTTCCTCGTACACAGTACGCATGAAACTATCATCCTCTCCTATGTTTAAGGTGTCGAAATTGCAATTGCAAAGGATCCTGCGGATCCCGCGCCTTGCAGGTCAGCCTGCTTCTTTAGGAAAGCATTGTATCCGGATCGAGCGGGATATACGCCTCTTTCTGACTGTCTGCCACTTCCTTCTGGGTGATCTTTCCGTCTACCATAATGATACCGGAACGCAGTACGAAGTTCTTTTTGCACGCTTCTTTCAGTCCGTAGTTTGCCGTATCTTCAATCATGGGATAAATCGCCCTTGAGAAAGTCTCGTTGGCTGCCGCAGGCACCATTGCCGGGATATTCGTAATGCCCACATGGACGATCCCTTCCTCAATGAAATACGGATTGCTGATCGTCGTGTACTGAGCCGTTTCAATAATGCCCTCACCCTCAAGGTCCACAATCACAGAGCCCTTCCGCATACTACGGACCATCTCCCGTGTCACCACCGGAACTTCCATTCCCGGATAGGAGTAGATACAGTTGATCAGCATATCGGCCAGTGCTACCTCTTCAGCGAATGCCTTCTTGTCCATATAGCGCAGGTCAGTGTGGTGAAGGACCGTCCTCAAATACTCCAACCGCGCAATCGACTTTTCAAAGACAATGACCTCTGCTCCAAGGCCCTCAGCAACCTGAGCTGCAGCCAATCCCGCATGGCCGCCGCCAATAATCACAACCCGTGCGCGTTTTACTCCGGTAATCGGGACGATACTCACGCCACTGCCGCCGTACTGTCTCTGAATATACTGTGTTCCCAGAATCGGTGCCATCCGTCCGGCGATTTCACCCATCGGGCGGGTCAGTGCTCTGCTGCCATCCGGGAAGCGCGTAACCTCGTAGGAAACGCAGGTCACACCTGCCTCACGCAGTCGTTTTACCTGCTCCGGCTTCGCCGTACCCTCCGCCATATGGAACGCGGTAAACAGAAGCTGACCTTTCCGGAAGGGCATTTCCAGGTCTCCGGGCATCAGATCCTTAAACTTTACGATCATATCGGACTTTTCATATACTTCCGCCATCGTATCAAGCATCTGCGCGCCCGCAGCCATATATTCCTCGTTTGAAATTCCCGCCGGTAATGCCAAATCCTTTTGGAAATAGACGGTGTGTCCCTGTGCTACCAGTTGCTGGACCCACTTTGGGATCAAACCGACACGAGTCTCTTTGTCTTTGAGTTCCTTGGGAATTCCGATAATCATTGAAGTGCCCTCCTCATATAATAAGTTTTGAAGATAATCCAAATATCCGCAGCCTTTGTGGTGCCCGTGATACAAGTCCTTATATGCCGTTTTCCGCAATTTGCCGCAGCATCCTTACAAACAATTGATAGGTCGGCTCCACCGTCTCAATATAGAACCTTTCTCTCGTGGTATGGGCTCCTCTCGACGTGGGAGCTAACCCCAAAGCGTCCATGTCCGGGAGCTTATCAATTATAATTCCCGGCTCACATCCGCCCTGTCCATATTCGATTTTAATTTCCTCGCCATACATCTCCTGGAAGAGCTTCTTGCATAGCTCTTGCATGGGAGAATCCGTCCGGTACGGCCATCCCGGATACTGATCCAGGATCTCAACATCAGCACCCAGTTGTGATGCCAGTTCTTTCACGCTTTTTTCCGTATCCCATTTCAGCGCCTCCGACAGCGAGCGTACGCTGAACCACAGCTGGCAGACATTCTCCTTTACGCAGAATCTGGATGTGCATCCGGTGCAAAACGGAATGCTCTGGTTCTTGCCACCGTATTCAATGACACCATACGGTATGCCCTGCAAAAGTGCTCCAATTTTCCGGAGATCTTCGCAGCTTATACAATCATGTACAAGTGCTTCCTCTTCCACTTGCTCCAAGCGAAGCGCAATGTTGTCCTCGCCTGCCGCACGGTATGCACTTCTCCAGCTTTTCTGCAGCATATCTGCCAGTTGACGCAGCTGGGTCTCCGCTTCACCGTTCTCCACACAGAGCCGGACTGTTGCCTGATCCGGGATGCCCTGGCTTTCTTGTACATCCGCATCTATCAGCCAAGCATTTTCACATCCTGTAAGCTTTTCCAGGAATTCGCCCAGCAGTGAAATGGCATTAGCGCGTCCCTTGGCAATATCGTTGCCGGAATGGCCTCCCAGCAGCCCGCCGATAGTCCCGCTGTATACGGTGCCTCGGTGCGGTACAGTTTTGTAGGTCATGTGAAAACGATTGTGTACGGCGCCTGTGCTGCACACACACATCATGTCAGCGTCACCGCTGTCCATATTGATCATGTGCCGCGCCCGGATCTGGGTATAGTCAAACTTTCTGGCTCCCCATAGTCCGCTCTCTTCCTCCACGGTGAACAGGAATTCCAGCGGCGGATGCAGCAGCTCCGGCGTTGTCATCAGCGTAAGCATCATGGCCAAACCGACTCCGTTGTCCGCTCCCAGGCTGGTTCCCCGTGCCGCCAGGGTGACCCCATAGTCCGCGTCCCGATAGAGATACAGATCCAGCGCATCCTTGGAAAAGTCATGGACAACGCCTTCGTCCTTTACACACACCATGTCCATATGCCCCTGAAAGAGGACTGCCGGGGCGTTCTCATATCCCTCCGTTGCAGGCATACGCACTAACACGTTCCCGTGCGGATCCTGATACGACTCCAGCCCCGCGGTTTTTGCGACTTCTCTGATGTATGCTGCAAGATGTGCTTCGTCTTCGGTATCATGCGGGATCCTCGTGATCTCCTCAAAATACCTCATATATCTCCGGGGTTCATATGCGTCAAGCAGATATTGTGACGGCATATAGGGGGTCCCTCCTTTCGGCATATCATCGCTTTTTGTTATTTTCATATGGTCTCAAGCATATTTGTGGCACGCGACAAGATGTCCCGGAGCCACCTCCTTCAGTTCGGGGGAGCATTGTGTGCAGATTTCCATGCAGTTTTCACAACGGGGCGCGAATCGGCAGCCCGGCTTGGGGTTGATCGGGCTGACGACCTCGCCTTTGATCACGGAGATCTTCTTGTTCCGCATGGAAATATCCGGTTCGGGGATAGAAGAAAGCAACGCACGGGTATAGGGATGAAGTGGGGAGTTGAACAGTTCATCCGCTTCGGCGTACTCCAGACTCTCACCTAAATACATGACCATGATATGATCCGAAATGTGTCTCACTACACTCAGATCATGGGTAACAAACATATAGGTGAGATCCATCTCGCTCTGAAGATCCATCAACAGATTCAGGATCTGTGCCTGAATAGAAACATCGAGCGCCGAAACCGGTTCATCGCACACAATAAACTGCGGATTCAGGGATAAGGCCCGCGCGATGCCGATTCTCTGCCGTCTGCCGCCGTCCAATTCGTGGGGATAAGAATTCGCAGTCCGTCTGGCCAAGCCCACAATATCCATCAGCTGCGCTGCCCGGTTAAAGATCTCCCGCCGGGTAGGATAGCTGTGGTGGATCAGCATATATTCGGCAATAATCTCAACCACGGATTTTCTAGGATCTACACTGGCATACGGGTCTTGAAAGATGATCTGCATATTTTTGCGCATCTGCTTCATCTTCTGCCGCCCAAACGTCAGGATGTTCTCTCCGCAATAGAGGATCTCTCCGCTGGTCGGTTCGGTCAGACGCAGAAGCGTACGTCCAAATGTGCTTTTTCCACACCCTGACTCTCCTACAATTCCCACCGTAGTGCCTTTATAGATCTGCAGGTTGATATTGTCAACAGCATGCAAATAGCGGTTTTCCCCCAATTTGAAATACTTTTTTAATGCTTTTGCTTCAATCAAGGGTGTATTTACTTCCATTGGCACTACTCTCCTATCTGTCCGGTCTGTTGAAACAAATGGCAACGAATTGCGTGTGTACCCTCATAATGGACCTCCGGACTCTTCTCCCGGCAAATGTCCATGCATTTTGAGCAGCGGGGTGCAAATTTGCAGCCCGGTTCGCACACCGTCGGATCAGGCATCAGGCCGTCGATCGGGGTCAGGCGTTTGACTCTTGTGTTCAGACGAGGAATTGACCCAAAAAGCCCTTCTGTATAGGGATGATGGTTTTTCCCGTTGAAAATATCTTCTGCCGTACCGATCTCAATGATTTCGCCCGCATACATCACCGCCACGTTATCGCAGGTTTGCGCCACAATGCCCAGGTCATGCGTGATCATGATCATAGACGTACCCAGCCGGTCCCTCAGCTCTCGTATCATAAGCAGGACCTGAGCCTGGATCGTCACATCCAGCGCCGTCGTCGGCTCATCTGCAATAAGCAGATCCGGCTCACAGGACAACGCCATCGCGATCACCACCCGCTGCTTCATTCCTCCGGAGAATTGATGCGGATACTCATGTTTCCGGGCCGGCGGAATCCCTACCATATTTAGCGTTTCGTCTACGTGCTGGTCGATCTTTTCCTTTGTCCAGCCGGCTTCATTATGCACCAGCAGCGCTTCTGCGATCTGCTCGCCTACCGTCAGAACGGGGTTCAAGGAAGTCATCGGATCCTGAAAAATCATGGCGACCTTGTTTCCGCGTATCGTGCGCATTTTCTGTTCGGAAAGGGACGTCAGCTCTTCTCCTTCAAACCAGATCTCTCCCCCGGTCACTTTTCCCGTCCGCTCCGGAAGCAGCTGCATTATGGAAAGTGCCAGCGTAGTCTTCCCGGCTCCCGTCTCGCCGACCAGTCCGAGGCTTTCTCCTCGTCCCAGCGTAAACGAAACTCCGTTCACCGCATAAACCGTTTCAAGATCCGTTTGGTAAATCACGCTTAAATCCTTTACCGCAAGAATGACATCCTCCTTCATATTAAGCGCTCCTTAACAAATTTTGTAATGTAGTCTTCTGAAATTCGCATGTACTAATTCTTCAGTCTGGGGTCCATCGCGTCACGAAGTCCGTCGCCCAGCAAGTTAACCGAAAATGCGGTCAAAACAATGGCTGCTGCCGGGAAAAAGACCAGGTGCGGAGCTTTCAGCATAAACTCTCTGGCCTCAGAGAGCATACTTCCCCACTCCGGCGTGGGCTGCGGAAGGCTGAGTCCGATATAGCTCAGAGAAGACTGATAAATCACAAGACTCGCCACATTCAGCGTGAGGTTGACCAGTATGATTCCCAAAGCGTTCGGGATAATATGGCTTAAAATGATACGCGCCGAACTGGCCCCTCCGGCTCTGGCCGCCTCCACATACTCCTGCTCGCAAAGGTTCAGGACCTCAGAACGCACCAGGCGGACATAGTTGGTAAAGTATGCCAGCGTCATCGCCACGATCAGGACCGGAATGCTGGAACCCAGCGCCGCCACTACGACCATGGTAAAAAGGATGTCTGGCACCGACATAAAGATATCCAGACTGCGCATAATCACCATGTCCACCTTCCCGCCGAAGTATCCGGCGGCCGCACCGAGCAAGCTTCCAAAAATACAGGAGGTCATGGAAGCAAACAGCGATATGGCCAAGGAAGTCCTCGCTCCATGTACGAATCTTGCAAAAACATCCCGTCCATACATATCCGTACCCATGAGATGCTTCGCTGATGGAGCCTCAAAGTTACTCATGACATCCTGAGAAATGGCAGCTTGATAGGGGATGATCACATCCGCAAATATGATGGTAAGAATTAGTACGATCAGAATTATAAGTCCGACCATCGCTCCCCGATCTTTTCGGAGGCGTCTGAAGATTTCGTGGAATTGCCCTGCCTTTTTGAATTCTCCTCTGTCGGCGCCCTTTACTCGTCCGGTTATCCCACTCATATTCACCGCTCCAATCTGCTATATTTGGCACGTATCCTGGGGTCTACATAAGCATACGCGATATCGACCAAAAGCATCAGCATGGTAAATGCAGAGGCGATCAAGATGCTGGCTGCAATAATGACCGGCTCGTCCTTTTTACTGATACTGTCCACGATAAGGCTGCCTATTCCCGGAATGGAAAACAGTCGTTCTGTCGTCACCATTCCAGCCAAAAGGACTCCGAAGCGCATGCCCACGCATGTAATGACAGGCAGAAGCGCATTTCGCATAGCGTGCTTCCAGATAACTGTCCGCTCCGGAACTCCTTTTCCGCGGGCTGTCCGGACATAGTCCTGCCGTATCGCCTCAAGCATGGACGATTTCGTAAATCTGAGGTATGCAGCCGCTTCTGAAATGGCGACCGCGCTCACCGGGAGAATGTAGCTCTTCAGACCAGACAAGCCAAAAGATGGGAATATGTTGATCTTCAGCGCGAAAAAGTACATCAATACCATTCCTATCACAAAGCTTGGCACCGCCGCCAGGAAAAACGCCATCATGGTTGGCACGGTATCCCAGAGGGAATACTGCCTGACGGCAGAGTAAATTCCCACTGGTACTCCTACGCATACCGATATCACCAGGATGAGCAGCGACATCCGGATGGTCACAAGGAATCTCGGCCAGATCTCGTCGAACACCGGCCGGCCACTGAAGTACGACATCCCGAAATCGCCTTCTGTAACGATATCCTTCAAGTAATTGACATACCGTTCCGCAATGGGAAGGTCGTAGCCCAGGTCATGGTTGAGCGCGTCAATGGCCTCTTGCTTCGCCGTTGGCCCAAGGATCATCCGACCTGGGTTTCCCGGTGTAAGCCCCATGACAAAGAAGATAATAAATGTGACGCCAAGTATTGTGGGGATTAGGAAAAGTACTCTCTTTATGACATAGCGATACACCTTTCACCCTCCATCCGATAATTTTTATAGTGTCAGGCGTTCCAGCTCCACTGCGCAACTCTGTAGTAGGTCGGAACACTAACGACGTTCAAATCAGGATTCCATGCGGTGCAGGCCGGAGGCGCTACAAGCGGAATCACGCAGTAGGTGGCCATTACCTCATTATAAAGCTCGGTATAGATTTCCTTTCTGGCGGCTTCGTCAGTGATCTGCTCGCCCTGCGCAAACAGGTCTTCAATGTGCTTGTAGTCGAACTTGTCTCCGACAAAGCTCACATTGTAGATACCGACAGAGCCGCTATGAGCCTGCTGGCGGAAGTTGTTGAAGTCATAGTTGCCGTTGTCGCCGACAATGCAGATGTTGTAGTCCTGGGACGCCATCCGATCCACCGCCACGCCGAACTCAAGGGTCGTGATCTTCGCGGTGATGCCCACCTCAGCCAGGTTCGACTGGAGAACCGTGGCGTAGGGCTCCGAGGAACCGGTACCTACCAGGATTTCGCCTACATCCACACCGTCCGGATAGCCGGCTTCCGCCAGGAGAGACTTGGCCAGCTCCGGGTTATAGGAGAGGTCCACATCACATTCCGTAGGAGCTGCCTCCGCATAATGGGGATTGATGTAGAAGTCCGTAACCTTGCCCAGCCCGTCGGTGGCAACCATGTTCATGGCTTCCCGGTTGGTTGCGTGAACGATCGCCTGACGGACCTTGTCATTGTTCAGGACTTCGCTGGATTCATAGTTGATGCACATAAACTGAATATCGTTGGACTCCATTTCATTGGTCGCAAACTTTCCAGAGTCCTTGATATCCGCCCAGTTGGAGAGAGGAACCGACAGGTAGTCGATATCACCGTTTTTCAGTGCGATAACTGCGGAGGAGTTGTCCTCGATCACTACATAACCGATCTTCTTGATCTGGGGTGCTCCCTGCCAGTAGTCTTCAAATGCATACAAAGTCCAGCCGCTGTTGGGCCGATAAGTCTCCGCATCCATGTAATAAGGACCCGTGCCGGCCAGGTTAGCAATGGTGCCGAAGTCGCTCCCCTGAGAGGTCACTTCCTTCTCGCTCAGAATTTTGATTTTGAAGAACGTGTGAAGGATCGGGGAATACGGACGTGCAATGGTGATCACAACGTGGGAGTCGTCCGAAGCCTCCACCTTTTCGATCATGTCCGTATAGCTGTTGTACTTGGGATTGTCCATAAAGTGCTGATAGCTGAACACCACGTCAGAGGCCTTCAGGGTCTCGCCATTGTGGAACTTCACGCCGTCCTGCAGCGTAATCGTATACACTGTGGCATCATCGCTGATATCGATTTGCTTTGCCAAGCAGGGCTGATATCCGCCGCCGCTCTCATCCAGAGTATAAAGGCCCTCATAAATCTGCTCGTTTACAGTAAGGACATCCGTCTCATTGGTATCTGCCGGGTCAGTGGTCTGCATACCCAGGGCATTCCGCAGCATCACGGAATCTCTGGGTCCATCTGTTGTCTGTCCACCGCTGGGTGTGTCGCCACAGCCGCAAAGCGTTGCAAGACATACTACGATTGCAAGGATGTAAGAAAGCGTCTTTTTCATTTTGATTCTCCTTTTTTTGTAGTGTCTGTACGTATATGCGTATCGATTCCTTATATACGCACCCTTATATTACACAAGGCGTCCGTGTTTGTCAAGGTCTTTTTGGCTGTATTACTAATTTTTTCTGCAAGAGCGCAATGCATCTTAGGCAGTTGGCTAAAAAGAGCGTGGAGCAGACCCCTTTAGCCCTCTTATCCAGCAAAGCTGTTTTCGCCTCTTGAAGCTGTTGGACTTCCGCGCCCGTTTCTGTTATGATCGAATCCGGTGGGTCTTGCGCAGGCGGCGTCCGATTTATACAACATACGATACTGTGAAACGACAACGTTTCACCATAGGAGGCGAAAATGTGGTTTTTATTGTCATTTTATCTGGCCATGATCATCATCGTTTCCACCGTGTGTCCCATCGTCGCCTCGGCCGTGCAGGGGCAGGCGCTGGAAAAGCGGACAAACCTCTATACGATGGCGCTGGAAAAGCTCAACGTCATGATCGGCAACCTGATCCACGGGTATCCGACCATCAAGGTCAACCACGTCGAGCGGGAGTACCTGCAAACGCTGGAGCAGGATAACGAGAACGCCGCCCACGCGGAATTTGCCAAATCCAAGACGAAGGTCCGGGTCAATATGATCATCGGCCTGCTGTCCTACGCCGGCGAACAGCGGCTCGGTCAGCAGCGTGTACCCTGCTGGGGCTTTGGTCTCCGTCACACGGTACTGCACACCGACCTTTAGGTCACTCCATTTGGCAATACCGGTCTTGTCGGTGGTCACTCTGCCGACCTCCGTCCATGCCTTGCCGTCCGCAGATGTCTCCAGCAGCAGCTCCGCACCGGTGAGAGGTGCGCTTGTCGCATCCACCTTGCGGACGGTGATGCTGCCCTTCTCTTCCACGGCTTTGATTTTGTAGTCGGCACTGGGATAGCCCAGGGACATCGCCAGCGCGATGCCGCTCTGCACAGAGACGGGCAGGTTATACCAGCTGGCACTGGAGCCCTCCTTGTAGGTGCCGCTGTCATCGGAGTGAACGCCCGGCTCGATGCAGTAAGCCACCGCGCCATCCGCATATTTCATGTGGTAGAGGGCGCTGCCGCTGCCGAGACTGCTGGTAGCCGAGATGGTCAGATTTGTAATGGACGGCGTTGTGCTTTGGCTATAATCATACTGACGAAATGTGATCTCGTCAGAATAGACGTAGACCCTGTACTTGACCGTCACGCTGGCAGCATAGGCGGTCACCGCCAGTGCTGCCGCCATGACCAACGCCAGCACAAAGGCTGTCATGTGTTTGAATGCTTTCAAATGGCTTCCTCCTCTACAAAAGATAAGACCTCTCTGTTTCCAGAGAGGTCTTGCGTATTGTTTTTTCTCAGCCTGCATAGAGAACATAGATGAGCAGGCTTATGCCGTCCTCTACGATGCAGACGTTGCAATGGAAGCCCGTGTCCGCGATGCTATCCATGCCCGCCTGCATCATGAGCTGCCGGAAGGTGTAGTCCACCATGTCCCGCGCCTTTGCCTCCAGCACTTCCTGTGAAGCATCCGCTGCCACCGATGCAGGGAAGCGATAGGCACTGTTGTCCAGCGTCAGGCTGCCATCTGTGATGACACCGTACTGCGCGGCAGCATAGGCGTTGGCCGCCTCGACAGCCGCCCAGCGGTCTGCCGGAGCCATGGATTCAGGCGTGGGGGCCGGTTCCGGCGTAGGCTCCGGCTCCACATAGCCCGTCTTGGCGTGGACGGTCTCGGAGGGGATATTCTCTGCGGGTGTGGGCTCCTTGACCGGCTCAGGGGGCTGAGCTGCTTGTGGGACAGTTTCCGTCTGAGAAGCTTTTTGCTCTTGGGTTTGCTCCTGCGCCGTGACCGATACCGTGCCTGACTCTTTTACCGCTGGGGTAGGTTCAAGTGTCACTTGCGGCTGCTGGGCATCCTCCTGTACCACGGTCGTCGGTGGCAGGGTGATCTCCGTTGAGGTGCTCTCCACCTGACCGCAGGCCGTGAGGAGCAGCAGCGCGCTGGCTGCCAGTAGTGTGATCTTCTTCATTTGTGCGTTCTCCTTCCGTTTTTGGTAACACAAACGGATACCACACAACTTTCAACAAGTCAACGGAAAGACGCGGAACTCAGAAAACAAAATAGGGAGGGCCTCGCGGGGAGGCAAATCGCCCGCTCATGTTAGTCCTCCCATCGTCATATCGGGGCCGGTACTCTGCGCCATGTTCTGCCGCTGGGCATCCAGATCATAGGCCGTACAGTAGCAGTTATAATCCCCAGGGGACGGGTTGCACCGCAGGCAGTAGCGGTAATGCTCGGTTTCCACGATGTAACCGTAGTTTTGTGTCCAGCCGCCGCTGATTTTGCCGCCGTGATCATAGCAAAAGCGCTCCATAGCGAAGCGGTTTTTCAGCACACTCTCCCGCAGCGTGTCCACGACCTCTTGCAGCTCCGCTTTGAACACAGGGCTGTTCAGCTCCTCCGGGCCACGGGGCCGCCATGTATGCCAGAACTCATTGCCGCTGCGGCCGAAGTCCATGCGGACATGGCCAACGGTACCCAGCCGCTTATCTTCTTCGGGGTGCGGGGTATAAAATAAGCCCGCCTCCTCTGGGCGGGCAGGGCGGATATGAAATTGCGT
>NZ_DBLZXX010000017.1:0-31698 GCF_057856985.1 Vescimonas sp.
GGTCAACGAGGAAACCGTCCTTTCCCTCCGCATCGAGGATGAGCAGGCAGTGCCTGGAGTCATCATCGTGTCGGATGGCATTTTTGTTTTCTGCGATGAAAACATCGCTTGACAAGGGCACACAGAGAAAAACAACTGAAAATGAGCTGCCAAGCCTTACACAATGCACCGCCTAACAGGACATAGGCGGTGTTTTTGTATACAGACAGCGTTTTCTCTGTGTGCTGATATGGGCCAGCCGTGCGGCATGGCCTAAATTCTTGTCAAGGAGGTTATTCGTGTCATGGCAGAAGAAAACAAGCATCCCCCTACCACGGAGGAACAGGCTCCGCCTGAAATGCCGGGAAAGGCCCCAAAAATGGAGCAGGCCGAAATCCCTGATGTGGGCGGCGGCCCCGCTCCGTCCGCAAAGGTGATCGACCTTTCCGCGATGCGTTCCACGCCGGAAAAGGACGCTCCGCCGGACATCCCCAAGGAGATGGAGGCCCCGTCCGTTTCCGTCACCGAGTACAGCAAGCGGGAATGGGAAAAGCCCATGCCGGAGCCGGAGCCGGAGAAGCCCAAGCCCAAACGGGGCCGCCCTGCAAAAGCCGAAAAAGCTGCGCCCACCGAGCCGGGGGTCAAGAAAGAGGCAAAGGCGGAAAAGCCCCGCCGTGGCCGCCCGTCCAAGGCGGAAAAAGCGGCCCCGGAGCAGGCCAAGCCGCCCAAGGCTGGCAAGACCCATGCGGCTCCCGTGGAAAAGGCAGCACCCCAGGCCCCGGAAGTGCCGCCTACACCCCGCGACGCTACCAGAGGCGAAAAAGAGGAAATCGTCTATCTTGACCTTTCCGACCTGCACCCGTTCAAGGATCATCCTTTCGGTGTCCGTGACGATGCGGAAATGAAATCTCTGGTGGAGAGCGTCCGCAACGGCGGCGTCAACCAGCCCGCGCTTGTGCGTCCCCGTGAGGGCGGCGGCTATGAGATCATCGCGGGCCACCGCCGCCAGATGGCCAGCCAGCTTGCCGGGTATCGCAATATGCCCTGTATCGTCCGCAATATGACGGATGACGAGGCCATTCTCGCTATGACGGATGACAACCTCCGTCAGCGAGAAACGATTTTGCCCAGCGAAAAGGCTATGTCCCTGAAAATGCAGTATGAGGCCATCAAGCATCAGGGAGCACGCGGCGACAGCGCCGAGGCCGGAAAGCTCTCTCTTGAAAGCGTGGGCCAGCGCAACGGCATGAGTGTGAAAACCGTTCAGCGGTATATCTGGCTCAATGATCTTGTGCCGGAATTGAAGCAGACGATGGATGACGGAAAGCTGTCTTTCACCCCGGCTGTGGAAATTTCCCGTGTGCGGCCCAAGCACCAGAAGTATATCGCCGTGTCCATTGAGGGCCAGCAGGCTTCGCCCTCCAAGGGTCAGGCAAAGCGGCTCCGTGAGCTGGACAAGGAAAACAAGCTCTCCCCGGACGTGATCGACGGTATTTTGTGTGAAGAAAAGAAAAAGGAGGATCGTGACGTGATCATTACTGGCGCTGAACTGGAAAAGTTTTTTGGCAAGGAGGCCACGCCCCGGCAGATGAAAGACCAGATCATGACGCTGCTGGAGGACTGGAAAGAGCGGCAGCCACCCGAGCTTGCCAAGCCCGACAAGAAAATGGATATGGAAAAGTAACGACCTCTGGCCACCATGACCAGAGGCTTTTTGCTGCCCCGATAGGATAGTCAGCCAGCAGTGCGTGGCTGAACTGTTGGAACCGCTGGCTTGGCAGCTCGATGACCTTATCCACGGCACAGGGGTCTGCCTCACACCCGGTCTGCTTACACTTTAGTTCTGCCTGAATGATCATCGTGAAAGCCCTCCCATCTCCATGTGGCTGCTCTGGCTGCCGTTCATCATTTCCTCCATGCTGTAATAGCCCTTATAGGCGATGTACCCCCGGTCAGTGAACATCCCGTCCTCCTCTGCCAGCAGACGATGCCGTGGCGTGGGTAGGGACAGCCCTGACACCGCTCGTGCTCATTGCAAAATACCGGCTCCGGCGAGCTCTGCTGGTAGGGCGCTGGCTGTCGCTCATCGATCCGCCGTGCCAGCGGTCTTGTTGGTTTTCGCATATACTGCTCCTCTCTGGGCTGCCGCCCTTGATCTGTCCTGAAAATGCAAAAAGAGCGCCGGTTCGATGGTTCTACGAAACCAACAAACCGACGCCCCAAACTTTGTGAAACTTTTTTATGAAAAAAGCCCCCTTTTGCGAGGAAAATCCTCGTACAAAAGGGGGCTGCATCCGATCATTTCGCCAGAAAACAGGAAAAGAGGGGTTCAAATCACGTCGAACGCCTCTCAGACGGCTCTGACATCCATGCTTGAAACCGTTAAAATCGGGATGTGGAAAACCCCGGAAAGGCTTGATGCCATGCGGTTTTCACCGCATGGCATCTAAACCTGTTTGTTCACTTGGAGCAGGGTACGGGAGTCGAACCCGCCTTAACGGCTTGGGAAGCCGCTGTAATACCGATATACCAACCCTGCGAACGGTGCTATTATAGCAGGTCGGCGGGGGTTTTGCAACCGAAAATTCTGTCGAGAGCATGATTTCTCCCGCAACGGCATAGAGATGGAAAAAACGCGGGGGAGGAACTGCATGATGAAGAAGCAGGAAATGGTGGATGCGGAGAAGCGCGTAATGCCTGTCGTATCAGGGGGGGCGCGGCATCGGACAGGACACGGGAGAGCGTGTTATCGTTCGGGAAGATGCTATATAGACGATAAACAGAACAAGCGGCGGGAGGCGCTGCGGAGGTGGAGGCGGCAGATGACGGGACTGGCGGCGGGCGTGACGGCGCTGATGTGCCTGCTGACCCTGTGGCCGGTGCAGGCGCAGGCGGCGGAGCTGCCTATCCAGAGCCGCGCGGCGCTGCTGATGGAAAAAACCACGGGGCAGGTGCTGTATGCCCGGAACGAGCACGAGCAGCTGGAGCCCGCCAGCGTCACCAAGATCATGACGCTGCTGCTGACCATGGAGGCCATCGACAGCGGGACTATCGGCTACGACGACGTGGTGACGGTCAGCGCCTACGCCGCGGGGATGGGCGGCAGCCAGGTCTATCTGGCGGAGGGAGAGCAGATCACGGTGGAGGAGCTGCTGAAGGCGGTGTGCGTGGCCTCCGGCAACGACGCAGCTGCGGCACTGGCGGAAAAGGTGGCGGGGGTCAGCGACCGGTTTGTGGAAAAAATGAACCAGCGGGCGGCGGAGCTTGGCATGAACGACACCCACTTCGCCAACTGCACCGGCCTGACGGCGGAGGGCCACGTCACCAGCGCCCACGACATCGCCGTCATGAGCCGCGAGCTGATCTTAAAGCATCCGGACATCCGGCGGTTCACCACCATCTGGATGGACACCATCCGCGGCGGGGCATTCCAGTTGGCCAACACCAACAAGCTCATCCGCTTCTATGACGGGGCCACGGGACTCAAGACCGGCTACACCGCATCGGCGGGGTACTGCATCAGCGCCACGGCGGAGCGGGACGGCATGGAGCTCATCGCCGTGGTGATGAAGGGGCCGGACCGCGACACCCGCAACAACGACGCCAAGACCCTGCTGAACTACGGGTTTTCCACCTACGCGCTGGTGACGGCGATGCCGGAGCAGCCGCTGATGCCGGTGCCGGTGGACATGGGCACGGCGGACACGGTGCAGCCGGTGTTGGCATCGGAGGGGAACACGGTGCTGGTGGAGAGGGAGAAGGCGGGCATGCTGGAGCGAAAAGTGACGCTGGAGCCGCGGGTCACCGCGCCGGTGGCGGCGGGACAGCCACTGGGAGAGCTGACGGTGCTGGATGGGGACACGGTACTTCTGACGGCGCCCATCACGGCGGGGGAGGACGTAATGCGGCGCAGCTGGGGCCAGGTGTTCACCCAGCTGCTGCGGCTGGCGGTTTTTGCGGGATAAGCGCCCTTTTTCCCTTGTAATTTGGGCGCAATCGTTGTAAGATACGAGTACGAAAAAGATCGGACTTTACCAAGGAGGAATGACATATGATCCGAGTGGACCTGAACAGCTGCAAGAGCTTTATCCCGCTGCCCTATGAGGCGGCGCAGGCGCCTCGCCTGCGCATCGCTCATGACCATTTGCAGAAGGGGGACGGCGCAGGCGGCGAATTCACCGGCTGGGTACGCCTGCCGCAGGACTACGACAAGGAGGAGTTCGCCCGCATCCAGGCCGCGGCCAAGCGCATTCAGGCAGATTCTCAGGCGCTGGTGGTCATCGGCATCGGCGGCTCCTATCTGGGAGCACGGGGCGTCATCGAGTGCCTGCGGTCGCCCAACTACAACCTGAAAAAGAAGGAGACGCCCAACATTTACTTCGTGGGCAACGGGCTTTCCTCCGACTATATGAGCGAGATCGTGGAGCTGCTGGACGGCGTGGACTTCTCCGTCAACGTCATCTCCAAATCCGGCACCACCACGGAGCCGGCGGTGGCCTTCCGCTTCTTCCGGGAGATGCTGGAGAAGAAGTACGGCGCAGACGGCGCGGCTAAGCGCATCTACGCCACCACCGACCGCCACAGGGGCGCACTGAAGGCGCTGGCGGACGCCAAGGGCTATGAGACCTTTGTGGTGCCCGACGAGGTGGGCGGCCGGTACAGCGTGCTGACAGCCGTGGGCCTGCTGCCCATCGCCGTGGCGGGCATCGACATCGAGGCGCTGATGGCCGGTGCGCGGGAGATGATGGACATCTGCACCGCGGCGGAGATGGACGCCAATCCTGCGTGGCAGTATGCCGGTGCGCGGTACGAGATGTACCGCACCGGCAAGAAGATCGAGATCCTGGCGGCGTATGAGCCTTGCTTCCGGTTCATGGCCGAGTGGTGGAAGCAGCTGTACGGCGAGTCCGAGGGCAAGGAGGGCAAGGGCCTGTTCCCCGCCAGCGTGGAGTTCACCGCCGACCTGCACTCCATGGGCCAGTATATCCAGCAGGGCGAGCGGCACCTCTTTGAGACGGTGGTGCGCTTTGGCGCTTCCCGGCACGAGAATCCCGTGCCCTACGACGAGACGGACGGCGACGGCCTGAACTTCCTGGCGGGAAAGAGCATGGACTTCATCCGCGAGCAGGCCATGGACGGTACCCTGCTGGCCCATGTGGAGGGCGGCGTGCCCAACGTCACACTGTACACCGACGGGCTGGACGAAAAGGCGATGGGCCAGCTTATCTACTTCTTCGAGTATGCCTGCGGTCTCAGCGGCTATCTGCTGGATGTGAATCCCTTCGACCAGCCGGGTGTGGAGGCCTATAAGAAGAACATGTTTGCCCTGCTGGGCAAGCCGGGGTACGAGGAGATGCGGGCCGCACTGCTGGCAAAGCTGGGCCGCTAAGGCGTTTTGACCAAAAAAGGGGCCGGTTTTTTTCCGTTGCTATTTTCCCGTTGGTATGATATGCTACAAGCAGGAGTAAAGCCAGCTCCACTATGACAAAGGAGTGATTTCTTATGGTTAGACTGATCATGGGCGCGAACGGTGCAGGTAAGACGAAGCAGCTCATCGAGCTGATCCATGCCAGCGTGGACTCTGAAAGCGGCAGCGTTGTGTGCATCGAGCCCAGCCGCGACATGACCTACGACATCAGCTATAACGTCCGTCTGGTCAACGCCAGCGACTACAATGTGGATTCTTTTGACTGCCTGCGGGGCTTCCTGTGCGGTATGTACGCGGGCAATTTTGATATTTCCCATGTGTTCGTGGACAACCTGTGCAAGATCGCCGGCAGCAGCGATTGGCAGGCCGTGGAGAAGTTCCTGCACTGGCTGGACCGCTTCAGCGAGGAGAACGAGGTGAAGTTCACCGTCACCGTCAGCGCCGATGAGGACGTGGCCACCGAGGGCATGCGCCAGTACATCTGAGCCGGCTGAAAACGATAAAAAAGAACCGCCCGCGGGCGGTTCTTTTTTGCGCTTTTTGGGGACGCAGGGGAGGCTTTTGCGTGTTGAGCGGGTGTGCGCGGCTCAATAGAGGTAATTGCGGCTTTCCTGCCGGAACTCCGCCACACGCTTTTCGTAGCTGGCCATGGCGGCCTCCTCAAAGGCCAGGGCATCGGAGGGGGCGTTCATCCGGCGCAGCAGCCACTTGCACAGCGGCGGATTCAGAATCAGAAGCGGACCAATGAGGTATGTGGCCATCAGGCCGCCGCGGCGGTAGCCCTCCAGCGGCGTGTCGGGGTTCCGGCCTACGCCGCGGGCGACGCGGAACCAGCCGTCCCGCTCCGGCGCATCGTAGCTATGGCCGAACAGGCTTTTGAAGCCCACCACGTCCATGTCCTCGAAAGAGCCCAGGAAGAAGCTGTTGTGGCGCTTCATCATCTGGTAACGGGCACGGCAGGGCAGGAGGCCCAGACCCTCAATGGTGTCGGCGCTGTCGCTTTCGATGGCCTGACCGAACACGTCCAGGGCGTTGCCGGTGAGAAGCAGCAGCTGGCCCGCGTCCACGCGGGCAGCGATGTCCGCAGCGTAGGGCCGCAGGGCATCGGCAACCAGGCGCAGGCCCTGCTCGGTGGTGCTGCCCATGAACACCAGCGTTACCTCTCCGTCCAGAAAGCGGGGACGGCTGTGGAGATCCGTTTCCACGATCTCCAGCGAGGGGCAGCAGCGCCGGAGGTAGTACACGTTTTGCAGGTCGCCGTAGAGGTTGCAGACCTCCGGAAACAGAATTTCAGCTCTCATTGTCCATCCTCCTTTGCCAGCAGCATCTCCTTCAGCTTCGCCTTTACGCGGAACGCCAGCGGCATGCCGTCCACGCCGTAGAGGATATACACGTCGTCGCCGGAGCGCAGGGGAAGCAGCTTCAGTGCCGCGAACTCATCCTCCTCCAGCCGTATCTTTTCATCGGGGATGCCGGCCAGAAGCAGCCGCAGCCGGTAGTCGTAGGCACGGGGACCGGCGCAGACCAGGCAGGTCACATCGTCGCTGTTCAGGAACTCGAAGTCCGTGTCGTACATCCAGCTGGGGTTTTCCGACCAGCTCTTCGCCACGCCCATGCAGTTCATCATCACCAGCAGCTCCTTCTTCCCGGGCTTGGAGCGGATGTAGTCAAAGTTGCGGGAGCAGGCCAGGGCGTTTTTGTCCTTGGACATCTGCATGATCACATTGACGCCGCCGATCTTCTCCTCCGACAGGCGGGAGGCCAGCACCTTTACCCGGGACAGGCGCTGCTCTATGTCGGCGTGGGACCAGCCCAGCTGGCGCAGGACGGCGATGACCGTCACCATGTTGTAGATGTTGTGGATGCTGTCGGCGATCAGGGTGTAGGGGTAGTCCTGCCCGCCCTCGCGGAGGGTCATGGTGCGGCCCGCCACGTCCACGCAGGTGGCCAGATAGTCACAGTCCGGGGAGTGAAAGCCGCAGTTTTCGCAGACGGCGCGGCCGATGTGGTGGTAGCGGCGGTACTCATAGCGCAGCGGACCGACGCAGCGAGGGCAGATGCGCATGTCGTTCAGCAGGTTCTCGCACGCCGTCACATCGGTGGGCAGGCGGTCGATGCCGAAGTAGACCCGGGGGTTCTCCGGCGCCACGGAGCAGGAGATCAGATCGTCGGCATTCAAAATCAGCTTGGACGATTTGGGGAAGGAGCGGGTCAGGATGTCCGCGATGTAGCCGGGGTGGGCGTTGCGCATGATGGAGTCGCGGAACAGATTGGTGACCACGATGTAGTCCGGCTTCACGTAGGGGTAAATTCTGGGGGCGGAGCGCTCGTCTACCTCCAGCACCGCCATGTCGCACTTTTTCACGCGGCCCAGCAGGTCGCAGTTCCGGATGAAGGCGGTGGACACGCCGGAGACGATGTTGCTGCCGGCGCGGTTGTTCAGCACGCGGCGGCCGCCGGCCTCCAGAATGTCGTTGAGCATGTTGGACACCGTGGTCTTGCCGTTGGTGCCGGTGACGGCCACGATGGTTTTGGGCTTGCCCACGTAGCGCAGAAAGTCGGGGCACAGTCTGACGGCAAGGCTGCCGGGGAAGTCCGTGCCGTTGTGGTGAGTGATCTTCAGCGCGGGGATGGACAGCTTGGCCATCCACAGCGCAAAGAGAAATCGCAGTTTACCCATGGTCATTCCTCCTTATCTCGATGGGTCTGGAGCCAGATCATCAGTGCGCCCACGTCTGCCGGTGAGACGCCGGAGATGCGGCTGGCCTGCCCCAGATTCAGGGGACGCACCGCGTCCAGCTTCTCCCGCGCCTCCAGACGCAGGCCCTGTATGGCACTGTAATCCATGCGGTCGGGGAGGGCGTGCTTTTCCAGCTGCTCGAAGTCCTCCACCTGCCGCTGCTGGCGGCGGATATAGCCCTCGTATTTGACGGATATTTCCACCTGCTCCCGCACCGCCCCGGGAAGCTCCGGCGCGGCAGGGTCGAAGGGGCGCAGGTCATCGTAGGACACCTGCGGACGGCGCAGCAGGTCGATGAGCCGCGCACCGTCGGCTACCGGTGCGGTGCCGCGGGCTGTCAGCAGGGTGTTGAGAGCGTTGCTGCCGGCCACGCCGGTGTGGGTCAGGCGCCTGATCTCCCGCTCTACGGCGGCGTACTTCTCCTCCACGGCCTGAAGCCGCGCATCGGACACCAGGCCGATGCGATGGCCAATGGGGCACAGACGCTGGTCGGCGTTGTCCTGCCGCAGTACCAGCCGGTACTCGGAGCGGGAGGTCATCATGCGGTACGGCTCCTGAGTGCCCTTGGTCACCAGATCGTCGATAAGGGTGCCGATGTAGCTCTCGCTGCGCTTAAGAAGCATGGGGGGCTGGCCCTTCAGGGCCAGGGCCGCGTTGACGCCGGCCACGAAGCCCTGGGCCGCCGCCTCCTCATAGCCGGAGGAGCCGTTGAACTGTCCCGCGCCGTACAGACCGGAGACGGTCTTGACCTCCAGCGTGGGCCGCAGGGCCAGTGGATCGATGCAATCGTACTCGATGGCGTAGGCGGGGCGCATCATCTCCGCGTGCTCCAGTCCGGCCACACTGTGGAGCATCTGAAGCTGCACCTCCTCCGGCATGGAGGAGGAGAACCCCTGGATGTACATCTCCTCGGTGTCCAGCCCCATGGGCTCGATGAACAGCTGGTGGCGGGGCTTGTCCGCAAAGCGGACGATCTTCGTCTCGATGGACGGGCAGTAGCGGGGGCCGATGCCCTCGATGACACCGGAGTAGATGGGGCTGCGGCCCAGATTCTCGCGGATGATGCGGTGCGTCTCGGCGTTGGTGTACGTCAGGTAGCACACGGCGCGGTTCTCCGGCGGCTGGGCCGTGGTGAAGCTGAAGGGCAGGGGGGCGGGGTCGCCCTCCTGTATCTCCATTTTGGAAAAGTCGATGCTGCGGCGGTTCACCCGCGGCGGCGTGCCGGTCTTGAACCGGCGCAGGGGCAGGCCCAGTGCCAACAGGCTGGCCGTCAGGGCGTTGGCGGCATGCATGCCGTCGGGGCCGGAGGACTCGATGCACTCGCCCACGATGGTGCGGCCCGTCAGGTACGTGCCGGTGCAGAGGATGGCGGCGCGGACGGTGAATACCGCGCCGGTGCGCAGCACCACGGCGGCCACGCGGCCATCCTCACAGCGGATCTCCGTTACCTCCGCCTGACGCAGGGTCAGGTTCTCCTGCCGTTCCAGTGTGTGCTTCATCACCTGCTGATATTTCCGGCGGTCCGCCTGGGCCCGCAGGGACCAGACTGCGGGGCCTTTGGCACGGTTGAGCATGCGGTACTGGATGCAGGCGCAGTCCGCCGCACGGGCCATCTCGCCGCCCAGAGCGTCCAGCTCCCGCACCAGATGACCCTTGCCGGTACCGCCGATGGCGGGGTTGCAGGGCATGTTGCCTACTGCGTCCAGATCGATGGTGAAGCAGACGGTGCGCATGCCCAGACGCGCCGCCGCCAGCGCCGCCTCGATGCCGGCATGTCCGGCGCCGATGACGGCGATGTCAAATGTTCCGGCGTGAAACTCTCTCATAGTATATCCCCAATACGTTCGTACCTTATCAACCGATGGTATGCAGTCATTATATATGGTATGGACGGCAAGTGCCATTGTGCAAACTATCAAAAAATAGCAAATACAAATTGTGAGATATGTATAAAATTGGGGTTGCAAAGGGGATGAAAACGGCATATACTATCTGTGTAATCAAATGAAGAAAGGAGCGTGATAGTGTTATGATGAACAACTGGATCATGGGCGATCTGGACGATATGATCTTCGGCGACTGCCGGCAGCAGGTCAGCGAGCGGTAAACGTCCCACCCACAAAGGATGACCACCACGCCATGTGCGTGGCGTTTTGCTTTTTATGGGCGTTTTTTCGCCTTGTTCATACAAGATCCGCAAGCGAAAAAGAGACGCAGGCTTTCAGCCTGCGTCTCTTTTTTTGCGCTCATACGGCGAGGGTCAGGTTCGCGCCATGTTCTTGGCGGCCACCACGTCCACGCCGGTGCCGCAGACGTTTTGCAGTACCACGTCGCCGATGGCGATGGGGGCCTGGACCTTGACGGTGCGGAGGGCGCGGGCCACGTCAAAGACCTGTGTCTTGGGGATCTCGCCGTTGGTGCGGACCGGCAGCACCGGCAGGGCCGCGCCCTCGATGGCCACGGTACCGGTGACGGTGCGCACCGGCGCAACGCACTCCCTGCGGGCGTAGGCGTCGCCGCGGGGACAGGTGTTGCCGGTGACGGAGGTCACCGCGCCGTTTTCTACTTCGGCGGTGAGGTGGCAGCCCATGGGACAGCCGATGCAGATCAATTCACGTTTCATTGTGCCTGCGCCTCCTCTACTACGAAAGTCACCGTGTCCGCATCGGCGGGGATGGCGGCGGGGTCAATGGGAAAGCTCTCCATTTCGCCGGGGGTCAGGATGCGCTTGGGGATGCGTTTGAGCAGCGTGTCCCCCGCATAGGCGCACAGCGCCGCGCTGCGGTAGGGCTGTCCCACGCGGAAGCGCACCGTCACCGGCCCGCCGCCCCGATGCAGGGATTGGGGCACGGTGTAGCGCACACCGTTTTTGCCCTCCAGCCGGATGCTGTCGCCGCTCGCTGCACCCTCCAGCACGAAGCGGGCGGCGCTGCGGCCTGCGGCGGCCGCCTCCTGCGAGACGAAGTCCACCAGATCGTGGACATGCAGCACGTTGCCGCAGGCGAACACGCCGGGCAGGGAGGTGGCCAGCGTTTCGTCCACCACGGGGCCGCCGGTGACGGCGTCCAGCGCCGCGCCCGCCTGACGGGTCAGCTCATTCTCCGGAAGCAGACCCACGCTGAGCAGCAGGGTGTCGCAGGGGATGTACCGCTCCGTACCCGGGATGGGCAGGCGCTTGTCGTCCACCTGCGCCAGCGTCACGCCGGTGAGATGCTCCTGCCCGTGTATCTGTACCACGGTGGTGGACAGATACAGGGGAATATTGAAATCATCCAGACACTGGACGATGTTGCGCTTCAGACCGCCGGAATAGGGCATGACCTCCGCCACGGCTTTGACCTCCGCGCCCTCCAGCGTCATGCGGCGGGCCATGATGAGGCCGATGTCGCCGGAGCCGAGGATCACCACCTGCCGCCCGGGCAGATAGCCCTCCATGTTCACCATGCGCTGGGCGGTGCCCGCCGACCAGATGCCGGCGGGGCGGGTGCCCGCGATGTTCAGCGCGCCTCGGGGCCGCTCACGGCAGCCCATGGCCAGTACCACCGCCTGCGCCTTGATCTGCTGCAAGCCTACGGCGCGGCCGGTGACGGTGAGCACACGGTCCGGCGTGATGTCCAGCACCATGCAGTCCGTCCAGGCGGGGATGCCCCGCTCGTGTACGGCGTCGATATAGCGCTGGGCGTACTCGGGGCCGGTGAGCTCCTGATGGAAGGTGTGGAGTCCGAAGCCGGCATGGATGCACTGGTTCAGGATGCCGCCCAGCTCGCCGCTGCGCTCCAGAATGAGGATATCCCGCAGACCTGCGTCATAGGCGGCTGCGGCGGCGGCCAGTCCGGCGGGACCGCCGCCCACGATGGCCAGCTGTACAGTTTTCATGAGAGCACCTCCTTGGTGCGGCCCGCCAGCAGGCGGCTCTCGCCGCCGCATTTGGTCAGCTCGGTCATGGGAGTCCCCAGCTCCTCGTGGAGAAGCTCCAGCACCCGCGGCGTGCAGAAGCCGCCCTGACAGCGGCCCATGCCGGCCCGCACGCGGCGCTTCACACCGTCCAGCGACCGTGCGCCCCGGCGGATGGCCTCCCGTATCTCACCCTCGGTGATCTCCTCACAGCGGCAGACCACCGTGGCGTAGGCGGGGTCTCTTTCTATCAGCGCCTGTCGGGCGGCAAAGTCCATCTCACGGGGACGGGGGATATCGCGGCGCTCCGCGATGAAGTCATCTTTCTCCGCCGCGCCCAGCTTCTCCGCGGCCAGTCCGGCCAGATACCGGCCGATGGCGGGGGCGGAGGACAGGCCGGGGGACTCGATGCCCACGGCCTCGAAGAAGCCGTCGGCGCTCTCACCCACGATGAAGTCGTCGTCACCACCCACCAGATGGGCGCGAAGCCCGGCGAAGCTGGTGATGACATCCCGCATGGGCAGGCCCGGTACGCTGCGCGCCGCCGTCTCCGCCACGCGGCGCAGGCCCGCAGAGGTGGTGGCGGTGCAGCCCTTGTCCTCCTGATCCTCCGCAGTGGGGCCCACCAGCAGGTTGCCATGGACCGTGGGGGTCACCAGCACGCCCTTGCCCATGGCGGAGGGAAGCTGGAAAATAGTGTGCCGCGTCAGGCCGCCATCGCGGCGGTCCAGCAGGCAGTACTCGCCGCGGCGGGGGACGATGTGCAGTTGACTCTCACACAGCTGGTTATGGAGCGTGTCGCCGTGGACACCGGCGGCACAGATGACCGTGCGGCTCTCCAGCGGGCCGCGGCTGGTCTCCAGCAGGAAGCCGCCGTCCTGACGGCGGATGCGCTGTACCTCCGTGTCGTAGCGGAACTCGCAGCCGTTGGCGGCGGCGTTCTCCGCCAGCGCGATGGTCATGCCGAAAGGACAGATGATGGCGCTGGTAGGCGCATGCAGCGCGGCCACAGCCTCCGGCGCGACCCGGGGCTCCTGACGGCGCAGGGCATCGCGGTCCAGGACGGTCAGACCCTCCACGCCATTGCACTCACCACGGGCCTTCAGCTCCTCCAGACGGGGAATGTCGGTCTCGTTGAAGCACAGCACCAGCGCGCCGCAGCGGCGATAGGGGAAGTCCAGCTGGCGGGACAGCGTCTCCATCATGCGGGAGCCCTCCACGTTGAACCGCGCCTTGGCGGAGCCCACCGGCGCATCGAAGCCGGCGTGGCAGATGGCGGAATTGGCCTTGCTGGTGCCCATGCACACGTCCTCGCCGCGCTCTAAAAGGCAGATGCGCAGGCGGTAGCGGCTGAGCCAGCGGGCCACGGCGCAGCCTACCGCGCCGCCGCCGATGATCACGGCATCATACATTGCGATTACCTCTTTTCCGGCGGACGGGGGAGCGCCCCGCCTGCCATCTCTTTACATACAATACTATAGAATAGCAAATACAGGGATACCTTGTCAAGCGGCCCCGGGAGAAAGAGAAAAAAGGGTAAGTCTTAACGGCATTTTAACGCTTTCTTAACGCGATAATGTGATACAATAGCGCCAGACATATAAAGGGGAGGGAGCGCCGGTGGATAAGAAAGCCTATCGGGACCGGCTGCGCAGCCAGGATAAGCGGGAGCGCACCGCGGCCAGTCTGGGTCTGCCCTACTCCGGACGGGATCTGGCCATCGCCTTTGGGCTGTATTTGGCGGCGGTGCTGCTGTGCCTGTTCCTGCGGAACATCGACCTGCACCGGGACACCAGCTACGTGGCGGTGATCTTCCTGCTGGACGTGTTCCTGACGGCCTACTGGACCAACGGTTATATCCTGGGTATCATCACCGCCGTGGCCGGTGTGTTCAGCGTGGACTACATATTCACGTATCCCTACTGGCACATCAGCTTCACGCTGACCGGATTTCCGCTGACGTTTCTGGTGATGATGACCATCTCCGTGCTGACGGCGGCTGTCACCAGCCGCGCCAAGCAGACGGAGACCGTCCGCCGCGAGGCGGAACGGGAGAAGATGTACGCCGACCTGCTGCGGGCGGTGTCCCACGACATCCGCACCCCGCTGACCGGCATCGTGGGAGCTACCAACGTTTTGCTGGAGCAGGACGGCGAGCTGACGCAGGAGCAGCGGCAGCAGCTGCTGCGCTCCACCAACGAGGACGCCCAGTGGCTCATCCGCATCGTGGAGAACCTGCTGTCCATCACGCGCATTCACAATTCCGAGGAGGCGCGGGTCAAGAAGGCGCCGGAGGCGGCGGAGGAGGTCATCGGCAGCGCCGTGGCCAAGACGCAGAAGCACTACCCTGACGTGGAGGTACATGTGTCGGTGCCCCATGAGCTGATGATGGTGCCCATGGACCCGCTGCTCATCGAGCAGGTGCTGGTGAACCTGATGGAAAACGCCGTGATCCACGGCGGCACCAGCCGTATCGATGTGACGCTGTCCCAGCAGGGGGGCGATGCGGTGTTCACCGTGGCCGACAACGGCAGGGGCATCCCGCTGCACCTTCTGAATAAGTTATTCGACGGAGCGGCCCGCAGTGACCGCAGCAGCGACGGCAAACGCAGCATGGGCATCGGCCTGTCTGTGTGCCGGACGGTGGTGCTGGCCCACGGCGGGACGATACGGGGGGAGAATAAAAAAGACGGCGGCGCGTGCTTTACCGTGACGCTGCCCATGAAAGGAGACGACGATGAAGATTAAAGACAAGGTCCTGATCGTGGAGGATGAGCAGTCCATCAGCAACTTCATCTCCATGATCCTCACGGCCAACGGCTACGACACCATCATCGTCCGCAGTGGCGAGGAGGCCCTGACCATGATCGCCTCCCATTGCCCGGACATGATCGTGCTGGATCTGGGACTGCCGGACATGGACGGCATGGAGGTGCTGAAGTCCGTGCGCAAGTGGTCCAATCTGCCGGTGGTGGTGGTTTCCGCGAGAAATCACGAGCATGACAAGGTGGAGGCCCTGGACTACGGCGCAGACGACTATCTGGTGAAGCCCTTCGGCACGTCGGAGCTGCTGGCCCGCATCCGCACCGCCATCCGCCACACCCGCACAACCCTGTCCAATACCCAGATCGCCCAGTCCGGCAAGTTCGTCACCGGCGACCTGACCATCGACTACGACAAGCATCAGGTACTGATGCACGGCGAAAACGCCGGTCTCACCGTCAACGAGTACAAGATCGTGGCCCTGCTGGGCAAGTACGCCGGCAAGGTCCTGACCTACGACTTCATCATCCGCGAGCTGTGGGGCCCCAAGGCCAAGACCGACAACCAGATCCTGCGGGTGAACATGGCCAACATCCGCCGCAAGATCGAACCTACCCCCGGCAACCCTCAGTACATCTTCACGGAGGTGGGCGTGGGCTACCGCATGCGGGAGGGCGACTGAGCGCCGCATAACAACCGGATCAAACCGGAAGCACCCCTCGAGGAGGGGTGCTTCTTTCCAATTTGTGAGTTTCTCTACAAGAAAAAAGACGGCGACGAAAATCGACACTTCACAGGGCTTTTATATGTTGTAAATAAAGGAAAATATGACTTTCGGGAAGCGGACGTTAAGAAACGTTTACTCTTATTTACAAGACTTTTTTCTCGCGGTAAGATACAAATACGCCCGCTGGGAAGGCGGGGGAAATCGTAAGGAGAGAAGATATGGAAGAAAGAAAAGGCTTTGGATCCAATTTCGGATTCCTGATGGCCGCGGTCGGCTCGGCGGTCGGTCTGGGCAACATCTGGGGCTTCCCCTATAAGATGGGTGCCAATGGCGGCTTCACGTTCCTGATGGTGTATATTTTCCTGGGTGTCACCACCGGCTTCATCGTGATGATCAGTGAGCTTGCCATCGGCCGTAAGACCGGCAAGGGCGCGGTCGAGGCGTACAGGATGGTCTCCAAGAAGTTCAAATGGATGGGCTGGATGGGTATCGCATCCGCATTTTTCATTTTGTTCTTCTACTGCGCGCTGGGCGGCTACTGCATCAAGTATGTCATTCTCAATGTGGGCGACCTGCTCAAGGCCGGTTTTGGTGCAAATGTATTTGCTGAGGCTGCGGCAGCCAATGGCACTTCCGTTGGCGCCGAGGCCTGGTCGGCGCTGATCGCCAACCCCACCGAGGCTGTTATCTATGGCCTGATCTTCGTGGCGCTGACCATGCTCATAGTCCTCGGCGGCGTGGGCGGCGGTATCGAGAAGGTCTGCTCCGTGGGTATGCCCGCACTGTTTGTCGCGCTGCTGATCTGCATTATCCGCGCCTGTACCCTGCCCGGCGCGGTGAACGGCCTGAAGTATATGTTTGTTCCCGGCTGGGCTGTTGCGAACGGCGTGATCGAAGAAGCACCCAACATCTTCCAGGTATTTGCCACCGCCGGCGGCCAGATGTTCTTCTCCCTGTCTCTGGGCATGGGCGCTATGATCACCTACGGCTCTTATCTGGGCAAGAAAGAGAACATTCAGAAGAACGGCCTGCTGATCGTTATCATGGACTCCATCGTGGCCTTCATGGCGGCTCTGTGCGTGCTGCCCGGCCGCTTCGCCCTTGACCCCAACGGCGATCTGGGCGGCCCCGGCCTGCTGTTCGTCACCATGCAGAATGTGTTCAGCCGTATGGGCGGTATGGGCCCGCTCTTCGGCATTCTCTTCTACCTGCTGGTGGTGTTCGCCGCCATCTCCTCCTCCATCTCCCTGCTGGAGGTCATCGTAGCGCACTTCGTTGACAAAGCCCGTGACGCGGGCAAGGGAGACAAGCGCAAGGTATATACCCTCATTGCTGCGGCTGCTGTCGGCCTGGGCTGCATTCTGGTTTGTGCGGACGCACTGGGTAACAGCAACTTCTCGCCTGCGGATCTGCTGGGAATTGCGGAGCCGAAGGCCTGGGCTGCCGACTGGCTTGACTTCTGGGATGCCGTCTCGGAGGGCGTCATGATGCCGCTGGGAGCGCTGCTGATGACCTTCATGGTGGCCTATGAGATCGGTACGGATGTGGTCAAGGATGAGATCGAGCAGTGCGGCAACAAGTTTACCGCCTTTAAGTTCTACAACGTCTGCGTCCGCTATGTTGCCCCGCTGGGCTTGCTGCTGGTGCTGTACGGGCAGATCAAGCAGTTCTTCTTCTAAACAGCCTTAACGCGGAATTAACGACAAAATACATACAAAATTCGTATGCCGGAGCAGCTTGCTCCGGCATACTTTTATACGCTGACGTAACAAAAAGCCTTGATTTTACAGGGAAAATACCAAAAGCGGGGGAGAGGAAAATGCAAGGTTTCCCAAGCACGGAGCCTGAAAATTTGTGAGAATGACGGAAAAGCGTGTTTACAATTTGTTAAAATAATGGAATATGACGTTAAGAGGTTGACAATATCTTAACAGGCAGGTATGATGAGAGAACAATTTGTGAGGAGGTAAATCACACACATGGAAAAGAAAAGTACCAAAATAGCGTATTTCGTTGCGCTGGGTGTCTTTGTGGTGCTGCTGGCGATCCTCGGCTTCACATTCAAGGACGCTCCCATCATTGTGGAAGGCGCGGCCACCCCGTTCGCAGGCACCTTCTGGTCCCTGCTGCCCCCCATTGTAGCCATCGTGCTGGCCCTGATCAGCAAGGAAGTGTATTCCTCTCTGTTCCTGGGCTGCCTGGTAGGCGCTCTGCTGGTCAGCAACTTCCAGCCCTGGGAGACGCTGGTGCAGCTGGTGGAAGGCGATAACGGCATCGTCACCACCGTGTCCGACTCCGGCAACATCGCCATCATCGTGTTCCTGGTGGTACTGGGCATCATGGTGGACCTGATGAACAAGACCGGCGGCTCCGAGGCGTTCGGCCGCTGGGCCAAGAAGTCCGTTAAGACCCGCGGCGGCGCACAGCTGATGACCATGCTGCTGGGCGTGCTGATCTTCATCGACGACTACTTCAACTGCCTGACCGTGGGCGCCGTGATGCGTCCCGTCACCGAGTCCCACAAGATCTCCCGCGCCAAGCTGGCCTACGTCATCGACTCCACGGCTGCTCCCGTCTGCATGATCGCTCCCGTGTCCTCCTGGGCTGCCGCCGTGTCCGGCTACGTCCAGTCCGACAGCGTCAACGGAATCCAGCTGTTTGTAGCCCAGATCCCCTGGAACTACTACTGCCTGCTGACCCTGCTGATGATCGTGGTCATCTCCATCCTGAACATCGACTACGGTCCCATGCTGACCCATGAGTACAACGCGCAGGTCAAGGACGACCTGTTCACCACCCCCGAGCGTCCCTTCGCCGGCGCTGACGACTACGAGACCGGCTCCAAGGGCAAGTCCTCCGTTATCGACCTGATCCTGCCCGTGGTGGTTCTGATCGCCACCTGCATCATCGGCCTGATCTACACCGGCGGCTACTTCGATACCGAGAGCGGCAACTACCATGCGTTCGCTTCCGCTTTCTCTGACGCCTCCTCCGGCGCGGGCCTGGCTATCGGTTCCATGCTGGCTCTGGTGTTCACCTATGTGTACTACTGGCTGCGGGGCTCCATTGGCTTTGAGAAGTCCTTCGAGTCCGTGCCTCAGGGCTTCATCCAGATGATCTCCCCCATCCTGATCCTGTCCTTCGCCTGGACGCTGTGCGGCCTGACCCGCTACGGCATGAACTCCGCCGACTTCGTCATCAGCGCCATGTCCGGCGCCGGCAGCCTGGCTAAGTTCCTGCCCGCCATGATCTTCATCATCGGCGCGGCCATCGGCTTCGCCACCGGTACCTCCTGGGGCACCATCGGCATCATGGCCCCCATCGTGGTCCAGGTGTTCAACTACGATCAGCAGCCTGTGCTGTGCACCATCGGTCTGGCGGCGGCCTGCGCCGGCGGCGTTATGGGCGACCACTGCTCCCCCATCTCTGATACCACCATCATGGCTTCTGCCGGTGCCCACTGCTACCACCTGAACCATGTGTTCACCCAGATCCCCTATGCGCTGACCGTGGCTGGCGTCTCCTTTGTCAGCTTCATTCTGGCCGGCCTGATCCAGAACGTGGTCATCTGCCTCATCATCGCCGCGGTGCTGATGGTGGCCACCCTGCTGGTCATCAAGGCCATCATGGCCAAGAAGCATCAGGGCATCTTCCAGGAGATGGCCGAGGCCGACAAGGCTCTGGCCAAGTAAGGCGTCCTCCTATACCGAACCGCGCAAAAAATGGGAAGTCCGTAGGGACTTCCCATTTTTTGCGCGCTTATAAAACACTGAACCGCGTAAATATCTTAACGCGAGCGAAAATACGATAGCGATATTTCACTACAAATACCGGCCATGTGGACGAAATCGGGTTATAAACAGGCAGAAAAGCGGATACGGATACCCGCTAAGGCTATGTTAAGAAAAGACAAAATGCCGATAAGAAGCCGAAAAATTGGCCCGAAATTGGGGAAAAGGGAGAAAGTGCGATTCATAATTTGTTCAAAATTACCCGCCCTCCAGATTGCTGAAACGTTGACAATCTGCTAAAAACCGGCTAAGATGAAAGCACATTTTGTGAGGAGGTAAATCACACACATGGAAAAGAAAAGTACCAAAATCGCGTATTTCGTTGCGTTGGGTATCTTTATCGTGCTGTTGGTCATTCTGGGCATCAGCTATAAAGATGCACCTATCCTCATTGAGGACGCGACCACCCCGTTCGCAGGCACCTTCTGGTCCCTGCTGCCCCCCATTGTGGCCATCGTGCTGGCCCTGATCAGCAAGGAAGTGTATTCCTCTCTGTTCCTGGGCTGCCTGGTAGGCGCTCTGCTGGTCAGCAACTTCCGGCCTTGGGAGACGCTGGTGCAGCTGGTGGAAGGCGATAACGGCATCGTCACCACCGTGTCCGATGCGGGCAACATCGCCATCATCGTGTTCCTGGTGGTGCTGGGCATCATGGTGGACCTGATGAACAAGACCGGCGGCTCCGAGGCGTTCGGCCGCTGGGCCACCAAGACCGTACATACCCGTGCGGGCGCACAGCTGATGACCATGCTGCTGGGCGTGCTGATCTTCATCGACGACTACTTCAACTGCCTGACCGTTGGCGCCGTGATGCGTCCCGTCACCGAGAGCCATCACATCTCCCGCGCCAAGCTGGCCTACGTCATCGACGCCACGGCCGCTCCCGTCTGCATGATCGCTCCCGTGTCCTCCTGGGCTGCCGCCGTGTCCGGCTACGTCAACTCTGACTCCGTCAGCGGCATCCAGATGTTCATCCGGCAGATCCCCTGGAACTACTACTGCCTGCTGACCCTGCTGATGATCGTGGTCATCTCCGTCCTGAACATCGACTACGGTCCCATGCTGACCCATGAGTACAACGCCCAGGTGAAGAACGACCTGTTCACCACCCCCGAGCGTCCCTTCGAGGGCGCCGATGACTATGAGAAGGCCGCCAACGGCAAGTCCTCCGTGCTGGATCTGCTGCTGCCCGTGGTGGTTCTGATCGTCACCTGCATCATCGGCCTGATCTACACCGGCGGCTACTACGATGACACCAGCGAGTATTTCCACGACTTCATGGGCGCGTTCTCCAACGCCTCCTCCGGCGCGGGCCTGGCCATCGGCTCCATGCTGGCTCTGGTGTTCACGTTCATCTACTTCTGGCTGCGGGGCTCCATCGGCTTTGAGAAGTCCTTCGAGTCTGTGCCCAACGGCTTCATCCAGATGATCTCCCCCATCCTGATCCTGACGTTTGCCTGGACGCTGTGCGGCCTGACCCGTTACGGCATGTACTCCGCCGACTTCGTGGTCAACGCCATGTCCGGCGCGGGGGAGCTGGCCAAGTTCCTGCCCGCCGTGATCTTCATCATCGGCGCGGCCATCGGCTTCGCCACCGGTACCTCCTGGGGCACCATCGGCATCATGGCCCCCATCGTGGTCCAGGTGTTCGACTTCAACACCGACCCCATCCTGTGCACCATCGGTCTGGCGGCGGCCTGCTCCGGCGGCGTTATGGGCGACCACTGCTCCCCCATCTCCGACACCACCATCATGGCTTCTGCCGGCGCACACTGCTATCACCTGAACCATGTGTTCACCCAGATCCCCTATGCGCTGACCGTGGCCGGCGTTACCTTCGTCAGCTTCATCCTGGCCGGCCTGATCCAGAACGTGGTCATCTGCCTCATCATCGCGGCGGCGCTGATGATCGCCACCCTGCTGGTCATCAGGGCCATCATGGCCAAGAAGCATCAGGGCATCTTCCAGGAGATGGCCGAGGCCAACAAGTCCATGGCCAAGTAAGGCTCTGCCGCTTCGCGGTATGCACCTGATCTCATGAAAAAGCCACCGCATCGCATCCGCGATGCGGTGGTTTTTTTGCGGTTTGCACGGATGCAGTACGGTGGCTTTTTTGGCAGCTGTGGTGGATTTTGCTGCCTGTACCGCCGCAGCTGCGGCCTGGCCGGCAGTTGACGTGCCGCGTCCCGGGGGAGGAAAGATGACGGCGCCGTTAACGGAGAATTAACGAAATATCGGATTTTCGAAATGCGCAGGAAACGCGGAGCGGGGACGCGGAGGCCGGAGAGACGGCTGATATATCGCTAAAGCTGCGTAAAGAAACAGAACTATTATTAATGAAATACATATAAAATATGTGAGAAGAACTGTGATTACATGATAAATTCGTGTAAAATTCAATGAAAATTGGAAGAAAGGGAGAAATTGCGGTTCATAATTTGTTCAAAATTACCCGCCCTGCGAATTGATGAAATATTGACAATTCACTGGAAACACGATAGGATGAGATCACCAATTTGTGAGGAGGTAAATCACACACATGGAAAAGAAAAGTACCAGAATCGCGTATTTCGTTGCGCTGGGTATCTTTATCGTGCTGTTGGTCGTTCTGGGCATCAGCTATAAAGATGCACCTATCCTCATTGAGGATGCGACCACCCCGTTCGCAGGCACCTTCTGGTCCCTGCTGCCCCCCATTGTGGCCATCGTGCTGGCCCTGATCAGTAAGGAAGTGTATTCCTCTCTGTTCCTGGGCTGCCTGGTGGGCGCTCTGCTGGTCAGCAACTACCAGCCCTGGGAGACGCTGGTGCAGCTGGTGGAAGGCGATAACGGCATCGTCACCACCGTGTCCGATGCGGGCAACATCGCCATCATCGTGTTCCTGGTGGTGCTGGGCATCATGGTGGACCTGATGAACAAGACCGGCGGCTCCGAGGCGTTCGGCCGCTGGGCCACCAAGACCGTACATACCCGTGCGGGCGCACAGCTGATGACCATGCTGCTGGGCGTGCTGATCTTCATCGACGACTACTTCAACTGCCTGACCGTTGGCGCCGTGATGCGTCCCGTCACCGAGAGCCATCACATCTCCCGCGCCAAGCTGGCCTACGTCATCGACGCCACGGCCGCTCCCGTCTGCATGATCGCTCCCGTGTCCTCCTGGGCTGCCGCCGTGTCCGGCTACGTCAACTCTGACTCCGTCAGCGGCATCCAGATGTTCATCCGGCAGATCCCCTGGAACTACTACTGCCTGCTGACCCTGCTGATGATCGTGGTCATCTCCGTCCTGAACATCGACTACGGTCCCATGCTGACCCATGAGTACAACGCCCAGGTGAAGAACGACCTGTTCACCACCCCCGAGCGTCCCTTCGAGGGCGCCGATGACTATGAGAAGGCCGCCAACGGCAAGTCCTCCGTGCTGGATCTGCTGCTGCCCGTGGTGGTTCTGATCGTCACCTGCATCATCGGCCTGATCTACACCGGCGGCTACTACGATGACACCAGCGAGTATTTCCACGACTTCATGGGCGCGTTCTCCAACGCCTCCTCCGGCGCGGGCCTGGCCATCGGCTCCATGCTGGCTCTGGTGTTTACGTTCATCTACTTCTGGCTGCGGGGCTCCATTGGCTTTGAGAAGTCCTTCGAGTCTGTGCCCAACGGCTTCATCCAGATGATCTCCCCCATCCTGATTCTGACGTTTGCCTGGACGCTGTGCGGCCTGACCCGCTACGGCATGTACTCCGCCGACTTCGTGGTCAACGCCATGTCCGGCGCAGGGGATCTGGCTAAGTTCCTGCCTGCCGTGATCTTCATCATCGGCGCGGCCATCGGCTTCGCCACCGGTACCTCCTGGGGCACCATCGGCATCATGGCTCCCATCGTGGTCCAGGTGTTCAACTACGATCAGCAGCCCATTCTGTGTACCATCGGTCTGGCGGCGGCCTGCTCCGGCGGCGTCATGGGCGACCATTGCTCCCCCATCTCCGACACCACCATCATGGCTTCCGCCGGTGCGCACTGCTTCCACCTGAACCATGTGTTCACCCAGCTGCCCTACGCCCTGACCGTGGCCGGCGTTACCTTCGTCAGCTTCATCCTGGCCGGCCTGATCCAGAACGTGGTCATCTGCCTCATCATCGCGGCGGCGCTGATGATTGCCACCCTGTTGGTCATCAGGGCCATCATGGCCAAGAAGCATCAGGGCATCTTCCAGGAGATGGCCGAGGCCAACAAGTCCCTGGTCAAGTAAGGCTCTGCGCGTACCAAACGAAAAAATGGGAGACGGCTTTGCCGTCTCCCATTTTTTGCTGCGTAGTTTACGCAAAAAAGGTACAGCGCATCGCGCCGTACCTTTTTTGCTCAAAAGTGAGTCTCTACAAACTTGTTGAACTTCTTTGTGTCCATCTGGTCCTTGTAGCTGTTGCGGAACCGCTTGACGGTCAGGCTGTTGTACTGTACGATCTTGCGGTACTTCAGGAATCCTGCCACCAGCGCCACGCCGCCGCAGAGATAGCCCATCGGCGCACTTTTCCAGCAGGTCCAGATCAGCACGGCGAACAGCACCAGCGAGATCAGCACACCGGCGATCTGCTTTTTCGGGTGCAGCTGCTTCACTGTGGCCTCATCGATGACGCCCTCCTCCACCATGGCCTTGGCGAACTGCTTCTGGACGCCGAATAGGCTGGCAGTATTCAGCAGCATGGGGGCCACCACGAAAAAGGCGAACAGTGCGTCCACCACACCTATCAACAGAACGGTCAATTCTCCCATATTCTCTCCTCCTATTTTAATTTACAAATTGAATGTGCATGTCGCTGCGGGCCGTGGCGTAGAGCATGTGGCTGTAACACAGGGAGAACTCCACCACATCGCCTACCTCCAGGCGGCGGGGGCAGTCCTCCACGTCCAGAATGCAGTGGTCGGAGGAGCCGCCGATGACGGTAATGCCCTCCTCGCGGGGCAGCAGGGACTCCAGCTCGCCTACGTCCGCACGGCCCAGAGCCAGAATGGCCCGCCGCCGGATGCCGCGGTCCTCGTACACCGGCTTGTGGCCGAAGGCGTCGATGGCGAATTCGCCGATGGGGTAGGTGGGCTTGTCACGCACCTCCACCACCTCCGCCCGCAGGGTGAAGGTGTCCATCCGCAGGTAGTCCATGTCGCGGATGCCCCAGTCCACCTGCAGGTCCTTGCCCAGCAGGATGGCCTCGCCGATGCGCAGGTGATTGATTCGCTCCGGCATGGTATCCCAATGCACCAGCGTGTAGGAACTGGTGGCGCCGCCGGAGACGATCTCCAGCTTCCGGCCGATGCGGCGCTCAATGCGGTCCGCGATGGCCAGCAGCTCCTGCATCTTCTCCGGCGTGGGCTTGGTGGAGCCGTAGCACGTCAGGTTCACGCCAATGCCGGCCAAAACCACATGGGGCAGCTCCCGCTCTACGTGGACGCACACGTCCACCATCTCGTCCTTGTCCCAGAACCCCTCCCGCAGGTCGCCCAGGTCGGCCATGACGATGACGCGGTGGGTCTTGCCCTGAAGCACACACTCCTCCTCCAGCGCGTCCAGCGTGACGCGTTCGCTCTGGAGGGACGTTTCGCACAGGCGCACCACGTCCGGCAGCTCGGTAAGCCCGGGAATGCGGATCAGCAGCCATGGCCCGCCGATACCGGCGGCGCGGCACTTTTCCACCTGTTCCAGACGGCTGGTACCCAGTTCATCTGCGCCGCATTGGCGCAGGGTGCGTGCTACCTCCGGCAGGCCGTCCGCGCCCTTTACCACGCCGCAGACGCGGATGTGCCGGTCATGACAGCGGCGGACAATGTGTTGGGCGTTGCTGCGCAGCGCGGAGAGGTCGATCTCCAGCTGTGGATATCTGCGATTCATGCGAACACCTCTTGCATTATAATATCCTGACTATTATAACATCAAACCTTCCGCTTGTCACACCTTTTCGGGAAAAAGAGGAAAATATCGCCGCCCCGCTGCTGTGCAGGATAGGAAAACCGCCGCCGGTTCTCCGGCGGCGGTGGGGCGCGATGGGGAGGCCGTCAGTCGGCGAGGAAACGGTCCGCGCCGGTGTCAGCACCGGCCTCGGTGAGCGCGGCCATCAGCTCATCCACCCAGGTGTCCACCTCGCTGCCGTCATCCTCCGGCAGCAGGAGCGGGGCGCTGCCCAGACCAATGACGGCGGGCAGAGAGACGGATGCGGCATTGTCGATGACGGGGTACTGGTAGCAGCCGTTCTGGGCGGCCAGATCCACGCACTCCGGCGACAGCGCGTACTCCGTCCACAGCTTGGCGGCGCTGGGGTGAGCGGCGTCCTGGAAGATGGCGGCGGCATCCACCTTCTGGGGCGCGCCGCTGGCGGGGGCAATGAGCCGCAGGCCGGTGCAGTTGTCGTCGGTAATGCGGGCCATGCCGTCGTGCAGGAAGCCGATGCCGATGACGCACTCGCCGGTGCCCAGACAGCGGACCATCTCCGCGTCAGAAGCGGTGTAGAGCGCCATGTTCTCGTCCAGCGACACCAGATAGTCCCGCCCGCCGAAGGCCTCCGGCTGCTGCATGGCGGCGCGGAGCAGCAGACGGCCCGCACCGTCCGCGGCGTAGTTGGAGGTCCAGATCAGCTCCTGATACGGCAGCTCCAGCAGATCGGCCCAGTCAGCGGGGGCATCGATCTCCATGCGCCGGAGCATGCTGCTGTCCACGATGAAGCCCAGCACGCTGCGGCGGATGCCGTACCAATAGCCGTCATCGTCGCGGTAGGCGCTGTCCGTCAGGTGGACGGCGTTGGCGGCGCTGTACGCCATCAGCTGCCCCGCCTCAGCGGCGGCGCGGCAGTTCTCGGCAGAGCCGCCGAACCACACGTCCGCACCGGCGGCGGTGCGCTGGTACGTGACGGTGATACCGAACAGCTCCTGGAAATGCTGACAGGCGGCGGCCAGGTATGACTCCTCACAACTGCCGTAGACCGTCAGCGCGCCCTCGGCCCGGGCTGCGGCGATGAGGTCCTCCATTCCATCAAAGCAGGCGGGGTAGACCGTCTCCTCGGCTGGGTCGGTCTGGCCGGCGGGCTCCTGACCGCAGGCCGTCAGGGACAGGGCGAGGCATCCCGCCAGCAGAAATGCAACTATTTTTTTCATCAATGATCCCTCCGTTTGTGAGCTCTGTACTGCGGTGCGCCGCAGATGGGTTCATAACATGTAGACTGTGGATAAAAACAGGAAATACCAGCGAAACAACGCAGGATTTTAGATAATTTGACAGGATGTCCCCCCACAAAGCGCTTGACAGAGCGAGTATAATAAGTAATACTACTTTCTATACTCGATGGGGAGGGAGCTGTTATGCTGTCGGGACTGACCAACTATCTGCCGGAGACGGCGCTGACGGTATTTGATAATCTGGAATTCTTTATCCGCATCGTGCTGGCGGCGATACTGGGCGCACTGGTGGGCCTGGAGCGCAGCAAGCGCCAGAAGGAGGCGGGCGTGCGCACCCACTGCATCATCGCCTGCACCTCGGCCCTGTTCATGATCCTGTCCAAGTACGCCTTTGTGGACCTCGTCGGCGTGGACGGCCTGCGGGGCGCGGACCCCGCCCGCATCGCGGCCCAGGTGGTCAGCGGCATTTCATTCCTGGGCGCCGGCGTTATCTTCAAAAACGGCAACTCCATCCGCGGCCTTACCACCGCCGCCGGCATGTGGGGCACCGCCGCCGTAGGCATGGCCATCGGCGCGGGCATGTACTGGGTAGGGCTTATCGAGGCCGCCGTACTGGTGGGCATCCAGATCGTGCTCCACCGCTTCCCCGTGGGGGCAGACGCCCTGACGACTCAGGAGATCGTGGTGGAAATGACGGACAGCGATGAGCTGCTGGCCCGCTTTGACGCACTGGTGAAGTCCCACCGCGGCCAGATCACCGAGAGCAGCCTGACCCGCCAGAACGGCATCCTCTGCATGGAGGTGACGGCCAAGCTGGATCCGCCCATCACCCACGAGGAGGCGCTGGCTTTCATGAAGGCCAACGACGGCGTGCGCCGCGTCTCCGTCTGATACATACAGCACCCAACGCCCTGCCTGCGCCCTGCGCAGGCGGGGCGTTTTGCATTACATCCGCTTTTCCGCCCAGTCGGACAGCTGCTCCAAAATAGGCAGCAGCTCACGGCAGCTGTCGGTGGGGCTGTACTCCACCCGCACCGGCACCTCCAGATACTCCTGCCGCGTCACCAGTCCATCCCTCTCCAGCTCCCGCAGGGCGGAGGACAGCACGGTGTTGCTGACGCCGTCCAGCTTGCTCCGCAGAGCGTTGTAGCGGATGGCGCCGGCGATGCACACGGCGCACAGGATCTGGACCTTCCACTTGCCGCCGATGAGCTGCATGGCATGGTGCAGCGGACACTTTTCCATACAGGGGCAGTCGTAATGGGACTCGGACATGGTTAGCTCCTCCTGACCTGCTCACATAAATCTGCGCTCTTGCTTTTTCCGCCGCAGGTGCTATCATGATAGCAGGTAAGAAAACCAAAGTAAATAGTGTGAGGAGAAAATCGTACCCATGAACATCTACTTGCAGGGCTTGACCATGGGTCTGGCCTATGTGGCCCCCATCGGGCTGCAGAACCTGTTCGTCATCAACAGCGCCCTGACCCAGAAGCGGGGCCGCGTGTACCTGACGGCGCTGATCGTCATCTGCTGGGATATCTCCCTGGGCGTCAGCTGCTTTTTGGGCGCGGGTGCGCTGATGCAGGCGGTGCCCTGGCTCCAGAAGGTCATTCTGGCCATCGGCAGCCTGATCGTCATCTGGATCGGCGTGGGCCTGCTGCGGTCCAAGGCCAGTCTGGAGGGCGGCAAGGACGTGAACGTGCCGGTGTGGCAGCTCATCACCTCTGCCTTCGTGGTGACATGGCTGAACCCGCAGGCCATTATCGACGGCACTATGATGCTGGGCGCATTCCGCGCCACGCTGCCCGCCGGCGGCGATGTGCCGTTCATCTGCGGCTTCGGCTCCGCGTCTATCATCTGGTTCCTGACGCTGTCCACCATCGTGTCCCTGCTGGGCAGCCGCTTCAACGAGAAGGTGCTGAACGTCATCAACAAGGTCTGCGGCGCCGTCATCATATTCTACGGTCTGAAGCTGCTGTACAGCTTTGCCCGGATGATGGGCTGGCTGTGAGAAAATCCATTGGCAAATCACGTCCTTTCTGCTACAATAAGGCGGAAAGGGCGTGATTTTTTGTGGAACAGAACTATAAGCTGACCATCGCCTACGACGGCACCCGCTTTTTCGGCTGGGAGCGCCAGCCGGGGAAGGATACGATACAGGGCAAGCTGGAGAGCGTGCTTTCCCGCCTGCAGGGCCATCCGGTGGACGTCACCGGCGCGGGCCGCACCGATGCGGGCGTCCACGCCCGGGCCATGACGGCCAATGTGGTGCTGGACGTGGAGGAGACGCCGGAGACCATCCGCGACTACCTGAACCGCTATCTGCCGGACACCATCGCCGTGCGGGAGGTGAAGGAGGCGTCGCCGCGGTTCCACGCCCGCTACAACGCGCTGGGCAAGACATACCGCTACATCTGCTTCGATGGGCCGGTGAAGCCGGTGTTCGACCGGAAATACGTGACGCTGCTGGACTACCGCCCCGACGTGGAGCGGATGCAGCAGGCGGCGGCCTACCTCACCGGAGAGCACGATTTTGCCAGCTTCTGCGGCAACCCCCGCATGAAAAAGTCCACCGTCCGGCTGGTGGACAGCATCACCGTGGAGCGCCGGAAGGACCGCGTGATCTTCACGTTCCACGGCACCGGCTTCCTCCAGAACATGGTGCGTATTTTAGTTGGTACCCTGCTGGAGGTGGGACGCGGCTACTGGGAGCCCGCCTATGTGCAGGACATCCTGGCGGCAAAGGATCGAAAGCTGGCGGGGCCTACAGCGCCGCCGGAGGGCCTGTGCCTGATGAAGGTGGACTATTAACGCGGCAAATATGGGGATGTTTGGCAAAATCGCATTTTTCTGGGCTATCTTTCCCACGGAAAGACGGCTATAATGACAACAAATATACGGCGCGGCGGGGACTGCCTGCCACAGATCGGACATTTGCCTGCTGAAAGGAGACTGCGCATATGATCAAGTTTGGAACCGGCGGCTGGCGCGCCGTCATCGCGGACGAATTTACCAAGGAGAACATCCGGCTGCTGATGGCGGGCCTGTGCCGCCTGATGGAGAAGGAGGGGCTCAGCGGGGCCGAGGTCTGCGTGGGCTATGATCGCCGCTTCCTGTCCAAGGAGTCTGCACACTGGGCGGCGGAGGTGCTGGTAGGCTATGGCTTCCATCCCTTCGTCATCAACCGCTCCAGTCCCACGCCCCTGATGATGTTCACCGTGAAGAAGCGGGGCGAGCCCTACGGCATCGCTGTCACCGCCAGCCACAACCCCGCCATCTACAACGGCATCAAGGTGTTCACCGCCGGTGGCCGCGACGCCGACGAGACGGTGACGGCCCGCATCGAGGCGGAGATCGCTCAGGTGACGCCTGCCGACGTGAAGAGCGTGGACTACGACGAAGCCCTGGCCGGGGGCCTTATCACCGAGGCCAACCCCATGAATGAGTATCTGGACAGCATCCTGTCCGCCGTGGACGTGGAGGCCATCAAGAACGCTGCGCTGCGCATCGGTTTCGATCCCATGTACGGCGTGAGTTGGTCCAGCCTCAGCATGCTGCTGACCACCTGCCGCTGCGATCTGGAGATCATCCACGACCGCCACGACACCCTGTTCGGCGGCAAGCTGCCCGCCCCCAACATGGAGACGCTGAAGCCGCTGGCGGCGCTGGTGCTGGATAAGCACTGCGACCTGGGCATCGCCACCGACGGCGACGCCGACCGGCTGGGCGTCATCGACAACGAGGGACAGTTTATCCATCCCAACAAGCTGCTGGTGCTGCTGTACTACTATCTGGTGAAGTACCGCGGCTGGCACGGCCCCTGCGTCCGCAACAACTCCACCAGCCACCTGCTGGACCGCGTGGCCGCAGGGCTGGGCGAGAAATGCTACGAGGTGCCGGTGGGCTTCAAGTGGGTGTCCGCCAAGATGGCGGAGACGGACGCCGTCATCGGCGGCGAGTCCTCCGGCGGCATGGCCGTTCGCGGCCACATCTCCGGCAAGGACGGCATCTACGCCGCCGCGCTGCTGGTGGAGATGCTGGCCGTCACCGGGAAGTCGGTGTCGGAGCTGTTCGCCGAGATCGCCGAGCAGTACGGCGACCCCCAGTGGGCCGAGGCGGACTTCCGCATGACCCCCTCCCGCAAAGCGGAGCTGCAGGAGCGACTGTTCGTCCATTGCGAGACGCCGGACTTCGGCAAGGCCGTGGATCACATCAGCCGCGAGGACGGCTGCAAGGTGTACTTCACCGACGGCAGCTGGGTCATCTGCCGCTTCTCCGGCACGGAGCCGCTGCTGCGCATGGCCGCCGAGGCCGATGAGCAGGCGGAGGCGGAGCGCTGCATCCGGGTGTGGCGCACGTTCCTGGGCTTGTAAAAAATACTGAAAAAAGTTTTGGATGTGTTGCGGATGCAACACATCCAAAACCGCATCCTGTGGTATACTGACGTCAGTAAGCGAGAGGGTGATCCCCTCACAAATCAATATACTATAATAAGTTATGGAGGATACGATCATGAAAAAGTGGGTATGTCCTGTTTGCGGTTACGTTTACGAAGGCGATGTTCCCCCCGCCGAGTGCCCTGTCTGTCACGTCAGCGGTGACAAGTTCACCCTGCAGTCCGAGGAGAAGACCTGGGCCGCCGAGCACGTTGTGGGCGTCGGTAAGGTCTTTGGCGAGGATGTTCCCGAGGAGGTCCGCAAGGAGATCATCGACGGCCTGCGCGCCAACTTCGAGGGCGAGTGCTCCGAGGTAGGTATGTATCTGGCCATGGCCCGTGTGGCCCACCGCGAGGGTTATCCCGAGATCGGCATGTACTGGGAGAAGGCCGGCCTGGAGGAGGCCGAGCACGCCGCCAAGTTCGCCGAGCTGCTGGGCGAGGTGGTCACCGACAGCACCAAGAAGAATCTGCAGATGCGCGTGGACGCCGAGAACGGCGCCACTGCCGGCAAGTTCGAGCTGGCCAAGCTGGCCAAGAAGTACAATCTGGACGCCATCCACGACACCGTCCATGAAATGGCCCGCGACGAAGCCCGTCACGGCAAGGCCTTCGAGGGTCTGCTGAACCGCTACTTCGGCAAGTAAGGAAATACGAGCAAAAAAAGAAGCGACCGCAAGGCCGACTCCTCATAAGGACATCTTGAAAACACCAGATTAAACCGATTGAGAGAATCTCTTGGTGTCGACCAAACGGGAATAGCCATCAACCATTTCATCGTGG
>NZ_DBLZXX010000018.1:0-31274 GCF_057856985.1 Vescimonas sp.
CTCCGCCTCCTCCAGCTTGCGCATGATCTTCTGGCGCATCGCCTCCTCCGGATCCTCCGGCGGGGAATTCTCGATCTCCGCCGCGTCATACCTTGAAGCCGCCTCGCAGGTCACCGCAGGGTTTCTCTTTACAGCGGTGCCGCGGATAGCCTGAATATCGGAATAGAGCAGGGTCTTCTTCATGACCAGCGCCTCTGTGATCTCTTTCAGAAACGCCTCGTTTTGAGCAAGGAGCGCCCTTGCCTTGCCGTAGTACCGCTCCAGCTCCGCCTGTACCGCCGCCTCGCTGCGGGCATTCAGGCTTTCGGACATGTTGCTGGAGGAATCGCTTTCGACATTCAGCAGGGAGAATCCCAGCGCACCCTCCTTGGCTGCCGCCTCGCGGATACAGTTGACCGCACGGGCGATATCGTCGCTGCATCCCTCCGCAACCTGCCCCGCATACCGCATCTCCACGGCGGCCTTTCCGCCCAGGGCGATGATGGCGCTTTGTGAACCGGAGATGTATTTGCAGCAGTGGATAAAGCCGCCGCACCGGTTTTCATCGGAGGGAAGCAGGGAGGCAAAGCCGACGCTGCCGGGACACAGCGCTTCGCATACCACCAGATGCCCCGCCTCGTGAAGCGCCACCTTTTCGATGACTTCATCCGAAACGCGAGGCATATCCTCTTGTGCGCCATATTGCTGCTTCAGCACCACACTCACCATGTCCTCCATGTCGATGCCGGTCTTGCGGGCAAAGGCCGCACGAACCGCCGCTTCATTCAAAATAGTCTCCAGCTCGGCGCAGGAATTATAGCGCATCATCCTCGTCAGGTCTTCCATGTTGACACTGTCCGAAACCCGTTTCGTTTTCAGATAGTGGGTGATGATCTCCTCCGCGTCGGACGCCGTGGGCGCTCGAAGTCCGATTTTTCGGTCAAACCGTCCGGAACGGCGCAGGGAGCTCGGCAGCTTGCGGATATCGTTTGCCGTGGCGATCACAAACACACCAGTGTCCTTCACATCGTCGATCCCCGCTTGCACGGCGGCGTATTCCGGTGCGTCGCAGTGGGTATCATCCTCGTTGGCAAATTTGTCCATGTCGTCCAAAAGGACAATGGACGGTGCTTTTGTCTTCGCGCTGGCAAAGGCCTGTGTAATTCCATCGATAAAGGTGTCGCCGCCCTTGTCGCGGCGTACCGTGATGGTGTGCAGCCCGCTCTCCTCCACAAAGCACCTCGCCAAAAGCGTCTTGCCCAAACCCGGGTCGCCATACAGCAGCAGTCCATGGGGCAGGCGGGCGCCCATCTCCTCATAGATCTCCCGGTTGCGGAGCATATCGCACAGCTGCAGCAGCTCGCGCTTGGTGGCCTTGTATCCGATGACCTTGTCAAATGCGTTCATGGTAAAATCTCCTTTTCGAATTTTACCGCCAGTATAGCACCCATATAATTAAGACCTAATTTATATAAGCATATATAGGCCAAAAGGAGGTTTTCTGCAAAATTTCGTATAGGCGCACAATTTGACGCATTCAAAGCCCCCACATTTGCAGCGTTATACCCATGAAACGCGGCGGTTTTTGCTGCCTGCACACGAAAAAATGGGCGGTGGAGGCCGATTTCTACCCCCAAACCGCCGAAAATAATATAAATATTTAGGTCTTATTAAAAAAGGTGCTACACTGACCGCAAATCACATTGCAGGAGGAAATGACCATGGATGTTACTTTTTCACCCGCCCTCCGTGTGTACGCGGAGATGTGGGAGATCGCCGGACGGCGACGGGCGGCGGACGCACAGTTCTCGCAGGCGTTGACACATATCCGCAGCGGCACGCCCGACGCTATGGCAAAGGCATTCGATCTATTCAAGCGCTCAGGAGCCCACAACTTTACCGAAGCGCAGTTCGCTGCCGGATGGTGCTGTGAACACGGCTGCGGTACAAAGCGCAACTACCCGCAGGCTATCCGCTGGTATAAGCGGGCGGAGAACAACGTGACTTCCGATGTAATGAGCGCTTTTGACCCTGTGGGTGAGGCGGAGAATGCCCGGCTTCGGCTGTACTTCGAGTGCGAGTCCTACGCGGCGGCGGTGGACGCGCTGCTGGACGCACAGGAGCGGGAGGATAGCTTTATGGCCGATTACGAGGCGGCGGTGGGCGGCGACGCCATCGGGATGCTGCATCTGGGGCATCGATACTATTACGGGCAGGATGTGGCGTGTGACCGGGCAGAGGGCGTCCGCTGGTATCACCGGGCCGCCGAGGCTGGTAGCGATGCCGCCATGTCGCGGCTGGCGGGGATCTACGAGGCGGATAAGCATTATAAGGAGGCGGCGAGGTGGTATCGCCGCTACGCGGCGGAGCGCATCCGCTGGCGCAACCAGCGGCTGAATTGGTGAAAAAGTTCCAAGAAATTGGTGAACTTGCGTTTTTCGGCAACGGCTCTTATAATGGATGTACAGGCAATGGCACGCAAAATAATATGATGAGAAGGAGAATGAACGATGGGTACCACTATAACATTGAATGAGAAGTTTTTTGAGCGTGACGCGGCAGCAGTTGCAAAGGATTTGCTTGGCGGTACTATCCTCTATCGCGGCAAAGATGGCGCACACCGTTATTGGATCACCGAAACCGAGGCATACTACCACGATGAACAGGACAAGAGGGGGAAGCTAATTTGTTACGGGGCAGGCAAATCCAAATCCGCGGCACAATCGGATGTTTCTGCCCCACTTTTCTCCAAACCCGGAACATGGTGCGTATACGGAGGACAGTTATTGCTTTCCGTTAACGACAGTGTGCATTCTGATAATGTCCTCATCAAGGGCATTAAAGATGAAAATGGCGTAACCTTTAAGCCAGATGGAATAGCAAAAGAACTCCATCTGTATAAAACAAAGCCAGATTATAGCGACTGCCACGGGAAGTTTTCACTTTGCGGCTGCGATGTGACTTTGGTTGAAATATCAGTATCGTCCAAATATACATGCAAAAGCAGGATTGGGATTGAGGAAGAAAGCAAGCTGAACTTTGAACTCGTTGAAGCCGAGTAAAAATAGAAGGATAGTAGAGGGTTACATATGATCTACATCTCCACTCTTCTTCCGCGGCAGTATCCGTCTGACGCAGAGACGCTGTTCACGGCGCTGACGGCGCACGATGTCCCCTATGCGCTGCTGGATGGCACACGGGACGTTTGGGTGCGGGACTTCATGCCGGTGCGGACACGCTCCGGACAGATGATCTCCTTTCGCTATGAGCCGTCCTATCTGAAAAACGATCCTGATCTGAGGACCGACTTTCGTAAGGATCTTGCTCCGCAGCTTGGCCTGCCGGTTACATACAGCAATATCAACCTTGACGGCGGGAACGTGGTGTTCTCGCCGTCCGGGGCGCGCGTCCTGATCAGCGACCGCGTCTTTTCCGAAAACCCGGAGTATCCGTCTGCCGCGCTGGTGCATGAGCTTTCGGAGCTGCTGGAAACGGAGGTTTTGATCATTCCCTCTCTGAAAAGCGACATGACCGGCCACGCCGACGGCATGGTGCGGTTTCTCGACGACCGCACCGTGCTGTGTAATCGGCCGCTGTCATCCTGCGGCTTTGAGCAGCAGGTGAAGCGAGCGGTGCAGGACTGCGGCCTGGACGCGGTGGATTTTCCCTTTGTCCCGACCGGTGGGGTCAGCGCCGTTGGCTGCTACCTGAACTATTTGAAGACGGAACGGGTGGTTTTCCTGCCGGTGTTTGGCATTGAGCAGGATGCCGAGGCTGAGACTTTCGCACGGCAGCTTTTCAGCAAAGAGATCGTGCCCGTCAACATCCGGAAGATCGCCCAACAGGGCGGCTGTCTGAACTGCATCAGTTGGGAGGGACCTCATGCATAATGAACAGGATTTGAAGAACACGCCGGAGTACCGCTCCGGTATGTTCCGCATCGTCACCTGCCCCGTCTGCGGCTATCCCACGCTGGATATGTACTGGATCTGTGAGCATTGCGGCTGGGAGTATGACATCGAGCTGCAGACGGAGGATGAGGAGTCTCCCTGCAACGGTATGTCCCTGCGGGCATACCGCGAACTATACAAAACTGGAGGTATATCTATGAACGTGACCATCTGTTCCCGCAAAGCCGCCGAGGAACTGCTGCGTACCGATACGCTCTCCCGCACGGCGGTGATCTCCTTCTGCGACCCGCCCTCCGTCGGCAAGCCTGCCCCGATGCCTCCGCTGGACTACGCCGGCAAAACAGCGCGGGTGTTCACCGTGGTCGTTCACGATCTGGATCTGACGGCTCTGCCGGATGTGGGGCTGGACTACGACACCTATATGCCGGAGGCGGACGCGCTGGCGGCGTTCATCTGTCAGGCAAGGGCGGACGGGCTGGATATCCTTTGCCAGTGCGAGTACGGGCAGAGCCGCAGCGCCGCCTGCGCCGCCGCGATTTTGGAGTATTTCAACGGCACCGGCATCTCCGTCTTTGCCGACTACCGCTATTACCCCAACCAAGTGGTGTATCACAAGGTCATGGATGCACTGACCCGGTACGGGCAGGAGGCGCAGCCATCCGCTTGACTTTCTCGTCAAAGCGCTTTACCATATAAGCACAACCGAAGATCAGCCCCGCGCAGTAGTGTACAGCTTAAAGTTTCGTACTTTGAGGAGGGTGGCGAGTCGCCGCTCTGTTTACCAAGAGGACGCACGCTTCGCAAGCGAAGCGACTGCCTGATACCGCTCCATCGAATCGCGAATCACGCCGTGATTAGAAATTCGACTCCGCTTATATCAGGTCACTTTGTACTGCACGGGGCTGATTCTATGTTAGGGGGGCCTCTATGAAAATCGAGAAGGATACGGTCACATTTGAAGCGCCGGACGCAGACTTCGTGGCCAAATTCGGTATGCAGGCCGCGGCGGATATGGTACTGGATTTTCACTGCTTTCACCCGCAGCTGCCGTTCCTGTACGACGCCCGGCAGCTGGCGGCGTTTCTCTCTACCAGCAGGCAAAAGCTCCTTTACTATGCGCGGCACACGGCGGCAGCGTATCACCCCGTCACCATCCCCAAGCGTAACGGCGATGTGCGCATACTGTCCGTGCCGGACGACACGCTGCGTCGCTGGCAGCGGAAGATCTGCCGGGATCTCCTCGCCTATCTGCCTGTCGCACCGCAGGCCACCGCTTATCGAAAGGGCGGCACTCTCAGCGGCAACGCCGCGCCCCATGTGGGCAAACGGTATCTCCTGAAGCTGGATATCTCCGACTTTTTCGGCAGTATCCGCTTTGAACAGGTCCACTCTGCCGCCTTTCACACCCGGTACTTCTCCCGGCAGGCGGGCTTTCTGCTGACCGCTTTGTGCTGCAAGGACGGTGTCTTGCCGCAGGGCGCGCCCACCTCTCCCGCGCTTTCCAATCTGGTCATGCGGAATTTTGATACGAGCATGGCACGCTGGTGCCAGCGGCGCACCATCGCATACACGCGGTACTGTGATGACCTGACCTTTTCCGCCGATCGTCCGCTGTTCGCCGTCTATTCGAAGGCGAAAAATATGCTGGCGGAGATGGGCTTTGACCTGAATGAGGCCAAGACCCATTTTATCACCAACGCCGGACGGCAGAGCGTGACCGGTCTGACCGTCAATGAGAAGGTATCCGTGCCGGCCGGCTATAAGCGATCACTTCGACAAGAGGTCTATTACGCCCTGCGCTTTGGTCTGGCGGACAGTATCCTGCGGGGCGGCCACGCAGCGCTTCGTACAGACGGCGTTCCTGATACGGAGCGCTACCGGCAGCAGCTATTGGGCAGGATTCAGTATGTGCTGCAGATTGAGCCGGAAAACCGCTGGTTCCACGAAGCAAAGCAAAAGCTGCTGTCCTGCGATGACCTCCCGAAGGTCTGACGCCTATTCTTTAATTACAGCGTGGGCATTTCTGCGCCAATGCGCGGCGGGATATCCCGTGGGATTTCGGCAGGGCGATTGGTACGACATTGGAAACGCCGGAGAATCGACATTTCTGTAATTTTTCAGATATGCCGACATATTGCTTGATGCTGCCGCAAATCTTGTTTTCCTATTTTGTGAATGCTATACTCAAGACAGGGTTTCCAGACAAATTACCCAGAGAGGGGAATCGGCATGGTCAACCTTTCCAAGTCCAAATACTGTGCGCTGTGGCAATGTCCAAAAATGTTATGGCTCCGCAAATATAAGCCGGAGCTTGCCGAGGTGGACAGCCATACGCTGTCCATTATGGAGACTGGCAACGCCGTGGGCGATCTTGCCATGGGACTGTTCGGGGACTTTACCGAGGTCACGGTCTACACGGATGGGGAGATCGACCTGCCGGCTATGATGCGCCGCACGCAGGAAGAAATTGCAAAGGACACCCCCGTGATCTGCGAGGCGTCCTTTGAATGGAACGGCTTATACTGCGCCGTGGATATTCTGCGGCGCGAAGGTGACGGGTGGTCAATCTACGAGGTAAAAAGCTCCACATCAGATGACAAGGCAGTCTATATCGCGGATGTCGCCTACCAGAAGTTTGTACTTGAGCATTGCGGCGTCAAGGTCACGGGCACCTACCTTGTGGTGCTGAATCGCGACTACATCTTCGACGGGACACTTGACCTGCAAAAGCTGTTCAAGGTCACCGATGTTGGCTTGGCGGTAGCTTTCGAGCAGGACAATGTAGCCATCAACACGCGGATCGCAGAGGAGGTGCTGAAATCCCCCGACGAGCCGGGCGACGACCTGTCTATACACTGCAATAAGCCCTACCCGTGCGCGTTCTGGAAATACTGTTCCCGCCATGTGCCGTCGCCGTCAGTGTTTGATCTCTACCGCCTGCCGTTCAAGAAAAAGATCGCCTACTACCAGCAAGGAATGGCCGGCTTTGACAAGCTGCTGCACTGTCCCGACATCACGGGGGACAAGCAGCTGCGACAGATCGAATACGCGCTGGCGGACAAGGGGACGTACCTCGACAAGCCCGCCATCCGTGATTTCCTGCGGCTGCTGCGCTACCCGCTGTATTTTCTGGACTTCGAGACGATACAGCCCGCTGTGCCGCAGTATGTAGGTACGCGCCCGTACACGCAGATACCGTTTCAATATTCGCTGCACTACATAGAGTCCGAGGGCGGTGCCTTGCAGCACAAGGAGTTTCTGGCACAGCCCGGCACAGATCCCCGCCGCGCGCTGGCGGAGCAGTTGTGCGCGGACATTCCTTTCGGCGTCTGCACCACCGCTTATAACAAGCAATTTGAATGTGGGCGTATCCGGGAGCTGGCGGCACTGTACCCCGATCTTGCGCCGCACCTGCTGAATATCGAAAGCAACATCGTTGATCTGCTGATACCGTTTCAGTCCGGTTACTACTACAATCGCGCTATGGGCGGGTCGTTTTCCATCAAGAGCGTACTTCCGGCGATATTTCCCGATGACCCCGCGCTGGATTACCACAATCTGGAAGGCGTACACAATGGCAGTGAGGCCATGAGTATTTTCCCCAAAATGAAGGATATGCCGCCGGAGGAGCAAGCCAAGGCGCGGCACGACCTGCTGAAATACTGCGAGCTGGACACCTTTGCGATGGTAAAGGTGTGGCAGGCGCTGTGCGAGGCAGCGGAATAAAATATTTAAGAAGGAAAATTGTGATGTGCTGTACTTCTGAAGATGTTAAGCGGTCGGTAGAGGGTTTCAAGAAGGATATTGGTGACAAAAAAACGAAGTATCTCGACTCTGTGAAATCTGAAGATGCCATTAAGTACGCATTTGACAACGCATATGGTGACGCCAAGCGCACATTGACCGGCATCAGAGATTTCCAAAAGGAAAAAGAAACTGCCAAAGGTCGCATTGTAGAAAAAATGCTCGACTACTTTAACGGTCCTGCTCCAAGTGGGCAGGAAGCGTTTGATGTGCTGCACGAGGAGATGTGTATGCTTTGGTGTATCCAGTTCACGGAAAGCAGGAAAGACCTTGGCACATACGGAAAGGCGCAAAAAATCATCAACATGTCGTTCAAATATCTCTTTTGCTGCGAAGATGCGAAGGAGCACTATGCCCACTTCCAATACTGCCATATGCCGTTGGACTCTTTTACTCTCGAGTGGATTAAGCGTTTTGTTAAGGATGAAAAAAAGAATGCACTGCGTGTAGGAAAGATCGACTCTTGGAGCAAAATGCAGAACGCCGATACGGAATACTATATCGACACAAATGACAAGGAGTTCTACCCTTATGACCGTTATGTGAAGTGGATTCGCGACTACATCCACGACAGGAAGTGGAGCATCTCCCCGCTGGAGCTGGAATTTATCATATGGCCCATCATGCAGAAGAAATTGGCAGCAGAAGGTTTTTTGATTGGGTTGCAGGAGAATCCCGACCGTAAGGCAAAACAGGAAATTCAGGAAAAATCTCTCGAGGATAATTATAGGGAGATATGTGCCGCCTTGAAAAAGATTGATCGTTGCGATTTCGATATTAGCAGCATCATATTGCAGGCTACTACCGAATAAAATCATTGTTATCCGTTCCAGAAAGTTAATCATAAGACAGCAAGATAGGGGCATTTGCGGTTTTTCACTGCAAATGTCCCTATCTTCGCTGCCTATTTACCTGTCAATCTCCCCTACCCTTCACCCCCCAGCCATCATCCAGATGGCACCTGTAATGGCGGCTGTTGTCGTATCGGAGCAGCGGCTGGGACGTGATGGCAAACACCGCCTGTATCTCCGACAGCAGGGCTGGCGATACGTGGGGGCTCATGTAGATCACCGGCTGACCCCTGTTGTCCGCGTCCACTCTGCCGCGGGGATAGTAATTGTACGACTTGCCACGGGAACCGCGAACCAGCTCCCACAGCTTCTGGTGGTTATATGTGGCGCCGGAGCGGGCGGTGGCCCCGGCGTATACGCCCTCTATAAACGGGTACGCCAGCAGGGCGCCGTCGATCACCCAGAACACGCCGCGATAAAAAGATGCTGTCTCGATGGGTCATCCCTCCTTTCTGTCGGCGGAAGAAGCATCAGAGATTTCGCTTCCACTCGCTCTCCCAGTAATCCTTCGACTGCTGGTTTTTGGCCAGCTTGATCTGATTGGCCGCATACTCACGCCGACGGCGGCGCGCGTCCTCCGTCTGCCGGGCCTTATCGGCTTCTATCCGGGTCTTTTCGGCCTCTCGCCGCTGCCGGGTCTGCTCCTGCTCCAGCCGTCTGTCAGCTGCCCGCGCCTGCTCCCGCTGTGCGGCCAGCAGCCGCTCGTTGGCGGCGCGCTCATTCTCTATGCGCTGCCGCTCCAGCTCCTGCATCTGCTTCTGGTGCAGTTCCTCGCTCCGTGCCTGCTCCCGCAGGATGGCGTTCCGCGCCGCCATCGCATCCATCTGGGATTCACGGTATGCCTCCTCCTTTTCCTCGCGGATCGCCAGATTCAGGGCATCTGTCAGGCTGTGAGCCCGCCGTCCCCGCACGATGGCGGCGATGTTTCCGGCCAGATAACGGTAGTTTTCCGGCAGAAGGTCAACGGACTCCATCTCCGTCTCCGCCGCAGTACGCCACGCCTGTTCGTCTGCTTCGAACCGGGCGATCTCCTCCTGAACAGGGCGCACCTCTGCGTCGTACTGCTCCTTTGCCGTTTGGCGGAGCATCCGCACGTCCGCTGCGTTCTCCCTGTACTTTGCATCGAAATTCTCGCATTCCTCCAGGAATGCGGTATCGGTCTCCGCGCTGCTGTCGAAATTAAACTGCCGATCCCAGCGGGTCTGCGCCCGCTTCAGCTTCAGCGATGCCTTGCCGTCGCCGCGCATGGTCAACGCGCCGATGGCCAGGCAGCTGCACCCCACGATCATGCCGAACCGCGGCGCATCCGGTATGGCGATGGTCATAGCCACGGCGATGACTGTCAGGACACAGCAGGCCAGCCACAGCACGCAGCTCACAGGCTCCCACGCCGTCGGGACGTGCTCCTCCGCCATGACCTCACCGGGCAACTCTCCGGGCGAATCGGCAGCAAGCACCTTCTCCATCGCTCTGCCGCGTGCCTGCACGTCCCCTACATACTTCTTCTCCACGCTGCGCCGCCGCTCCAGCAGTTGCCGGTAGGCGGGGTTATCCTCGATCTCCTTACGCTCCTCGTACTCCTCGTTCAGTTGGGAAATGCGTTCCAGCATCTCCGCCACCTTCTCGCGGGGCAGGCTGCGCTGGGGCGTTATCGCAAAAGCGTCACCGTAAGTACTCATAGTTCCTCCTTGACTTCCGTATGTGTTGGTTGGGCGGCGTTACTCGCTCCACAGCATGGTGCTGGACACGTTGGGCTGGATCTCCCACACCTGACGCGGTGCGTCTCTTGTCACGCAGTAATAGTAGAAGGGACTTCGTGCGCTTTTCCAGATATCGCACGGCGCGCCGTCCAATGTGCCCTCTCCTTGATAAGTAAAACGCTCCGACACCTTCTCCCTTGGGTTCTCAGAGGCGTCCAGCATGGCGCGCAGGCAGTCCCAGCCGTTGCCCATATCCGGCTCCGGCGCACTGTTGACTGCGTAGATCGACAGCGCCTTTCCGATGGCGAAGCAGGCAAGAAGTACCAGCAGCAGCGTCACGATCACCCTTCCCGCAGACATTTGCTGCTTATCCGGCGTGTCTCTGCGCGTTTTTGCGGTGATGTCGCCGTTCTTCTCCGCCGCAAACTGCAGGTTTCCCCGCAGAAAGTCGTCATGGAGGTATCCGAGATCCGCCTGCTGTTCGCGGAACGGCTCGCAGAAAAGCGCCCGCAGGGAGTAGGGGCTCATGAGCGCGTCACCGCCGAACAGCCAGATGATCTGCCGCTCGATACGGTACAGATAGAGGTCACAGTCCTCCGCGCTGCTGTCCTGCAGTTCCTCGTAGGCCACCCGCCGGACGGGCGATATGCCGTGGAGGGCGCAGAGAAGCTGGTCTGTGATCCACCAGCGGCAGCCGTCCTCCTCCTGCTTGGTGACGCCGCGGGAAAATCCCCAGCCCGTGGACAGAGAGCGCACCATCTCCTCCGCCGGCTGAAGTGTTCCGTCCACCACCAGCTTGATAAATGGGTTAACACTGCCTTGCAGGATCGCCGGCCAGCCGGCAAACCTGCCGCCGTCTGCGTCCATACCGTCCGCCATGATGTAAGCCAGTGCGTAGAGCACTCTGTCGGGCGTTTTCTGGCCGAGCCCGCGCAGGTATTCAAAGAAGTATCTGGTTTTCTCACCGGTGGTCCCGGCGGCGGCATAGGCGCGGTGTCCATCTTCGGAAAAGAACCACTCCGCTCTGTTCCTTTGTGCAGTCTGTTCCATCTGAGTATCCTCACTTCTCTCACAACAGTTGATAGCTTTTTGGAAGGAGGCCTAAAACCGAACTTCGGCCTCCGGGGAAAGTTTTCTTGCTTTGTCCGCAGCGAATACATTTTCTTCCAACCTTATACCATGGGCTCATAACGGATAACAAAGGAAATAACCGGCCTCCGCTCACCACACTGCACACGATGGGAGACCCCTGTCGGAAGTTTTGAAAAAATTGCTGCGGTCAAAACAACGGAACGGACTTACACGGGCAGCTCAAAGGTGTCCTGCTGGTTGGCTGCGTCCAGCGCCATCTGGGCGCGGGCCAGCTCGTCCGCCGCCTGCTCATAGTCGGCCTCCACCGCCGCGATGTCGTAATTGGCGTAGGAGTAGTCGATCAGGTCCGTGCGGCGACCGTACTGCTCCTCCGCACGCTCCATAGGCAGGCGGTTCTTCATCGCCGCCAGCTTATTCTTGCGGCGGGTAAGCTGGGGAATGTACACCAGCATCTCGTCAATGGTCATGTCGAAGCCGGGTACGGTATGGGTGACGTTGAACAGGTTGATGGCGTGCTTGATGCGGCAGATACACCGCTCCAGCTCCGCCAGACGGCGCTGGGTGTCCGCGTAATCATAGGCGGGGCGCACGGATTCCACGTTCTCGCCGGCGGCGGCGCGGAACTCCCTGCTGCGGCTCTCCTTCTCCCGCAGAGACACATATTCATCGGTCAGCTTCTTCAGCCGCTTATTGGCCTGTGCAGAGGTATACTTCATAGTCATTCGTCCTCTCCCTTCCATTCCTCTTTGCTTGTGTTCTTCTGGTTCACGCCGCGGTCATACCGCCGCCCTCCGCCTGCGGCACAGCGCGGCGGGTACGATCCCGACCACGGTCTGTTCCGCGTCCCCGGCGTGAAAGCGCTCCCGCGCAAGAAGATGCTCCACCTCCGCAATGGCGGCACAGATGTCCCGCTCACTGGGCGCCGCCGCCCACGGCACCTCATAATAGCGATAACGCCCCTTGACGCCCGCGTACCTGGCGGCGTCACAGTGGGGGGATAGCATCGCCTGCAGATCCTCCAGATAGTACGTCAGCGTTTCCTCTCGGCTTGGATAGCCGCAGCATGACCGCTCCTGATATGACCGCTCCAAGGCGGCGTTTGCATAGTATCCCATGTCACACCTCACTCCACATAAAATTCCTCCAGCGTATCCAGACACAGACAGCCCAGTACGCCGCTGTAGACCGCACCGCAGTCGATGGCAATGTGTCCGTTGCCGCGCCAGATACGCCCCCTCGATGCCTTGTCGATAAGGCTGGTAACGGTATGGCCGGTGACGATGATGCGCTTGGGGTCATAGCATATCTCATACTCCGGCTCCCCCATGAGGAAATCGCAGACGCGGCAGCTCTCCGGATGGCGCATTTTGCGTTTCCCCGGCACGGTATGCGCCAGAAAGAAGCTGCGGCCTCCCGCCTGCACCTCCGCATAGACCGGCAGACTGCCGAGAATACGCAGCACCCGGGCGCGCACCGCGTCAGACCGGTTCCAGAAGGCGCGGTATGTCCTGTCGCCGCCGTCCTCCATCCACTCGTACCATCGCCCAAAGAGCCTTACGGGCATGACCTCGTTGTCCGGGTCGCGGGGCAGGAACTCCAGCGCCGCCTGCTCGTGGTTGCCCCGCAGGAGGATCACATTCTGCCGCGACGCCGCATCCAGCAGGACACGCAGACCGCCGCTGCCGCGGTCCGTCACGTCACCCAGAATGTACAGCGTATCAGTGTCACTGAAACGCAGCGTTTCCAACAGGCGAAAATACAGCTTGTCACAGCCGTGGATGTCGCTGACAACGTAAGTCATGGTATTCCTCCTCTCAGGCGGCAGGTACATCCCGGTACCTGCCGCAGATGGCCTGGATCTCAGAGTGGAGCAGCGTCTGCTTCTCCAGCAGGGCCTCCGCCAGCTCCTGCACCATCTGACGATGGGATGCCAGCATCTCCTTGGCCTCGAACAGATAGCGCTCCAGCTCCGCACGGACGATGGTCTCGCGCTCCAACAGACCTGCTTCACTGTCGCCGTATCGCCCCGACACATTCACGCCCAGCATGCCGCTGCTGCCCAACTCCTCCGCCTTCTCGCGTATCAGCTTGGCCGCCCGCGTGATATCATCCTTGCAGCCGGGGCTCATTCTGCCGAACTACAGCTCATAGGCCGCCTTGCCCGACAGAAAGGTCAGAATATTCGCCCGCCGGCCCAACGGACGGTTTCGGTAGGCAAAGCCGTAGCAGGAGCCGGAGGTGGGGCTGTACAGCAGCGTTACGAAGGCCGTCGAGCCCGGCGCCACCAGCTCCAGCATGGCCGCGTGGCCGGCCTCGTGGAACGCCGCCTTTTTGCGCTGCTCCTCGCTGACGGGATACACCTCCGGCGGCACATGGTGGATCGTTTTCAGCACGGCGCGGATCAGGTGCGCCCGGGTGATGCTGTCGCTTCGCTCATAGGCGGCGTAGATGGCCGCCTCGTTCAGGGCGCTTTCCACCTGAGCACAGGAGCTGTGGCTCAGCAGCTGCGTCAGGTCGGACAGGGAGATGTCCGGCACCGGCGCCTTGCCGGAAAGATAGCGGCGGATGATCTGCTCCCCGTCCGTACAGTTGGGGCGCTGTACCTTGATCTGCCGGTCAAACCGCCCGCACCGCAGCAGAGAATCGGGGATTTCCTTCACATTGTTGACGGTGGCGATCACGAACACCCGCTTCTCCTGCACCTTGTCGATGCAGCTCTGCGCCGCTGTAAACGCGGCGGTACTGAACTCGTCACTGGAGAATTTGTCCATGTCGTCCAGTAGGAGCATGGACGGCGCAGCCTCCGCCGCCTCGTCAAACGTGTGCGCCAGCTGTTTCAGAAATTCGTCCTCCGACTGGCTGCGCCGCACGGTGAAGCAGGGCAGGCCGCTGTCCTCCATCAGCGCCGTGGCCATCAGCGTCTTGCCGAGACCGGGTGCACCGGACAGCAGCAGACCTTGCGGCAGCTTCGCGTCCAGCGCCGCGTAAACCTCCGGGTGGTGGATCATATCGCTGATCTGCATCAGCTCCGCCTTAATGTGGTCGTAGCCGATGATCTTGTCAAATGCGCTCATATAAGTACCTCCTTATATAAATTCATAGGGAATCTGGTTCTGCACGGCAAAGTGGTGGGCATAGCTGCCGCGTACCACGCGAAACACCGATAGATCCCTTGTGTCTTCGCCGTCGTCGCGGGTACGGCGGGGAAATTCCACCGCTGTGGGCATCTTTGTGGAATCGTCGATCTCAAAACATTCGATCCTCTGCACGCTGGGCGGGATGGTCACATAGGGGCTGCCGTCAAAGCCGTCCAGCGCCGAGCGTTCGATCACCAGCGTATCGGCGGGGATCACGCCGCCGGCAGAGACGGCCAGCAGCGTGCGGGTGCGCCGATCCGTCAGGCAGCCGCCCTCGCCGCTGAACCAAGGATTATCCGGCGCCACGGCAATACGCTTCAGCGGGCAGCCTCGAAAGGCGCCGTAGCCGATCTCCTCCAACGTGGAAGGGATGTACAGCTCCATCTCCGCGTCATCGTCCGTCACTGTCATGAATGCCAGCGGCTCCACGCACCGCAGACCCTCCGGCAGTATCAGACGGCGCACCTCCTGCTCCGTGAAGGCGCAGCAGCCAATGTGCTCCACGGAAGTTGGAATGGTCAGTTCCCGCAGCGCCAGACCATTGAAAGCAAACGCGCCGATGGAACGGACAGATCCGTCATCGGGGATGACGCTGTTCCGGCAGCCCAGCACCAGCTCACCGTCCTCCTTGCGAATGAGGCAGTTATTCTTTGCGTAAAAGCTGGGGCTGCCGTCCTCCACGGTGATGCTGTCGATGCACGGCGGCATCATGTCGAGGCTCAGATAACCGCTGTCTCTGATGCGCTCCATGCCGCGAGGGATAACCAGATCGCCGCCACCACGCATCTCGTGGAGCGTTCCTCCGATAATCTTCAGAATAACGGTGTCATGACTCATAGCGCGTCCTCCTTTGTCCGTGTTGTGTAAGGGTGCAACGGGGTGGCGGGATGGATGAGAGGGCATCTCAAGCATCTCGCGGGACTGCATCATAGCACGCTGGTTCTCGAAATCGTTGCATACTGTTGTCCGAAATCTTGACTTGCGAAAAATTTCCTGTAAAATATTTTTGAGAGGAGGAGGTTCAATGGATATTCCGCGCCGCAAAAACCTTGACCGCCCCGACAAGCTGACGGCAGAGCTGCTGTTTTTCTGTTTTTGGCTGACCCACTGCGGTGAGGTGGAGCTGGGCGATTTCAAATGGCACTGCGGAGAACGCTCCTCCGCCAGCTATCGCCGCTATGCGGAAGAACTGGCGGCGTGCGGCGCCATACCGCGATTGAAGCTGCGGGACAACGGTCGTCGCTTCGTCTCCGCCCCGCCGGTAGAGGAGTTCGTGCCGTCGGTGCGGTTCGATTTGGCAGACGATCACCTGCGGCGGCTGGCGCGTCTGGCGTGCATGGCGGCGTCGGTGCTTGCGCCCGATGGAGAACTGTCGGCATTTGACAACGCCATTGAGGACTACCGGTACTACAACCTGCACTATCCCGACTACCACGCAGCGTATGAGGGGCTGGATCCCCGCACACTCCGGCGTGATAAGCAGGCAGTGCGGCAGGTGCTGCTGCGCTGGAAAGACGACGATACGGCCAGCAAACAGCGGGATGAGGACATAGAGGAGGAGATCACGGCGGAATTTCTGGCACGGCTCAAGATGCTGTGAGCGCACGGCTGCCACGCCTGTTCTTTGGTTACAGCGTGATCAAATTACGCATACCATGACCAGCGCAGTAATTTTCGGCACTTGTCGCAAGATGCACGCCAATAACCCAAGAAGCAACGCAAGAACATCTTACGTTATTTTTAGTAACATAAGAAAAGCTCGAAAGAAGTCAAGGAATGTCTTGCGAATTTTCTTCACTTCTTACGTTCTATATGTTAAAATGAGCGCAAGGGAGTGATTTGCATGGTAGAAAAGGAGCTTCGCGATCTGATTGAAAGCATTCGGGTTCGTGGCTGTGAAGGACAAACCATAGAAGTAAAGGCGGCGCGGCAGGGCTGTCCTGAAAGGTTATATGATACGATCTCTGCGTTTTCCAATCAAAATAGCGGGGGAATCTTTGTGTTCGGCTTGGAGGAAAAGAACGGCTTCGCAAAGGTGGGCGTCTACGACGCGCAGGACTTGGAGCGCAAGGTAATGGAATACTGCGAACAAATGACGCCGATCGTTCGACCGCAATTTACCGAGGTGGATGAAGGTGAGCTTACATTTGTCTCTGCGGAGATCCCACCCGTCGATATTGCGGAACGCCCTTGCTTCAAAACAGCCAAGGGGCGGCTGCACGGATCCTACATCCGCGTAGGTGACGGAGACAAGCCCATGACGGAGTACGAAGTGTACAGCTACGAGGCGTTCCGAAAGAAATATCAAGACGATATTCGTCCAGCGGAAAGGGTGTCCTTCCAATCGCTGGATATGTCTAAGGTGAAAACGTATTTGGAGAGAAAAACATATGCGCGTCCGAATTTGGCGGGTATGTCGGAGGCACAGCAGTATGAACTGACCGGCATCACGCGGGATGGGAAAATCACCATGGCGGCATTGCTGCTATTCGGACTCTACCCGCAGGCGTTTTATCCGCAACTGAGCATCATTGCCACCTGTGTACCTGCGGAGCAAATGGGCATTCTTGACACAGAGGGCAACCGGTTCAGCGACACAAAGCGGATCGAAGGTACGCTTCCGGATATGCTGGAGGGTGCGTTGACCTTTGTTCGGGCCAATATGCGGACGGCCACAAGGATCGACAAGGAAACAGGCGAGAGAATTGATATTCCGCAGTACCCTATGGACGCTGTCCGCGAGGCGATACTCAACGCGTTGGTACACCGGGATTATAGTCTGCATACCGAGGGAATGCCGATCCAGTTGGTCATTATTCCAATCGGATCGAGATCACAAATCCGGGTGGGCTTTATGGTAGATTGACTCTCGACCAGTTGGGCAATGCCCAGCCGGATACCCGAAACCCGGTTCTTGTTACCGTAATGGAGACCCTGGGGGAAACTGAGAATCGCTATTCCGGGATTCCTACGATTCGGTTTGCCATGAAAAACCGCAACCTGCCAGAGCCGGTATTCGCGGATCGGCGCAGCGAATTTGTCGTGACGCTGTACAATGGTGAGCATGGTGCAGCGGGAAGTGTCGGCGACGAGGATGTAAAAGAAGCTAACGTGCAAGACGAAAAAGGTCTGCTGAAATTCTGCCGTACACCTCGAAGCCGCAGCGAGATCATTGCATATCTAAATATTGCGTCAGGGCAGTATGCCCTGCGGCGTTACCTTGATCCTCTCGTAGAGTGTGGAGCAATTCGGATGACGCTGCCCAATAAACCCCGCAGTTCCAAGCAGCGATATGTAGCGGCAGGGGAGGAGTGACACGGTTAATTACGGCTTATTAGCTTGACCCAAAAGCCGAGAGAACAGGAAACAACCGGAGAGGGGCGGATGGCATCATCCGTCCCTCTCCGGTTGTTTTTTGCGGGCTACACGGCCTGGCTGATGACGCTGCCGATGGTATCGACGGCGGAACGGCCTTACACAGGCAGCTCACCGGGTGAGGCTGCGGAAAGCTGCTTCTCCATCGCCCTGCCGTGCGCCTGCACATTTACCGAGCGAAACCGCAGACAATTCAAGCTGCTGCCGAACTAGTGGGCGAGTATATACTTTTATAACCATGAACACATACAGCTTGCTACAAAAATGGCCCCTATGGAAATTCGATTTGGCACCCCTCACAGATAGTGTCCTGAATTTTTGTCTATTTGACAGGGGGCGGCGCAGCGCACTGTCCGGTTTATGGGACACCTCCTTCTGTAGAATGGGTATTGTAAAGAACGATACAGATCGGAAAGGGAGGAAACGACATGTTCAAGATTGGTTTTAATGGCTTCACAGAAGAGTATCGAAAGACCTCTAAGGAAGAGTACTCCATTTGTCCCGCAGTCACGCCGAGAAAATCGGTCGTTCGCGTCCATTTTCCGGCACGGAATATGGATCTGTCTTACTACAATGACGCCTTTGACCTGAAGTGCGGAGACATCGTTTTTGTGGAGGGTAAGCTGGAGGGCCTGCGTGGCCGCGTGGTAGATGTCGCGTACAATTTCAAGATCAAGCTGTCTGACTACAAAAAGGTCATCAGCGTGGCCGACACAAATGTGCGGGGCGAGTTCTTCTTCGCTGGGTCGCACTTCGTCACATTCGACCGCAGCGCCCTTCCGTATGAAAAGGTCATTACCTGGTTTAAGGCACCCGCCACGGAGGATGAGATATTTGTTTCCGGCAATGATGAGAGCGGCTTCCTGCTGTGTGATCTGGGCGCCATGAGAATCAGCAGGGCAATTGCCGATCGCGGACACGATTACTACACGGACAATCGTGTGCGGTACATTTCTCTGGACAGCACCCATGTGCGGGCCATTGTGGAGGGGGCGCGGCCTTACGAGCTGGAGTGCGACTATGTCAACGGCGAGATCAGAAATCTGGTTTGCGACTGCTTCTGCAGTGAGCCGTGCAAGCACGAGTTTGCAGCTATGCTGCAGTTGAGGGAGACGCTGGAGCTCATCGAGAAGAACTACCCTGCACAGCTTGAGGCGACGCAGTATTTCGCCGCCGTCTGCAAGGGAACACTGCTGAATTTTGCGATGGATAGTAAGGAAACCGGCAGCATCGCGCTTTAAGGGGCGGGGGAGGTATCGTAAACGCAAGGCGGCATGTATGACACCATCCACACCCCTGACTATTTCTCAGATTTACAATATCTGACAAATGGAGCTGCGCAGGGCACGGCAGGAGATGTTCCCCTGCCATGCCTTGCGCAGTTTCTCCTTTTTACTCTTTCAATCCACGGGAATACCCGACCCGCACAGTGTGGCAAAATCCACAAAATCAGCTGGCACGACAATTTTTTTGCTATGCATATTTACAGTTCTGCTTGCGTGTGCTATGGTTAAAGCATCAACATATGCGCGTTAAAAAATATATGACAGGATGTGATCGCCATGTATCCTGCCCATATCCGCGAAACCGGAGAGCGGCAAACCGTCCGGGAGCATTGCCGGAACACGGCGGCGCTGGCCGCAAACGCACTGCGGCCGCTGGGTCTGGAAAAAAGTGCCTATCTGGCCGGTCTGCTCCACGACGCCGGAAAAAACAAACAGGAGTATGCGCAATACCTTTCGGAGGCTGTCAGCGGCGGGAACGCCGTCCGTGGCAGTGTCAACCACACCTTCGCCGGCGTGCGCCTTCTTCTGGATCGGTGGCACGGCCGCTGCGATGCATTCTCCTATTCCGATGTGACCGCAGAGCTACTGGCCTTTGCCGTTGGCTCACATCACGGTCTGTTTGACTGTATCGACCCCCAGCAGCACAGCGGTTTTTTTCATCGCCAGACCAAGGAGGGGATCTTTTACGATGAATCCCGACAGGGCTTTTTGGCGGAGGTTGCTGACGAGGAGGAGCTGGAGCGCTTGTTCCACAGCGCCGTCCGGGAGATGACCCCGATGCTGGATCGGCTGGCGGCTCTGTCCACCCAAGTGGACGACAATGAGGCGGATCGGGAGACCGCATTTTATATCGGCCTTCTGGCCCGGATGCTCCTGTCCGCCGTGATCGAGGGAGACCGCACGGATACCGCGGCCTTTATGGACGATTTGAAGCCGCCCTCTTTCCCGGAGGATATGCGCCCCATATGGGCGGGGCGGCTGGCGTTCATGGAAAAGCGCCTCTCGGAATTTCCCCGAAAAAGCCCCATTGATTTGGCCCGGCGGGCCATTTCGGACACCTGTGCCGCCGGCGCCGTCCGGCCCGGAGGGGTCTACCGCCTGAACGTCCCCACCGGCGGTGGAAAAACGCTGGCCAGCCTCCGCTTCGCATTGACCCACGCGGCAAAACGGAACTGCTCCCGGATCATCTTCACCGCGCCGCTGCTGTCGATCCTGGATCAAAACGCTCAGGTCATCCGCGATTACATAGGAGACGACACCTTGATACTGGAGCATCACTCCAACCTTGCCGAGCCGAAGGAGACGCCGGAGCGCTTGCAGGAGCTGGAGCTGCTCACCGCCTCATGGTCGGCGCCGATCATTATCACCACGCTGGTGCAGCTGCTGAACACCTGCTTCAGCGGAAGGACCAGCGCCATCCGCAGATTTCACGCGCTGTGCCGCAGCGTCATCGTGATCGACGAGGTGCAGACCGTTCCCGGCAAAATGCTGACGCTGTTTAATTTGGCGGTCAACTTCCTGTCCGAGATCTGCGGTGCCACTATTGTTCTGTGCTCCGCCACCCAGCCCTGTCTGGAGGCAGCCGACCATCCGCCGCACCGCCAGCCCGTCGATCTGGTTCCGCAGCAAAAGGCACTGTGGGACGTCTTTAAGCGCACCGACATCCAAAATGCCGGATGTGCCAAGCTGGAGGAGCTCCCGCAGATCGTTGCGGAGGCACTGTCGTCGTGCGACAGTCTGCTGGTGGTGTGCAACACGAAAAAGGAGGCGGCGTTCCTGTTCGAGTCGCTGCAAGCCGCGAATTGCCGGTGTTTCCATCTGTCCGCCGCCATGTGCGTGCAGCACCGCAGGGAGACTCTGCAAGCCTTGCAGTCCGCGCTGGACAAGCCCTCCGCCGACAACAGGCAAAAGGTCGTCTGCGTCTCCACGCAGGTGATCGAGGCCGGTGTGGACATCTCCTTCCAGCGGGTGATCCGCTTCTCCGCCGGAATGGACAGTGTCGTGCAGGCGGCAGGGCGGTGCAACCGGCACGCCGAGCAAAAGAAGCCCGCCCCTGTCCGCCTCATCCGGTGTACCGACGAGCGGCTGCGCGGTCTGGACGACATCGTGCGTGGGCAGAACGCCACCACCGCGCTGCTGACCGCCTTTTCCCAAACGCCGGAGGCTTTCCGGCACGATCTGTCCTCCGAGGAGGCCATCCGGTTCTACTATCGCCGGCTATACGCAGAGATGGAGCCCGGCTTTCAGGACGACCAAACCCCCGCCCACGGCTCCCTCTATCATCTGCTGGCAGATAATCCCCGCTATGCAGACGCCAACTGCAAGCAAGGGCAGCGCTATTTTCTGCGTCAGGCGTTCCGTCTGGCAGGCGGCCTTTTTCAGGTATTCGACGAGGACACGGGCGCCCTGCTCGTACCCTACGGAAGAGGGCGCGAGCTGCAAAACACGCTGTGGAACGCCGCTCAGGTCTACGGGCAGAAGGATTGGGCAGTCATACGCGGCTGCATTGACGAGGCAAAGGGCTACTGCGTCAGCGTCTACCGCTATCAGCTGGAGCGGCTTGAGGCCCTCGGCGCCGTGACCTCTCTATTCGACGGCGGCGTACTGCTGTTGTCCGACGGTTTTTATAACGAACGCACCGGTTTTTCTCTGGAGGCCGGTACCCGTGATTTTCAGGAGGTGTAGCGATTGAAAACAGAACATCCCAACATCGTAGAATTTGAGGTATACGGAGACTACGCCCTCTTCTCCGACCCGCTCATGCGTCTGGGCGGTGAAAAGTGCAGCTATCAGGTACCCACCTATGAGGCGCTGAAGGGCATTTTGTCCTCCGTATACTGGAAGCCTACCTTCATCTGGCGGATCCTGGACGTGCGGGTCATGAACCCCATCCAGACCGAGGTGAAGGGCATCCGCCCCATCAAATACGGCGGCGGCAACGATCTGGCGTATTACACCTATCTGAAAAGCTGCCGGTATCAGGTGCGGGCCTGCTTCGACTGGAACGACAACCGTCCGGAGCTGTGCGGCGACCGAAATGAGAACAAACATCACTGCATTGCCCGCCGAATGATCGAAAAAGGCGGGCGGCGGGACATTTTTCTGGGCACCCGGGAATGTCAGGGCTACGTAGAGCCCTGCGTATTCGGAAACGGCGCAGGCGCCTACGACGATCTGCCGGAGCTGGGCTTCGGGCTGATGTACCACGGCATCACCTACCCGGATGAGGCCTACTCGGAGGAGACCCGCGGGCGGATGACTGCGCGCTTTTGGTATCCGGTCATGAAAAACGGCGTCATCCACTTTCTCCCGCCGGCGGAATGTCCGGGGCAAAAGCCTCTGCGGGAGATGCCTATGAAGGTCTTCTCCGCCGATGAGGGCAATTTTATCGGTCTGCGGGAATTTGGGGAGGTGGAGTAAATGGGACTGATGCAGCAAGCCTATGACACCTACTGTGCCATGGAGCCGCAATACGCCGGCATCTACGGCAAGGCGAAGGAGCCACTGGTTCCTGTTTCGCACCAAATCGTAAACGCAGAGCTGGAGCTCACTCTGGACGCGGACGGTCATCTGCTGGACGCCCGTTCCGTCGAGGCGGAGCAGGCCGCCACGATCATCCCTGTGACGGAGAGCTCCTCGGGGCGAACCGGCAAAGCCCCCGGCGCACACCCTCTATGCGACCAGATTCAGTTTCTCTCCCCGCTGTATCCCGCCAAATACGAAAGCTACCTGACACAGCTGCACCGCTGGGAGATATCACCCTACGGCCACCCCAAGCTCTCCGCCATCGCCCGCTATGTGGAGAGGGGGACGATCGTTGAAGACCTGGCGCAGCGGGGTGTGATCTCCCTGAATGAAAAGGGGCTACCCACCAAGGAAAAGCAGGTGGTCCGCTGGCGCGTGGAAACAGGTGCGGAAAATGAGACGCCCGCCTGCTGGCAGGATCAGAGCCTCTTCCAAGCCTTCATCGACTACTATGCATCCACGAAATCCGGGAAGCCCGCGTTTTGCATGGTTACCGGTAAAAACGCCCCGCCAGCCAGCCAGCACCCCAAGAAGATCATCAACCTGTGCGCCAACGCCAAGCTGATCTCCGCCAACGACACCAGCGGCTTTACCTATCGGGGCCGCTTCACAGACGATTCGCAGGCCGCGACCATGAGCTATGAGGCATCGCAGAAGATCCACAGTGCGCTGCACTGGCTGGCGGCGACCCAAGGCGTCTTCATCGGCGGGCGCACCTTCCTGTGCTGGAATCCGCAGGGCATTGAAATCCCCAAGCCGCAGGCCGCCTTTCTGCGGCGGAGCGCCGCCAGGCAGATAAAATACTCCGACTATCGAAAGGCGTTGTCGGAGACTCTCCGGGGCTGGCAGGAGACGATCCCACGGGACGCCGGCGCCGTGGTGGCCGCCTTTGACGCCGCCACATCCGGACGTCTTTCCCTCACCTATTACAGCGAGCTTCCGGTCTCTGATCTTCTGGAGCGTCTGCACAACTGGGATGCACTTTGCTGCTGGGAGCATTCCTCCTTCGGCATACAGTCTCCCTCGCTTTCGCAGATCGCGGACTGCGCCTTCGGCACGGTGCGCGTCTCCGACAGACAGACAAAGCTGGAAACGGACGAGCGCGTCATGCGCCAGCAGGTACAGCGGCTGCTCTCCTGCCGGGTGGACCGGGGCAAAATGCCGGCGGACATCGCCCGCGCCGCTGCGGCCAAGGCGTCCAACCTGCAGATCATGGACGCCGCCCTGCGGGAAACGGTATTGTTCACCGCCTGCGCGGTGCTTCGGAAATACAAATATGATTGGTACAAGGAGGAATGGAGCATGGCACTGGAACCGCAGAAGAAGGATGTCAGCTATCAGTATGGACGGCTTTTGGCCGTGTTTGAAAAACTCGAGCGAGATACCTATGATTCCAATGAACAGCGAGAGCCCAACGCGATCCGGATGCAGTCCGTGTTCGCAAAGCGTCCGCTCTACGCCAGCCGGATCATCTGGGAGCAGTTGAAAAAGGCGTACTACCCCAAGCTGGCGCCCGGTGCCAGAATAAAATACGACCGCATCATTGAGCAGATCATTCAGGAAATTTCCTCCTTCCCGCAGGCGGAACAGGAGGAGTCCCTGAAAGACACCTACCTCTTTGGGTACTATCTGCAGCGCAGTGCGCTGTACACATCCGGTAAAACCGAAAACAGTCAGGAGGAAGAATAAATGAGCAGCTTACAAAACAAGATCGATTTTGTGGCACTGGTCTCCGTGACCCGCGCCAACAGCAACGGTGACCCTCAGAACGGCAATCGCCCCCGCACCGACCTGAACGGCTTCGGTGAGATCTCCGACGTGTGCATCAAGCGCAAGATCCGCAACCGGATGCAGGATCTGGGCAAGCCCATCTTCGTTCAGTCGGAGGATCGGTGCAGCGACGGCTGCGGCAGCCTCAGCGAGCGGGCCTCCGCCGCCATGAAGGGCATCAAGGATCGGGAGGAATATGCCCGGCGCGCCTGTGAGACGTGGCTGGATGTGCGTACCTTCGGGCAGGTGTTCGCCTTTAAGGGTAAGGATGATGCAAAGGGCTTGTCCTGCGGTGTGCGCGGGCCGGTCTCTGTGCATCAGGCGTCCAGCCTGTCCCCCGTGGAGATCGAGTCCCTCCAGATCACCAAGAGCGTAAGCGGCAAGAAGGAGGAAAAGGGTGAGAACCGCGCCTCCGACACCATGGGCATGAAGCACTTTGTCCGCTTCGGCCTGTACGAGATCAAGGGCTCCATCAATGTCCAGCTGGCGGAAAAGACCGGCTTCTCCGAGGAGGACGCCGACACGGTCAAGGAATGTCTGCGCACCCTCTTTGTGAACGATGCCTCCTCCGCACGGCCCGACGGCTCCATGGAGGTGGTAAAGCTGTTCTGGTGGCGGCACAGCTGCAAGGATGGGCAGTATTCCTCCGCGAGGGTCCACCGCTCCGTCAAGGTCGCTCTGCGGGACGCGGGTACCATCCCCACCGCTGCAGACGACTATGTGATCTCGCTGGAGGCACTGCCGGGTCTGGAGCCGGAGGTGATCGATGGCGTATAATGAGGAGGACTTCCTACAGCTCTCCGGCTTACAGCATTTCCGGTTTTGCAGGCGGCGGTGGGCGCTGATCCACATCGAGCACCAGTGGGCGGAAAACTACCGCACCATTGACGGCGCGATCCTCCACGAAAACGCCCACGACACGGACTTTCAGGAGCGGCGGGGCGACCGTTTCATTACGCGGGGCGTCAGCGTCTATTCTGCGGAATTGGGTGTATCCGGACAGTGCGACGTACTGGAATACCACCGGGGCGCTGTCGGGATTCCCCTCTCCGGAAAAGAGGGACTGTGGCAGCCGTACCCTGTGGAGTACAAGCGGGGCCGCCCCCGGGAGGACACCGGCGACACCCTGCAGCTATGCGCGCAGGCCATGTGCCTGGAGTCCATGCTCTGCTGCGACATCCCCGAGGGCGCACTCTATTACGGGGAGATCCGCCGGCGAGAGAGGGTTTCCTTCACCCCGGAGCTGCGCGCAGGGGTGCGGGAGCTGCTGGCGGAAATGCACGAGCTGTACCGCCGGGGCTATACCCCCAGGGTCAAGCCCACCAGATCCTGCAGCGCCTGCTCCTTAAAGGAACTGTGCCTGCCCAAGCTGATGAAAAGCAGAACCGTCTCCGCGTATCTCCGGGCGGCCATGGAGGAAGCACCATGAAGCAGCTTCTCAACACGCTATTTGTCACCTCTGAGGACATCTACCTCTCGCTGGAGGGGGAAAACGTGCTGGCAAACCGAGACAAGACCGTCGTCGCCCGCTATCCGCTGCACACGCTGCAAGCCATCGTCAGTTTCTCCTATGCCGGTGCCTCCCCCGCGCTGATGGGAAAATGCGCGGAGGCCGGGATCGGTCTGGCCTTCTGCTCCCCGCATGGGCGTTTCCTCGCCCGCACCTGCGGTGAGAGCAGCGGCAACGTGCTGCTCCGGCGTGAACAGTACCGTGTTGCCGATGACCCCGCCCGCAGTTGTGCGATAGCCCGCACCATGATCTTCGGCAAGCTGAGCAACGGCGCCGCCCGCATCCAGCGTACCCTGCGGGATCACGCGCCCCGCGTGGCGGGCTGCGGTCTGGAAGACGCCGCCGCCAACATCCGGGCCATGCTGCCGCAGGTGCTGGCTGCCGCTGACTTGGACACCCTGCGGGGAATAGAGGGTGCTGCCGCCACCGCGTATTTCAGCGTCCTCGATCACATGCTCCTGAGTCGAAAGGAGGCCTTCTTCTTCCACGGGCGCAGCCGCCGCCCGCCGCTGGATCGGGTAAACGCCATGCTGTCCTTCGCCTACAGTCTGCTGGCGCACGACTGTGCCAGCGCCTTGGAAAGCGTGGGGCTGGACAGCTATGTAGGCTTCCTCCACCGCGACCGGCCGGGACGGCAGTCGTTGGCGCTGGATCTGATGGAGGAGCTGCGGCCCTGCATGGCAGACCGCTTCGTGCTGACCCTCGTGAACAATCGGATGCTGCGCCCGGAAGACTTTCAGGTGCAGGACAGCGGCGCGGTGCTGCTGTCCGATGAAGGCCGTCGGAAATTCCTGAAGACCTGGCAGGAGCGGAAACGGGACACACTGACCCACCCCTATCTGGGGGAAAAGCTGAGCTGGGGCATGGTCCCCTATGTGCAGGCGCTGCTGTTGGCCCGCTGCCTCCGCGGCGACTTGGACGGCTATCCGCCTTTTTTATGGAAGTGATGCTATGCTGGTGCTGATCACATACGATGTAAACACCGAGGACGCCGCCGGACGCAAGCGCCTGCGGCAAATTGCCAAAAAGTGCGTGGACTATGGACAGCGGGTGCAAAATTCCGTGTTCGAGTGCCTGCTGGACGCAGGACAGTGCCGCCGCCTGCAGGCACAACTCCTGTCCATCATGGATCCCGAGAAGGACAGTCTGCGCTTTTACTATCTGGGGAAGCAATACGAGAAAAAAGTGGAGCATTTCGGTGCGAAGAGCACCTACCTGCCGGAGGATCCCCTGATCCTCTGACACACGTCTCCCGGCACGGCGGTGGTACAGCGCACGGGCATCCGGGACGCGCCTTCCCGCCCCTTGCGAAGTCCAAGTGACCAGTAATTGTCGGGAGGTTCGCAAGGCTTTTCCCGAGAAAGCGCCGGTCTTTCCCCGGTTTTCTCGGGCAGCCACCCCGTATTTTCCCCCAAAAAACGCAAAAATTCTACTTATTTGTCAAAGATCCGCGGGTAAAACTGTGCATCTTTGCTGTCGCCCCCCTCGCGGGGGGCGTGGATTGAAATTTTTACGTCCACGACCTTGCCCTTTTGCTTGCCGTCGCCCCCCTCGCGGGGGGCGTGGATTGAAATGCCTGTAACATCACCTGGAACGATGAGGCTACAGACGTCGCCCCCCTCGCGGGGGGCGTGGATTGAAATGCTCATCACCGGTTTTTCTTCATCCACGCGGCATGTCGCCCCCCTCGCGGGGGGCGTGGATTGAAATAAGCGCGGCATGGAGGGCGCAGATGTCAAGACCTGTCGCCCCCCTCGCGGGGGGCGTGGATTGAAATCCGGATATGGTACATCCGCCGGTTTCTGTCCACCGTCGCCCCCCTCGCGGGGGGCGTGGATTGAAATTGCGCTGCGGTGTGGATGTCGTGTATCTGCCCAGCGGGTCGCCCCCCTCGCGGGGGGCGTGGATTGAAATCAGTGTCAGCCACTTGTCACGGCTGAAGCCTGTCGTCGCCCCCCTCGCGGGGGGCGTGGATTGAAATCCGTTCGGCATAGTCCATGCTGCCGTAGATATCCACGGTCGCCCCCCTCGCGGGGGGCGTGGATTGAAATTCCTACGGTAAGGCGCAGATCACGGAAGGTCGTATGGTCGCCCCCCTCGCGGGGGGCGTGGATTGAAATGAGATAGCTCTCCATTACCGATGGTCCTCCAGCTTGTCGCCCCCCTCGCGGGGGGCGTGGATTGAAATAGGGGCTTACACAACTTATCACGCAGGCATCTCAAACGTCGCCCCCCTCGCGGGGGGCGTGGATTGAAATGTCGGTCGAGTATGTCAAGAAGTGCCGCCGCAACGTCGCCCCCCTCGCGGGGGGCGTGGATTGAAATGAGGAAGAAACCGGCTTCTGGCACTACGAGTGGGACGTCGCCCCCCTCGCGGGGGGCGTGGATTGAAATGCAAGAAGACGAAGTTTGTAGACAAGGCCGTGAAGTCGCCCCCCTCGCGGGGGGCGTGGATTGAAATATCCGCGCCGACGGCAGGGACTCCGGGAGGATCGTGTCGCCCCCCTCGCGGGGGGCGTGGATTGAAATTTGCTGCCGACATCGCAGGCGCGAAGGCCGCAGCGTCGCCCCCCTCGCGGGGGGCGTGGATTGAAATCACCAAGGGCCTGGGCTCCCGCACGGGGGAGTATGGTCGCCCCCCTCGCGGGGGGCGTGGATTGAAATCAAAATGTTGGCGCTGAGCTTGTCGATATAAAGCTGTCGCCCCCCTCGCGGGGGGCGTGGATTGAAATGTCGTTGAGGTGGCGCCCTGCGTGCTCCCCGATGCAGTCGCCCCCCTCGCGGGGGCGTGGATTGAAATTGTGACGGCGATGCACTGGGGGTTCACCGACGGGCGGTCGCCCCCCTCGCGGGGGGCGTGGATTGAAATGGCAGCATGAACCGACCGCAGGACAAGATACAGTATCGTCGCCCCCCTCGCGGGGGGCGTGGATTGAAATTAGCTTGTCGGCGCGATTTTGGCCAACCATGCTGTCGCCCCCCCCTCGCGGGGGGCGTGGATTGAAATACCAAGGGCCGCATGGCCGTGGTGGAGGGGCGCTGTCGCCCCCCTCGCGGGGGGCGTGGATTGAAATAGGGCGTTGGAGGTCTTGCCCACCTTGAACAGCGATGTCGCCCCCCTCGCGGGGGGCGTGGATTGAAATACCACTACCATCCCCAGCAAGGAGGAGCTGTCCGCCGTCGCCCCCCCCCTCGCGGGGGGCGTGGATTGAAATAGCCGCTCACACAGCTCCGCGCCGGTCACGGCCGTCGCCCCTTCGCCCAGTTTGCCCGCCGGGTGCGCCCTTATGATGATCAGAAAAATCCAGCTTCGTGCCGTCCGTGGTAATGTATCCGTTTTCGTTCCGGTTGTTCGTCTCCCCGAAAAACTCCTTTGCGGATTTTGCATGGTCTTTTTTCTCCGCCTCCGAGTAAGCTTTCAGCGAAACCAGCAGCGGCTTGACATTCTCACTGACATTGGATATACTGCGAGTAAGACCAAACTTGGTTCCCCCGAACGGCGTAGAGCGCCCTAAGGCATTGAACCATTTTTTGGTCTCTTTTTTGTTTTCTTCCAAATGAAGCAGTTTATCCTCGGACCCTCCCTATGAATGCGCACAGAAAGCAGATCATTGTGAATACCGCATGCTGTTCCTGCTGTCTTTTCCAATCAGACGGCAGGCTTATCGTGCTGCGCACAGGAGTCCGATAAGTCACAGAAATCATACATCCCGTCTGTTTCAAGAAGTCACCTTCTTTGAACAGACGGGATTTTTGTATTTACATGAGGTATAACAATAATCGAATCCCATGAGCGTATGACCGCGAAGCTGTGCGCCTTCGCAAGAGCATACCATTCGACCTATGCCCGGAAATCGGGGAAACGTTTTATCCGGAGCACCATGCCGGCATAAACAAAACCACCTGCCAAGCGGGTGGTTTTGTTTATGCTGCTTTCTGGCAAGAGGACAGATGCGCTCTGTTTTGCGTGCAGCCCGTGCCGTTAGCAGAGCTGCTCCAGTTGAAAGGCCAGCTCGGTGCGGCCCACAACGGCGTGGTGGTTGTTGTAAAGGTTTTTGTCGTGATAGCGGGGCAGAGAACAGGCTTCCTCCGGTGTGATGACGCCGAGCTGGGTGAGAACCGAGAGGATGGCATACGGGACGATGGAGGAGGCGCCGTCCTCCATTTTGAGGGCAATGCCGATCCCCTTATCCTTGATGCCCACGGCATAGAATGCGCTGGCGCCTGATTTGCAGAAGATTCGGTCGCCGAAGGCGGCCATCAGCTGCGTGCAGATGCGATCGGTCCCTGCCACCATTTCCGGATGTGCTGTCATGGCGGATGTGATACGCCGGAGGACAGCGGCCCGGGTGGGGGCGAAAAGCGTGGGGAGGGACATGCGGGCGTAGCCCTGTGCCAGCCGGTAAAGGGGCAGCGCGTGGACCGGAACGCCGCAGCCGTCCACGGCCAGATGGACTTCGGAGGTCTCCACGCCGCACATTTCAGCGAACACCGAGAGGATACGCTGCTGAACAGGGTGCTCCGGAGAAATATAGTTCTCCAGGGATTCCCCTAAATGGCGGGCGGTGATGAGCATACCGGCGTGCTTTCCGGAGCAGTCGCAGTAGATGGGCGCACGGGGGATGCCGGCGATCTTCAAGGCGTCCTCGGCGGGGACATACATGGGGTATTCCGACCCGCAGCACAGCTGGTCGGGGGAGAGCCCGGCCTTGTGCAGGATGCTCTCCACGGCCTTTACATGAAAGGGCTCTCCGTTGTGGGAGGAGCAGATGACGGCCAGCTCCTGTGGGGTAATGCCATAATGCTCCAGCGCACCGCTCTCTGCCACGGGGATCGCCTGAAGGGGCTTGGCGGAGGAGCGGGCAAATGTAAGACGCTCCGGATCACCGAGCTTCCAAAGGATCTTGCCTGTGTGATCCGTTACCGCGATGTGTCCCCGGTGGATCTGATCCACCAGATCACCGCGGTATTGATAGGCAATAACAGCCATAGCATATACCTCCGTTTCTTAGATCACAAAGTAGAAAAAGCGCAGCACATCACCGTAATCATCGGCATCAAAGGCCACGGTGGTGGGAGAGATGAGGCTGGCGCCGGGATAGGGGGAGCATCCATAGGCGTCATAATGATGTACATAGGTGACCTCCACGTGGAAGTGCTCGGGAAGTGCCGGAGGTACGGCTGTCTTTGCCGCCGCCACAGCCTCGGCCATCATGCCCTCGATCTCCTCGCGGACAAGCTCCGGGGTCTTTGTCAGAACGCCGTAGCCGTGGCCGGATTTGGTTGGTACGGTCAGCAGGCCGGGTACGGTGCGCGCCGCAGCCGCACACATCC
>NZ_DBLZXX010000019.1:0-31134 GCF_057856985.1 Vescimonas sp.
AAAGAGATTGCTGTGTCAGCTTGATATGTTCAAATGCTAATTAAGTATAGCATACAGCTATGAATTTTTCTATTGCGTTCCCCTGACTTCGGAATAGTGGCGGGGCTGGCTGTCTTTGTTTTGCTTTGTGCTTCTCTACCGTGCATGAGCATTCGAGACGGGCGTGAAATTCCATCAGTCTGCAAGGGAGATGCAGCAGGTCAAGGACTACTGCAGCCAACTCTGTCGGGAGTACGGTTTGTCCGTCACGGAGTCCAAGGCCGACCCGTTCCGCATCCCGACGTGGAAGAGGCGGCTGACGGATCATATCAAAGAGGCTATGGAACAGAGCCGCACGCAACAGGAGTTCATTGCGTATATGAATGCCTATGGCTACGATGTGAAATGGGAGCCGCATCAGAAATACATCACCTACACCACCCCGGAGAACATCCGCTGCCGGGACAGCAAGCTGTTCGACCAGACGCTGAAGCGCGAGAATATGGAGCTGTACTTCCGACTGGGCGGCGCGGATTATCTGCAGGCCTGCCGGCAGATCGCCTGCGACCACCGCGAGCCGACACCCACACTGGAGGATGCCGTCTGCGGCATGGCGGGTATGGTGGCCGCCCTCTGCGCCCTCTGCGAGGACGAGAACAGCGAGGTCAGTGACCTTGCCCGTGAGCTGTACTACAGCAGCCTCTTGCTGCAGGAGCTGGTGGAGTGGTATCAGTCCCGCCGTCAGGAGCAGGAAAACTACGAGGAAGAATATGGGCAGTATCACGGTTTCGATATGACCATGATGTAAGGAGGAGCGAATGAACGAATGTACCTATAAGAATTACGATGAGCTGCCCCTGATGCTGAACGTCGTACAGGTGGCGTCGGTACTGGGCATCTCCCGCGCCGGAGCGTATGAGTTAGTTCACAGCGAGGGCTTTCCTGCACTGAAGATCGGCAGCCGCATCGTAGTACCGAAGGACAAGCTGCGGGAATGGATCGACGCCAACACGGCTCAAAAATGACCACGCTGTAACCAAAGAATACCCCCGCTGTGCAATTGATAACTTTCTCTTAACTCTGCCTATCTCCGATAGCTATTAAGGTCGGCTTGTGGTATGTGTATTGGCTACCAAGAAAAGGAGTTGATACCATGCCGAAGAAACGAGCAAACGGCGAAGGCAGCATCCGCAAGCGGAAAGACGGCCGCTGGGAGGGCCGCTACACCGCAGGCAATGATCCCACCACCGGCAAGCCCATCCACAAGAGTGTCCTCGCTAAAACCCAATCTGAAGCCAAGGAAAAGCTCAAGCAGGCCATTGCGGAGGCTGAAAAGCTGGACATGAGCCGCGCCAAATCCTACACGCTGGGCGCGTGGATCAAGCTGTGGTATGAGGTCTACGCCGAGCCGCGCCTGAGAGAGAAAACCAAGCACTACTACCTCAACTACATCGACAACCACATTGTCCCTGAATTGGGCGGTACGCCGCTGGAAAAGCTGACCACCATCCAGATTCAAAAGTTCTACAACGACCTGCAAAAGTCCGGACGTATCCAGCGGTATACCCACATCAAACTGAAGGACAAGGGCCTCAGCACACGCGTGGTGCGGGGTATCCACACGCTGCTGAACAACTGCCTGGAGCAGGCGGTAGCGGAGCGGCTGATCCTCTCCAACCCCGCCAAGGGCTGCCGCCTGCCAAAGCTGGAAAAGCGCGAGATGAAGATACTGCCGGAGGACAAGATCGGCCCGTATCTGGCTGAAGCAGAACGGCGCGGACTGTTGGCGGCCTTCTATCTGGAACTGAGCACCGGCCTGCGGCGGGGAGAACTTCTCGCCCTGCTGTGGACGGACTTGGACGCGGAGAATATGACCATCTCCGTTAGCAAGCAGGTAAACCGTATCAACGGCGGACTGGTGGTCAGCCAGCCCAAGACGCCCAACTCCATCCGTAAGCTGGCCATTCCGCAGCGGGCGGTGGAGCTGCTGGTAGAGGAGCACGCAAAGCACCCCCACAGCCCCTACCTGTTCGTATCGCCCAAGACCGACACCATGTTCGACCCGGACTCCTTCCGCCACACCCATGAGAAGATCCTGAAGGCCATCGGCGCGGAACACATCAGGTTTCACGACCTCAGACACACCTTCGCCACGCTGTCCCTCAAGTACGGCGTGGATGTCAAGACGCTGTCCGGTGCGCTGGGACACTACGACGCGGGCTTTACCCTCAGCACCTACACCCACGCCACGGAGGGGATGAAGCGCTCCGCCGCCGACACCATCGGCAGCGTCATCAGTCAGGCGATGTAAACACAAAAAAATAGTGGGGAGAGGGACGGATGATGCTATCCGCTCCTCTCCCGTCATTTCGGCTTTTGGGTCACGGTTTGGGTCATGCGAAAAACGCCAAAATGCAGCGTCACTATTTGAGGATATAAACAGAAAAAGTTCCTAATTTCGTAAGAAATCAGGAACTTTTTGGTGGAGACTGCTGGACTCGAACCAGTGACCTCCTGCGTGTGAAGCAGGCGCTCTAACCAGCTGAGCTAAGCCTCCATATTCGGCAGCCCGAGACGGATTGCCGAAGTGGTGACCCGTACGGGACTCGAACCCATGTTACAGCCGTGAAAGGGCCGTGTCTTAACCACTTGACCAACGGGCCGTTTTTGTGAGTCGAGGGGGTTCCGGAGAGATGCCGAAGCATCTCTCCGGACGTGGTAGCGGCGACTGGATTTGAACCGGTGACACTGCGGGTATGAACCGCATGCTCTAGCCAACTGAGCTACGCCGCCATGCCGTCCTCGACAGGCACGAGTTACTATACCATATCGTACGGCCGTTTGTCAACAGGTTTTTGCAAAAACGGGAGAAAAAAGGTGCGGCGGCATAGCCGCCGCACCCTCTCTATTGTTTTCCGGGGGATCAATACATGCCCATGCCGCCCATGTCGGGTGCGGCGGGAGCCGGCGTAGGAGGCTGGGGCTTGTCGGCCACCAGAGACTCGGTGGTCAGCACCATGCCGGACACGCTGGCGGCGTTCTCCAGGGCGCTGCGGGTCACTTTGGCGGGATCCACGATACCGCTGGCGATCATGTCGCAGTACTCCTCCTTGTAGGCGTCGAAGCCGTAGCCGTTCTTGCCGGAGGTGCGTACCTTCTCCAGCACCACGCTGCCGTCGATGCCGGCATTGGCCGCGATCTGACGCACAGGAGCCTCCAGAGCCTTGGCCACCAGCTGCACGCCTACACGCTCATCGCCCTCGGTGCTGTCCAGCAGCGCCGTGACGGCAGGGATGACGTTGACATAGATGGTGCCGCCGCCGGCCACGATGCCTTCCTCAACGGCGGCCTTGGTGGCGTTCAGGGCATCCTCGATGCGCAGCTTCTTCTCCTTCATCTCTGTCTCAGTGGCAGCGCCCACCTTGATGACAGCCACACCGCCGGCCATCTTGGCCAGACGCTCCTGCAGCTTCTCCTTGTCATACTCGCTGGTGGTCACGCCGATCTGAGCGCGGATCTGAGCCACACGGTCCTTGATGGCCTGGGGATCGCCCATGCCGTCCACGATGATGGTGTTCTCCTTGGTGACCTTGATCTGACGGGCGCGGCCCAGCATGTCGATGGTGGCGTCCTTCAGGGTCAGCCCCAGTTCCTCGCTGATGACCTGACCGCCGGTCAGCACGGCGATATCCTGCAGCATCTCCTTGCGGCGGTCGCCGAAGCCGGGCGCCTTGACGCACACCACGTTCAGCACGCCCTTCAGACGGTTGACCAGCAGGGTGCTGAGGGCCTCGCCCTCCACGTCCTCGGCGATGATGAACAGCTTCTTACCGCTCTGCAGCATCTGCTCCAGCAGGGGCAGGATGTCGCTGATGACGGAGATCTTCTTATCGGTGATGAGGATATAGGGATCGTCCACGACGGCTTCCATCTTCTCCATGTCGGTGGCCATGTAGGGGGTGATATAGCCGCGGTCGAACATCATGCCCTCGACCACCTCACTGTACGTCTCGGCGGTCTTGGACTCCTCGATGGTGATAACGCCGTCGGCAGAGACCTTCTCCATGGCCTCGGCAATGAGCTTGCCGATGTTCTCGTCACCGGAGGACACGGTGCCCACGCGGGCGATGTCGGCGGTGCCGTTGACCTTCTGGCTCTGCTCCTTGATGGCGGCCACGGCGGCGTCCACGGCCTTGGCCATGCCCTTCTTCATGACGATGGGGTTGGCGCCTGCGGCCAGGTTCTTCAGACCCTCGTGGATCATGGCCTGAGCCAGCAGGGTAGCGGTGGTGGTGCCGTCACCGGCCACATCGTTGGTCTTGGTGGACACCTCGCGCACCAGCTGTGCGCCCATGTTCTCAAACGGGTCGTCCAGCTCGATCTCCTTGGCGATGGACACGCCGTCGTTGGTGATCAGGGGCGTACCGAACTTCTTATCCAGCACCACGTTGCGGCCCTTGGGACCCAGCGTGACCTTTACGGTATCGGCCAGCTGATTGACACCGGCCTCCAGAGCCTTGCGGGCCTCGTCCCCGCGCTTGATGATCTTAGACATAAAATTGCCTCCCATTCTGAATGAATAAATCAACGGGTCCTATTGATTTTTGCCGCGGCGTGAACGTGGCAAAAATACATTGACCCAGCCGCCCTGGGCGGCGTTCGCCAGTGACCGATGTCAGCTGGCGGTGGGGGATCGAAAGGGGGAGCCTGCTCCCCCTTTCAGGGAATTACTCCACGATGGCCAGGATGTCGCTCTGCTTGACGATGATATACTCCACGTCCTCCAGCGTCACCTTGGTGCCGGCGTACTTGTCGGTGATGACCTTATCGCCGGCCTTCACGGACATCACCACGGTCTTACCGTCCACGGTGCCGCCGGGGCCCACGGAAATGACCTCTGCCACAGAGGGCTTCTCCTTGGCGGAACCGGTGAGGATGATGCCGCCCTTGGTGGTCTCCTCCGGTTCGGTCATCTTCAGCACCACGCGGTCAGCAAGCGGTGTCAGTTTCATAGCTGCTTCCTCCTTTTATATACTCAATATTGAAAAAACAAAGTCACCGTTAGCACTCAAATACATTGAGTGCTAACGGTGCTTATCATACCACACTATTCGGGATTTGCAAGGGGGAAACGGGAAAAATTTGAAAAATTCACAAATTGTTCAACTCAGGCCCCTGGCGCGGGCAGTGCGGTTGCAGCTGCATCCGGCGGGGCCGAAGAAATTCAGCTTTTTGTCGGACAGCTTGATGGTCACGTCCCGGTTCACCACGCTCTCGCCGTCCAGACAGGTGACGATGTCCGGCTTCTCCGAGTGGATATGGATGACCTGGGGGGTGTAGCACTGGGCGTAGTCGGGGAACTTGTGGTAGTTGCCCTTGGAATAGGGCCCCACAAACTTCAGGAACGTCCGGCGGTTCACCTCCCTGACCACCAGCGTGTTCAGTACGCCGTCGTCCATCCGCGCCTCGGCCACGGGCATGAACCCGCCGCCGTAGTACCGGCCGTTGCACACCGCCACCAGAGACCAGTCGCCCTCCATCACCGTATCGTCCAGCGACACGGTCCAGTGGGAGCCGATGCCCTTGAACAGGAAGTTCACCGCCAGCGAGTAGATATAGCTGCTCTTGCCGTCCAGCAGGGGGCTCTCACTGTATTTATGTACGTCTGCGGCCACCCGGGCGTCGATGCCGGAGCATGCGATGGTCAGGGCGATACGTCCGTTGACATCAATGGCGTCCATGGGGAACTGGGGGCCGTCCCACAGATTTTCGGCGTCGCGGAATTTGTCCAGATCGTCGCCGAAGTTTTTCAGGAAGTCATTGCCGGTGCCCACGGGGATCACGGTCATGGACGCGTTGTCGTAGCCGATAATGCCGTTGGCCACCTCGTTGGCGGTGCCGTCACCGCCGCAGGCGTAGAACCGCAGCTCCTCACCGCTGTCGCACAGCCGCTGGGCGATCTCTGTGGCGTGCCCCTGCTTCTTGGTCAGGATGCACTGCACATCCAGATCATGCTTTGTCCGCAGGGCCTCTGCCATGTCGTATATCTTCTGACGGCTGTCAGTTTTGCCCGCCGTAGGATTGATGATGAAAACGTGCTTCATCGGAAAACGCCTCCTCCAATAAACTGTCTGGGGAAAACTTTAAGATTTTCTTAGTATTGTAGCATGGCCGCAGAAAAGAAAGTGAACAAATTGAAAATTAACACTTTCTTTACGCGACCTCTTTTTTCGCAGTCATACGTTTCCATAGAAGAACACGTCGCATTTTATCATGCCGTTATAGAGCTTGCGTCTTTTATCCGCCGGCCGCCCGAAGGCCCGCTCGAACTCCGTGTGACTGCTGAGCACCAGCGTGCGCCACCCCTCCGGCAGTGTCCGCCATACCCTGCCCAGCATGCGGTACAGTTCTTCCGCCTCCTGCCGCTCCATCAGCCGCTCGCCGTAGGGCGGGTTGGTCACCAGCTGGCCGTACCGGCTGTCCCGCCGGAACTTGGCGGCGTCCGCCACCTCAAACCGCACGCAGTCGTCCACTCCGGCTTTGCGGGCGTTGTCCCGGGCGATGTCCACGGCGCGGGGATCGATGTCGCCGCCCCAGATGTCGTACTGCCCGTGGAACTCCTTGTCCTGGGCCTCGTCCGCCGCGTTCATCCACGCCTCCGCCGGCAGGAAGGCCCACCGCTGGGAATCGAACCGCCGGTCCAGTCCGGGAGCGCGGTTTTTGGCGATAAGCGCCGCCTCGATGGGGATGGTGCCGCTGCCGCAGAACGGGTCGCAGAACGGGTCCCGCCCCCGATAGCGGCTGAGCGTCACCAGCGCCGCCGCCAGCGTTTCCCGCAGCGGCGCCTCTACGCCCACGGCGCGGTAGCCCCGCTTATAAAGCCCCTCGCCGGAGGTGTCCAGACAGATGGCGGCCTCGTCCTTGAAGATGGAGAACCGTACCTGGTACTTCACGCCCGTCTCCGGAAACTGCTCCAGCCCGTAGGCCGCCTTCATCCGCTCCACCATGGCCTTCTTGATGATGCTCTGGCAGGCGGATACCGCGTGGAGCTGGGAGGAGATGGCGTAGCCCTTCACGGGGAACGCCGCGTCACGGGGCAGATAATCCTCCCACGGGATGGCCCGCACGCCCTGAAACAGCTCCTCAAAGCTGCGGGCGGGAAACTGCCCCAGCACCATCATTACCCGGGCGCCGCAGCGCAGGTTGATGTTCAGCCGCGCGCAGTCCGCCGCCGTGCCGCGGCACAGGATGCGCCCGTTCTCCGCCTGCACGTCCTGCAAGCCCAGACGCTTCACCTCATCGGCCACCAGCTTCTCCAGCCCCAGCAGGCAGGGTATCATATATGTCACCATGTTCGGCGTACCTCGTTCATTCAGATTCGTATCCAACAGTATACCCGACTTTTCGCTGCGGCGCAACCCGAACTGCGTGGAAAATCCCTATGGCTTTTCCGGCGCAAATCGGCTATAATAGGGAATGTAAACTTCAGGTTGCGCGGTCTGGTATGAAAAATGGCCGGCGCAACTTCAAGGTGCTGGACAAAAATCGCCCATGTGCTACACTGTCGGCAAGAGGAACGGAGGAACGAGCGTATGTCATTTGGAGAGCAGCTGTCATCGGTGCGCCGCCGCAGCGGCCTGACCCAGGAGCAGTTTGCCGAGCAGCTGCAGGTGTCCCGCCAGGCGGTGAGCAAGTGGGAGTCTGGCAGGGGTTATCCGGAGATGGAGAAGATATTGTATATCTGCAACCGCTATCAGGTGTCCATTGCCGACATGTTCGCCGAGGAGGCGCCGCCTCCGGCGCAGCCCGCCGTACCGGACACTCCGCCGGAGACGCCGCAGCAGCCCCTGCCGCGGGAGACGCTGCACAATGCCTTCTCCGCCTTCCTCACCAATCTGTCCCCGAAAAACAAGTGGCTGGCCGCAGGGGTCCTGCTGGGCATCGGAGCGCTCAGTGGTCTCATCGGCCTCTGTCTGAAAGGAGGAAGCACGGATATGTCCACTGCTATCTGGATCGCCGCCATCATCATCTTCGGCGTGGTGGAAGCGGTCACGGCGGGCCTGACGTCCATCTGGTTTGTGCTGGGCAGCATGGCGGGCCTCGTCGCCGCCGTCTGCAACGGCCCCATCTGGCTCCAGGTGACGCTGTTCTTTGTGGTGTCCATCGTGGCGCTGGCCGCCACCCGTCCGCTGGTGACGAAGCTGATGAAAAAGGACATCAAGCCTACCAATGCCGACCGCGTGCTGGGCGGCTCGGCCCGGGTCACGGAGCGCATCGACAACGATGTGCCCACCGGCGCCGTCTACATAGATGGTAAGACCTGGTCTGCCCGCAGCAGCACCGGGGAGATCATCGAGCCTGACGCCATGGTCCGCGTGATCCGCATGGAGGGCGTCAAGCTGTACGTGGAAAAGGAGGCGTAAATGCCCTATTTTCTAAGGGGCCTTTTAGTGGTCCTGGCCTTTGTCGTCACCCGCATCATCCACCTGACCCGCAAGAACAAGAAGGAAAAGCACACCAAAAAAGAGAAGAAGAAATAAGGAGGAAACGCATATGCCGTACAACATCCCTGGCACCATCGCCATCATCGTTCTGGTGATCATCATTCTGGTGGTCATCGTCAGCTGCATCAACGTGGTCCAGCAGTCCAAGGCCTACGTGGTGGAGCGCCTCGGCGCCTTCCACAGCGTTTGGGGCGTGGGTCTGCACTTCAAGCTGCCGTTCATCGAGCGCGTGGTGAAGAAGATCAGCCTGAAGGAGCAGGTGGCCGACTTCGATCCCCAGCCCGTCATCACCAAGGATAATGTCACCATGCAGATCGATACCGTCATCTACTTCCAGATCACCGACCCCAAGCTCTACACCTATGGCGTGGAGTACCCCATGAGCGCCATCGAGAACCTGACGGCCACCACCCTGCGCAATATCATCGGCGAGCTGGAGCTGGACCAGAGCCTCACCAGCCGCGATACCATCAACGCCAAGATGCGCTCCATTCTGGACGAGGCCACCGACCCATGGGGCATCAAGGTCAACCGCGTGGAGCTGAAGAACATCCTGCCGCCCCGCGAGATCCAGAACGCCATGGAAAAGCAGATGAAGGCCGAGCGCGAGCGCCGCGAGTCCATTCTGCAGGCCGAGGGCGAGAAGGCCAGCAAGGTGCTGATCGCCGAGGGCGAGAAGCAGTCCGTCCTGCTGCAGGCTGACGCCGCCAAGCAGGCCAAGATCATGGCCGCCGAGGCCGAGGCCCAGTCCATCCTGAAGGTGCAGCAGGCCATGGCCGACTCCATGCGGCTGCTGAACGAGAACGCCCCCAACGATCAGGTCATCAAGCTCAAGGCGCTGGAGGCGCTGGAGAAGGTGGCCGACGGCAAGGCCACGAAGCTCATCATCCCCAGCGAGATCCAGGGCCTGGCGGGCCTGGCCGCCAGCGCCAAGACCATCCTGTCCGATGATAAGCCGGAGGCGTAAGGCGCTATGGCCAAGAAAGAAACCGACCGCTTCGTGAAGGTGCTGGACGAGAGCGGGATCATCACCTGCAACGAAATTTGGGCCGACACCCAAACGGGTGTGCAGTATCTCTATCACGCCAGCGGCAATTCCGGCGGCCTGACCGTCCTGGTGGACAGCGAGGGCAAGCCCCTCCTGTACCGCAAGTCCCCCGACGCCCCTGAGTTCTGACGGAGAAAGGAGCGGGAAATGGCCATTCTTGCGAAGGAGTGTCCCCTGTGCGGCGGGAAGATGATGCCGCCGCGCTGCGCCAGCTATCTGACCACGGTGGATGACCCCGGCCTGCCCATCATGGAGCGGCACATGAAGGTGCTGATCTACACCTGCGAGACGTGCCGGTATGTGGCCATGTTTGCGCCGCCGTCGCCGCTGGAGGAATTTGAAAAGCGGCAGGCGGAGGAGCAGGCCATCACCGACCCGGTGGAGAGGTTCATATATAACTTCCGGGAGTATTCCGACGAGAAGCTGCAGCAGGTCATCGACGGAAGGGGATACGTGCCGGAGGCGAAGAAGGCGGCCAAGCAGCTGCTGTACCGCCGACGGTATGGGGAATAGAACACAAAAAGTAACCGTCAAAGCTATCCGGAGGAGACGTATGCGCCGCAAAATCGTCGCGGCGCTGCCCTGCGGGACGCGAGGGCGCACTGCCCTGCTGTCCTGCAAGCCTGAACCTGAAAAGGAGCTGAGATATCCCATGTACTATCTCTTTGCCGGCGGCTTGCAGCCCCAATCCGCCCCACCGGCGGACGGACGGGGCGTGCTGGCCATCCTTACGCCGCAGGAGACCCACACCGCGGCGCTGCCCGCCGGGCTGTCCGTGCCAACTGCGCCTGCCGACCCGCATGAGTCTCAGTTTTGCTGGCTGCACATCGACCGCACCGGCGTCACCGGCCACCTGCGCACGCCGCCGCGTTCCAATCAGCCTGCCCGCCGTCTGGGCTTCACGTGGGCGGGCGGAGGTCTGGCGGTGGTGGACCACGACAAGGCGGCAGCGGACTGCGCCGCCCGCCTGACGGAGCAGGGCGCGCCGCTGCCGGACAGCCCGGACAGCTTTCTGGTGGCGCTGCTGCTGTACCTGATCCGGGACGACCTGCGCTACATCCAGCAGCTGGAGACGCGGCTGACCGATCTGGAGCAAGCGGTGCTGGACAACGACACGGGACGGTTTCTCCACCGGATGAGCGTGATCCGCAAGGAACTGAACCGTACCAACCGCTACTATGCGCAGCTGTGCGACTTCGCCTCCAGCCTGCTGGAGGACGCGGAGGAGCAGCTCTCCGGTCACAGCAAGAAGCGGCTGAATCACTTTCTGCGGAAGGTGGAGAACCTGCGGGGCGAGACGCGGATGCTCCACGAATACGCCACCCAGATCAGCAGCGAGTATCAGGCGCAGGTAGACATCGACCAGAACCGGGTGATGAAGGTGCTGACCATCGTCACCGCCATCTTCCTGCCTCTGTCCCTCATCGCGGGGTGGTACGGCATGAACTTCCCCAACATGCCCCTGCTGGGCTGGCGCTATGGTTACATCACGGTGGCGGCGGTGTCGGCGCTGGTGGTGGCGCTTCTGATCTGGTATTTCAAACGGAAGAAGTGGTTCTGAGCCGGAAATTTCTTCATCATGAAGAGCAAAACCGGAAATAAACGGGAATTAACCGGAAGTAAATCGGAAATAAATACGGTTGTTGCTGCACAAAAATTGGAGGAAATTTCCAGTTCTATCCCTGAAGCGGCAGTTCGCCGCCATGACCAAAAGTTCCCTCCCAAAACATGAGAAACAGGTCTCTGTGCCGATGCGGCACAGAGACCTGTTTTTCACGCTTATACAAAATATCGGGAATCCACGGATGCAGGAAAATTCCAGATATTTACAGCTTCGTCACCATGGGGATGATCATGGGACTGCGCTTGGTGGTCTTGTAGAGATAGCTGGACACGGCGGAGCGGACAGCGCGGCACACGTCGCCGTCGTCCCGGCGCTTCTTGGCGGACATGCCGTCCACGGTGTCGGTGGCAATGCGGCTCAGAGTGTCCAACAGCTCCTCGGACTCCTTGACGTACACAAAGCCGCGGGTCACGATCTCCGGCGGGCACAGCAGCTGGTGGTCGTGGCTGGACATGGGCAGCACGATGACCACCATACCGTCCTCAGCCAGCAGCTTGCGGTCGTTGAGGACCACAGCTCCCACCTCACCTACGCCGCTGCCGTCCACAAAGACCTCGCCGGAGGGAACGCTGGTCTCGCACTTGATGTGCTTGGTGGTCAGCTCAATGACGGAGCCGTTCTCGGCCACCACGATGTTGTTGGGGTGCATGCCCATGCTCTCTGCCACGCGCTTGTGGATCTGGAGCATGCGCTGCTCGCCGTGGAGGGGGATGAAGAATTTGGGCCGTGTCAGGGCGTGGATGATCTTCAGCTCCTCCTGACAGGCGTGGCCGGAGACGTGGAGCATGTCGGCCTTGTCGTAGACCACGTCGGCGCCCTTGCGGAACAGCTCATTGATGACGCGGCCCACCGTCACCTCGTTGCCGGGGATGGCGCTGGCGGAGATGATGACCTTGTCGCCGGGGCCCACATCCACCTGCTTGTGGGTGGAGAAGGCCATGCGGTACAGGGCGCTCATCTCCTCGCCCTGAGAGCCGGTGGTGACGATGACCTGCTGATTCAGGGGCAGGCCCTTGATGCGGTTGATGTCCATCAGGGTGTTCTTGGGCACCTTCATATAGCCGAGCTCCGTGGAGACCTTCATAATGTTCTCCATGCTGCGGCCGGTGACGGCTACCTTGCGGCCGCAGGCCGCCGCGGCGTCCAGCACCTGCTGGATGCGGTGGACGTTGCTGGCGAAGGTGGTGACGATGATGCGCTTGGTGCAGCCGGTGAACTGCCGTATGAACGTGGCACCCACGGCCTTTTCACTCAGGGTGTAGCCGGGACGCTCCACATTGGTGGAGTCGGCAAGCAGCGCCAGAACGCCCTGCTTACCCAGCTCGCCGAAGCGGGCCAGATCGATGACCTCGCCGTCGATGGGCGTGGAGTCGATCTTGAAGTCGCCGGTGTGAACGATGGTGCCCATCCGCGTATGGATGGCGAAGGCCGCCGAGTCGGCGATGGAGTGGTTCACATGGAGGAACTCCACCTGGAACTTGCCGGCCTTCACAGTCTGGCCCGCCTCCACGGTGATGAGCTTGGTGGAGTTCAGCAGTCCATGCTCCTGCAGCTTCAGCTTGATGAGCCCGGCGGTAAAGCGGGTGCAGTAGATGGGGGTGTTGATCTGCTTGAGGACGTAGGGAATGGCACCGATGTGGTCCTCGTGCCCGTGGGTGATGAACATGCCCCGCAGGCGGCTGTGGTTCTTCACCAGATAGCTGACGTCGGGGATGACGCAGTCGATGCCGTACATATCGTCCCCGGGGAAGGCCATGCCGCAGTCCACGACGATGATCTCGCCGCCGTACTCATAGGCGGTCATGTTCTTGCCGATCTCATTGAGACCGCCCAGAGGAATGATTTTCAGTTTTTCTGCCATAAATGTCGATTACTCCTTTGCTTTTTCACAGATACCGCACAGCCGCCGGACATGGAAAAATGGCCGCAGCAAAACAAAGGCGGTCCGCCGCGCCGCCGGCCCTGCATCGCCGGAGGGGGAGCGGAGTATCGCCCAGCCGCTGTGTGGATGGTCACGGGGAAAAGTCCCCTTGTTTTGTCTATATGATCGCAGGCGCGCGCTCTGCGAAACGACCAAAAAATACGCACAATTTTCTGTGCTTTTTACAAAGTATACCACACATTTTCCTGTTTGTACACCCCCAACTTGCCGACAGGTTCCGACAGGGCGCGCAGCAGGCGCGGCGGAGACGGAAACTGACGGGATTTTCCAAAAGCACCTATTGTCCCAACGGGAATTGTGTGCTATAATCAATTCCTATATTAAATTGGAGACGTATTCCCATCAAAAGGGAGGAGGACGCCCTTTGAGTAAAAAGATCATTCGCGGGTTCCGCACGAATATGGCACTATACAGCCTGTGCCTGCTGGCCTTCGTTATCGTGACCATTCCGGTCGAGCCGCTGCTGGCGGCGGGGGAGGCCCTGGCGGCCGTGGTGGTGCTGCTGCTGGGAAACCGGCGCAACAAGATGGCCCAGGCCTCGGTACGGCAGTACATGGACCGCGTATCTGGCGGCATGGATTCCGCCCGTTCCAGCAACATGCTGTACGCCCCGCTGCCCATGCTGGTGTTCGATGTGAACACCGGCGAGGTGCTGTGGAGCAACGATATGTTCATGCAGCTCACCAGCCAGAAGGAGAAGATCTTCGAGATGCTGGTGGACACTGTGGTGCCGGATTTCAGCTATCGCTGGCTGCTGGAGGGCAAGCGGGAGTATCCGGAGCTGTTCCCCTGGAACGGCCGGATCTATCGGGTGTTCGGCTCTCTGAGCCATCCGGAGGAGATGGAGCGGGACCAGACCCCTCTGGCCACCACGTACTGGATGGACGTTACGGACAGTGAGGAGATGCGCCAGACGCTGGAGCTGACCCGCCCGCTGGTGGCCATCCTGATGGTGGACAACTACGAGGAGCTGATGAAGGCCTGCCCCGAGAGCAAGCGCTCGGCGGTGCTGGCGGCGCTGGAGGAGAAGCTGAACGACTGGGCCGCAGGCTCCGGCGGACTGCTGCTGAGCTACGACCGCGACCGGTATCTGTTTGTGTTTGAGGAGAAGGACTACGGCGGCTACACCGAAAGCAAGTTCGACGTGCTGGAGAAGGTGCGGCAGGTGCAGGCCGGAGAGGGCGTGTCCGCCGCGCTGTCCATCGGCGTGGGACGGGATGAGGACAGCTTCGACCAGCTGTTCAAGAACGCCTCGCTGGCGCTGGAGATGGCGCTGAGCCGCGGCGGCGATCAGGCCGTGGTGAAGGACCGGGTAAACTTCGAGTTCTACGGCGGGCGCAGCAAGTCCACGGAGAAGCGGACAAAGGTGAAGTCCCGCGTCATGGCCAACGCGCTGGGCGAGCTGATCGACGACGCCAAGCAGGTATATGTCATGGGCCACAAGTACGCGGACATGGACTCCGTCGGCGCGGCCATGGGCGTGTGCTGCATCGCCCGCAAACGGGGCAAGAAGTGCCAGATCGTCATCGACACCGAGAACAACGCCGCCCATCCCCTGATCCGTAAGATGGCGGAGCAGCCGGAATACGCCGGTGTGATGATCTCCGGCGGCGAGGCGTTTCTGAAGTGCCAACCCGGGGCGCTGCTGGTGGTGGTGGACACCAACCGGCCGGAGAGCGTGGAGTCCGAGGAGATGCTGGAGACCTGCAACCGCGTGGCGGTCATCGACCACCACCGGCGGGGCAGCAGCTACATTGAGAAGATGGCCCTGAACTACCACGAGCCCTACGCCTCCTCCGCCAGCGAGCTGGTGACAGAGCTGATGCAGTATCTGGTGGAGCCCTCCGATGTGCTGAAATGCGAAGCGGAGGCACTGCTGGCGGGCATTGTGCTGGATACCAAGAACTTTACCAACCGTACCGGCGGCCGCACCTTCGAGGCGGCGGCCTACCTGCGGCGCACCGGCGCCGACACCCAGGATGTGCAGCGCTTGTTCCAGGGCGACCTGCAGTCCATGGTAGACCGGTATGCCATCATCCGGCAGGCGGAGCTGTACCACGACGACATTGCCGTGGTGGCGCTGGAGGACGAGTGCGACCGCGTGACGGCGGCCAAGGCGGCGGATGAACTGCTGACCATCCGCGGCATCAAGGCGTCCTTTGTCCTGTACCGGAAGGGAGAGGGCGTGTACATGTCGGCCCGTTCGCTGGGCGAGGTGAACGTGCAGGTCATTCTGGAGGCGCTGGGCGGCGGCGGCAATTCCACCACCGCCGGCGGTCAGGCGGACAACATCTCGGTGGAGGAGGCCAAGGCCAGACTGCTGGAGGCCATCGACCGTTACTTTGAAAACTGACGAAAAGGAGATACAGAGCGATGAAAGTGATTTTGAAGCAGGACGTGAAGGGCAAGGGAAAGAAGGGACAGCTCATCGAGGCGGCGGAGGGCTATGCCCGCAATTTCCTGCTGCCCAAGGGACTGGCCGTGGAGGCCACTGCCGACGCGGTGAACACCATGAAGCTGCAGGCCAAGGCCAAGGCCAAGGCGGACGCGGAGGCCAAGGCGGAGGCGCTGGCCATTGCCGAGAAGCTGAAGAGCTGCCAGGTGAAGATCGCGGCCAAGGGCGGCGAAGGCGGCAAGCTGTTCGGCGCCGTCACCGGCAAGGAGATCGCCGGTGCGCTGAAGGAGCAGTTCGGCATGGAGATCGACGGCAAGAAACTGGTGCTGGATCAGCCTATCAAGAGCTTCGGCAGCTACGAGGTCAAGGCCAAGCTGGGCTTTGAGGTCAGCGGCACTGTGTACGTGCTGGTCATCGAGGAGAAGTAACTTTTACCACGGAGAGGAGGGTCTCATATGGCTGCGGACGATCTGCTGCTGCGGCAGGCGCCTCATTCGCCCCAGGCGGAGCAGGCGGTGCTGGGCTCCATGCTCATCGACCCCGACTGCATCAAGGACGTCATGGACAAGCTGCAGCCGGAGGACTTTTATCTGCGGGCCAACCGCGATATCTTTGAGACCATCTACCATATGTTCATCTATTCCAGGCCCATTGACGGCGTCACTGTGGCGGGGGAGATGGAGCGAAACGGCGTCTATAACGACAACACCCGGGACTATCTGGTGCAGCTGATGGACGTGACGCCCACCAGCGCCAACGTCATGGAATATGTGAAGATCGTGCTGGACAAATCGCTGATGCGGCAGGTGGCGGCAGCCGCCGGCAGCATCACCGCCATGGTGCAGGAGGGCAACGGCGACGCAGGCGACATGCTGGAGTCAGCGGAGCAGAAGGTCTACGCCATCCGGCGGGGCCGCAGCGCCCAGAACATGGTGACGGTGAGCATGGTGCTGCAGGACGTGATGAACCATCTGGCGGAGCTCACTGCCAGCGGCGGCAAGACGCTGCCGGGCCTGTCCACCGGCCTGTCCGCCGTGGACGCCAAGATCAACGGACTGAACAAGTCCGACCTGCTGCTGCTGGCCGCACGCCCGGGCATGGGAAAGACCAGTATGGCCCTGAACGTGGCGCTGTCCGCCGCCAAGGAATCCGGCAAGACCGTGGCCATCTTCTCCCTGGAAATGTCGCGGGAGCAGCTGGTGACGCGGCTCATCGCCAGCGAGGGACTGGTGGAGAATACCCGTCTGGTGACGGGCAACCTGCGGGAGAGCGACTGGCAGCGCATCGCCGAGGCCGCGTCCTCCCTGAGCCGGATGGATATCCGCATAGACGACAATCCGCTGCTGACGGTGGCGGATATGAACGCAAAATGCCGCAGGCTGGAGAATCTGGGGCTGGTGGTCATCGACTACCTGCAATTGATGACCTCCGCCGGCGGAAAGGGCTACTCCGGCGAGAACCGCCAGCAGGCGGTGTCGGACATCAGCCGTATGCTGAAGATCATGGCCAAGGAGCTGCAGGTGCCGGTGCTGTGCCTGAGCCAGCTGAGCCGTGCCAACGAAAAGCGCGACGACAAGCGGCCCATGCTGTCGGACCTCCGCGAATCCGGCGCCATCGAGCAGGACGCGGACATCGTGCTGTTCCTGTATCGGGACGATTACTACAACAGCGATTCGGAAAAGCGCAACGTGGCGGAGTGCATCGTGGCCAAGAACCGCCACGGCGAGACCGGTAAGGTGGAGTTGCGGTGGATGCCGGAGTACACCGCCTTCGGCACGCTGGAGAACCGCTATGACGATGAGGAGTGAGCCATGGACCTGACGCCGTGGATGGCGCGGTGGCACATGCTGCCGGAAAAGGGCAGCGTGATCCTGTGCGCCGTGTCCGGCGGGCGGGATTCCATCTGCCTGCTGGACTATCTGCACACGCTGGGGCAGGAGCGGGGCTTTACCGCCGCGGCGGGACATCTGAACCATCTGATGCGCCCTACCGCCCAGCGGGACGAGGACTTCGTCCGCAGTTTCTGCGCCCGGCGGGGCATCCCGTTCTACACGGAACGGGCCGACGTGTACGCCCTATGCGGCACGTGGGGCCTGACGGTGGAGGAGACGGGGCGCCGCGCGCGGTATGAGTTTTTGCAGCGGACGGCGGAGACCATCGGCGCAGAGAAGATCGCCACGGCCCACCACCAGAACGATCTGGCGGAGACGGTGCTGCTGCAGCTGCTGCGGGGCACGGGACCCCAGGGTCTGACGGGTATCCCGCCGGTGCGGGGCAACATCGTCCGGCCGCTGCTGGACACGCCGCGGCGGGACATTGAGCGATATATTGCCGAGCACGATCTGGCGTATGTCACCGATGAGACCAACGGGGACACGGCCTACGCCCGTAACCGGCTGCGGCTGGAGATCTGGCCGGAGCTGGAGGGAATCAACCCCCGAGCGGCGGAACACATCGCCTGCACGGCGGACATCCTGCGGCGGGAGAACGCCTATCTGGATTCGCTGGCGGCGGAGCGGCTGCGGTCAACGGGGACCGGAGTGGACTGCGAAGCACTGCTGGCAGCGCCAGAAGCCCTGCGGCCCAGAATGCTGCGGCTGCTGCTGGATCGGCTGCCCACGGGACGGAAGGATCTGGGTGCAGTGCATCTGGCGGCGCTGGAGCAGCTGGCCGCCGGCGAGGGCGCGCTGTCGCTGCCGGAGGGCGTGGAGGCGGTGTGCCGCGGCGGCGTGCTGACCCTGCGCATGGCGGAGACGGTGCCGGAGGAGACGGTACTGCGCCGGGGAGAGAACCCCTACGGCGCGGGATGCCTCGTGGTGAGCAGAAGACCCATGGAGGGAGCGCTGGCACTGCGGTGCGGCGCGGAGCAGCGCCTGACGGCCCGCTGCTGGCGGCGGGAGGACCGGCTGACACTGCCGGACGGCCGCGGGGCGCGGAGTCTGAAGCGGCTCATGGCGGAGCGGGGCGTGAGACCCGAGAACCGCCGGAAAATACCGGTGCTGTGTGTGGACGGCGTGGCCGCCGCCGCGTGGGGCATCGGCGTGGACAGGAGCTTCCTGCCGGAGCCATCCGGTGAGGGCATATATTATATTATAATGAGAGAAAGCTAACGGAGGACAAAACGGTATGGCGAAGAGCAATATGGATCAGGATATTCTGAAGGTCCTGCTGTCTGAGGAAGAGATCAAGACCCGCGTGGCGAAACTGGGCGAGGAGATCTATGATGCGTTCCGCGATAAAAACCCCATGTTCGTGGGCGTGCTGAACGGCTGCTTCATCTTTATGGCGGACCTGGTGCGGGCGGCCCAGCTCAAGAGCGAGCTGGAGTTTATCGGCGTGTCCTCCTACAACAACGGGACCAAGTCCTCCGGCGTGGTGCAGATCACCCGCGATCTGCAGCGGGACATCAGCGGCCGCGACATCATCGTGGTGGAGGACATTCTGGACTCCGGCAACACGCTGGCGTTCCTGACGGACTATCTCAGGACCAAGGGCGCGGCGTCCGTTACCATCGCTACCCTGCTGGATAAGCCGGCGCGGCGGGAAAAGCCCATCAAGGCCGATTATGTGGGCTTCGAGGTGCCCGACGAGTTCGTAGTGGGCTACGGGCTGGACTACGCCCAGCAGTACCGCAACATGCCCTACATCGGCGTGCTGAAGCCGGAGGTATACAGCAAGTAAAACGGCGTATTTTATATACGCATCGTATAGAGAACGGGGGACGCAGACAGATGAGGGACAAGGGCGGCAAACGGCTGGCAGGCGGCGCACCGGATGGTGCGGCGATAGCGGAGCAGGCTGCGGCAGGCGGCGCACCGGCGGGAAAGAGCCGGTGGCGGCGGCTGTGGGACGACTGGGGCTATCTGGTCGTCACGGCGGCGGTGATGCTGTTCCTGCTGCGGGTGCTGCTGCAGCTCATCTACGTGCCCACCGCGTCCATGGAGACCACCATCCCCACCCGATCACTGGTGGTGGGGTGGCGGCTGCCCTATGCAGTGGCCGACCCCGTGCCCCAGCGGGGCGCTATCGTTACGTTCTGGAACGACGAGGAGGGTGAGGTGCTGGTGAAGCGGGTGGTGGGACTGCCCGGGGAGACGGTGTCCTTCGAGGGCGGCGATGTGTATATCGACGGGGCGCAGCTGGGCGAGGACTATCTGCCGGAGGGCGTGGAGACCCTGTGCGACAAGACGTTCCAGGTGCCGGAGGGCTGCGTGTTCGTGATGGGCGACAACCGCGAGTGGTCCAAGGACAGCCGTCTGCTGCAGGAGCCGTATATACCGGCGGCATCCATCCAGGGGCGGATGCTGCTGGCGTTCTCCATCGGCTCCGGCCAGAGCTGGCAGGGTGTCCGCTGGATCGGATAGCATAGCAAAACGTAATTTTCCACGGATGGCTATACAATTCGTATAGCCATCCGGCGGCGAAAGGAGACCATATGGAAGACAAAGGCGGCAAGCGTCTGGCCCGGAACAGGGCGGACGCGGCGCGGAACGATACGGCGCAGGGGAAGATGCCTGCGGCGGACGTGCCGGAGAGCGGCGCGGCACCGGTGCAGCAGAGCCGGTGGAAGCGGCTGTGGAGCGACTACGGCTATCTGCTGGTGACGCTGGCGGTGGTAGTGCTCATTTTCCGCGTGCTGCTGCAGCTGGCCTACGTGCCCAGCGGCTCCATGGAGACCACCATTCCCACCAAATCGCTGTTGGTAGGCTGGCGGCTGCCCTATCTGGTCAGCGATCCGGCGCCGCAGCGGGGCAGCATCGTCACGTTCTGGGACGAGGAGATGGGCCACGTGCTGGTGAAGCGGGTGGTGGGACTGCCCGGAGAGACGGTGTCCTTTGAGGGCGGCTTCGTCTATATCAACGGAGAGAAGCTGGACGAGGACTATCTGCCGGTCAGCGGTATCACACAGAGCGAAAAGGACACGTTTCAGGTGCCGGAGGACTGCATTTTCGTGATGGGCGACAACCGCACAGGCTCTCATGACAGCCGGTATCTGCGGGAGCCGTACATTCCGGTATCACAGGTGCAGGGCCGGATGCTGCTGGCCATCTCCATCGGCTCCGGCCAGAGCTGGCAGGGCGTGCGGTGGATCGGATAAAGGGGGCGTAAGGTTTTGGAAAGAAGACGATTCGGGGCGACCGGCCTGCTGCTGGTAGTCCTTGTGGTAGTATTCGTGGGGTATCTGGCGGGCAATATGCGCCGCGCCGGAGACATTTCGTACAGCCAGCTGCGCTCGCTGTTCACGGAGGAGAAGGTGCAGTCCTTCGCCATTGAGAATGAGCGGCTCACCGCCAGCCTGCGGGACGGCACCACCGCCACCTGCGAGCTGTACAGCTTTGAGACGTTTTACGAGGATCTCAACGATCTGGTGGTGGAGCAGAACAAGGCGGGCATCATCGAGGCCTACGACTACCACGCCGACCACTCCACCAACTGGGTAGAGGTGCTGCTGCCCTATGTACTGGCGATCATGGGATTCATCCTGCTGCTGAACCTGATGAACCGGATGAACGGCGGCGGTGCGGCGGCCAACGACAAGATGGCCCGCTTCGGCGAGGCCCGCACCCAGAGCTTACCCACGGGCAGCAAGAAGGTGACATTTCAGGACGTGGCCGGCGCCGATGAGGAGAAGGAGGAGCTGGAGGAGATCGTCCAGTTCCTGCGGGACCCCGAGAAGTATACGGCACTGGGGGCACACATCCCCAAGGGCGTGCTGCTGGTGGGCCCTCCGGGCACCGGCAAGACCCTGCTGGCCAAGGCCGTGGCGGGGGAGGCGGACGTGGCATATCTGTCCATCTCCGGCTCCGACTTTGTGGAGATGTATGTGGGCGTGGGCGCCAGCCGCGTCCGCGACCTGTTTGAGCAGGCCAAGAAGCAGGCGCCGGCCATCGTGTTTATTGACGAGATCGACGCGGTGGGCCGTCAGCGCGGCAGCGGTCTGGGCGGCGGACACGATGAGCGCGAGCAGACGCTGAACCAGCTGCTGGTGGAGATGGACGGCTTCGCCGTCAATGAGGGCGTGGTGGTGCTGGCCGCCACCAACCGCGTGGACATCTTGGACCCCGCGCTGCTGCGGCCCGGGCGCTTTGACCGGCAGGTATATGTGGGGCTGCCCGACATTAAGGGGCGGGAGGACATTCTGAAGATCCACGCCCGCGGCAAGCCGCTGGCGGAGGATGTGGACCTGGGCCGCGTGGCCCGCAGCACCGCGGGCTTCACCGGCGCGGATCTGGAGAATCTGCTGAACGAGGCGGCGCTGCTGGCCGGCCGGCGGGACCAGAAGTTCATCACCGAGGATGTCATCCATGAGGCGGTCATCAAGGTCATCGCCGGTCCGGAAAAGCGCAGCCGCGTGATCCCCGAGATAGAGCGGAAGCTCACCGCCTACCACGAGGCGGGCCACGCCGTGGTCATCCACGCCCTGCCCGATCACGATCCGGTACACCAGATCACCATCGTGCCCCGGGGACAGGCGGGCGGCATGACCATCTTCCTGCCGGAGGAGGACCGGTCCTACCGCTCCAAGGCGTATATGACCCAGCAGATCGTATCCCTGCTGGGCGGCCGCGCCGCGGAGGAACTGATTTTGGGTGATATCTCCACCGGCGCGTCCAGTGACATCCAGCGGGCCACGGCCATTGCCAGAAAGATGGTGGGCACCTACGGCATGTCGGAAAAGCTGGGCAACGTGGCCTTCGACGCAGGCACCGATGAGGTGTTTATCGGCAAGTCCATGGGACACACCCGTCCCTACTCGGAGAAAACGGCGGCGGAGATGGACGAGGAGATCCGCGCCATCATCGACAGCGCTTACGACCAGTGCCGCCGGATTTTGACGGCCAACCGCGAGCAGCTGGTGGCCGTGGCGGAGTATCTGCTGGTCCACGAGACCATGGACGCCGAGACCTTCGAGAGCTATTTCACCGGCGAGCAGGCATCGGAGGAACGGTAAAGGTCCGCGCAAAAATGAGAAAAAGAGGCCCTGCGGCAGCGCCGCAGGGCCTCTTTTGTGCAAATAGCGCGGGCGGAAGGGCTGATTATAGGGAAAAATAATAGAGCTTTGGGCAAAATGACGAAAAGTGTGTCTGCGAGTGGCGGACAAATGTCGGGGAAGTATGCCGGAAAATAACGGCAAATGTACGCGGCGGGGAGACAAAAGCGGCGGAAAAGCCGGAGAAATCAAGGCCTTCCGGGGAAAAGCAGCACGATTTTTCGGAGCAACTCACAGTTGTAATCACAGGGGAGTTCCGATAAAATGGGGGCATTCTATGGAGGACCCATTTGGGAGGGTCCTCCGGAGAAAGCATAGGAGGAAAATGAAATGAAGAAGTTTTTTGCGATGCTTCTGGCGCTGGTCATGGCGCTGAGCCTGGTGGCCTGCGGCCAGCAGGGCGGCGACAGCCAGGGCTCCGATGACGACAACAAGGGCTCCGACGGCAGCGCCCCCGTGGCCTACGTGCTGGCCGAGAAAGGCGACACCTATTCTCTGGGTCTGGCCAGCAGCTTCCAGACCGCCTTTGAGAAGCTGGGCGGCACCGTTGTGATGGAGACCTTCCCCACCAACACCACCAACTTCTCCGACTATCTGCAGAAGGCCATTGATAAGGACGCCGATGTGATCTTTGCCCCCAACTCCATCACCGTGGCATCCAGCCTGCTGCCCCAGGCCAACGACTTGGGCGTGGAGTGCCCCATCATGGCCGGTGACACCTGGGAGTCCTCCGTCATTCTGGACGGCATGGCCAACACCGGGCTGAACGTGTACTGCTCTACTTTCTTTGATGAGAACGACTCCGCTTCCAGCGCCGCGTCCGAGTTCGTTGACGGCTTCAAGGCATGGCTGAACGCCAACTCCGACGCCTACAACGACAATGGCGGCAACGACATTGTGGCGGCTGTCTCCGCGCTGGGCTTCGACGCCTACAACGTGGCCATGGCGGCCATCCGCGCTGCGGCCGAGACCAAGGGCGCTGACCTGACCTCCGTGGACGTGGCCAGAGCGCTGTGGACCCTGACCTATGACGACGCCGTTACCGGCAAGATCCAGTTCAACTACACCGGCGATGCCATCAAGAACTGCGCCTACATCAAGAAGGCCGCAGCCGACGGCTCCAAGTTCGAGTTCGTCAAGACCCAGGAGGTCCAGAACGATGACACGCAGGCCACCGGCTTTGACTACGGCGATGCCGCCGGCGTGAAGCTGGATACCGTCAACCACAAGATCGTCATCGGCGTGTATGAGCCTCTGACCGGCAACAACGGCGGCGGCGGCAAGCAGGAAGTGCTGGGCATCAAGTATGCCAACTCCCTGGACAATAAGATCGACATTGCCGGTGAGGAGTACACCGTGGAGCTGTACGTCTCCGACAACGGCTCTCTGGAGGAGAACGCGGTGTCCGCCGCTTCCTCCATCGTCTCCGCAGGCGCTATGATCTCCCTGGGCTCCTACGGCTCCGGCGTGTCCATCGCTGCGGCAGATACCTTCGCTGAGGCCCAGATCCCTGCCATCGGCGTGTCCTGCACCAACGCGTCCGTCACCGACGGTCACGACTGGTACTTCCGCATCTGCTTCCTGGATCCGTTCCAGGGCTCCGTCATGGCTCAGTTCGCCTGGGACATGGTGGCGGCTGCGTGACCATTCTGATTTGACCCACAGAAGTACGGTGGTCCGCGCCACCGTACTTCTTTCGGTTTGAGAGGTGACATACATGAATCTGACTCCTTATCTGATCCGAGGGCTTGCCACAGGCGGACAGTTCGCGCTGGTGGCCATCGGCTACACCATGGTGTACGGCATCCTGAAGCTCATCAACTTCGCCCACGGCGACCTGTTCATGCTGTCGGGCATCATGATGATCTATCTGGCGGCCTCCTTCCCCACTATGCCTATGTGGGTGACCATCCTCATCATGATTGCCCTGACGGTGTTCGTGGGCTTTGCCATCGAAAAATGCGCCTATTCCCCGCTGCGCACCGCGCCGCGGATGTCCGTGATGATCTCCGCCATCGGCGTCAGCTATCTGCTGCAGAATCTGGTGTGCTACGTCACCGGCGGCCTGGCCAAGCAATTCCCCGATATCCCCCTTATCAGCCAGAGCATCCGCGTGTTCGGCGTGAAGGACAAGCTGGCGGTGTTCATCTCCCCACTGGTAGCGGTGGTGCTGATGGTCATTCTGGTGCTTATTATCAACCACACCAAGTTCGGTATGTCCATGCGGGCCGTGTCCAAGGATTTTGAGACGGCGCAGCTCATGGGCGTGAAGATCAACCGCGTCATCTCCATGACGTTCATCATCGGCTCGTTCCTGGCGGCGGTGGGCGCGCTGCTGTACTTCGCCAAGAACACCGGCATCAACCACATGGCAGGCTCCACCCCGGGCATCAAGGCGTTTATCGCCGCTGTGGTGGGCGGCATCGGCTCCGTGCCCGGCGCTGTGGTGGGCGCACTGCTCATCGGCGTGGTGGAGAGTCTGGCAAAAGCCTTCGGACTGGCAGATTTCAGCGATGTTATCTCGTTTGCACTGCTGATTATCATTCTGGTCATCAAACCCACGGGCCTCTTCGGAGAGAAAACGACGGAGAAGGTGTGAGAGGATGAAAACGACATTTTGGGAGAAAAACAAGCGCACCATCTGCAACCTCATTTTGGTGGCGGTGCTGGTGGCGCTGGTGGGATGCGTGGACGCCTTCGCGCCGTCCAGCTCCATGTGGTTCCCCGTGCTGCGGAAGGTATGTACCTTCGCACTGGCGGCGGTGGCCATGAACCTGCTCAACGGCTTTACCGGTCTGTTCTCGCTGGGTCAGGCGGGCTTCATGCTGCTGGGCGCGTATGCCTATGCCATTCTGACCATCCCTGTGGAGCTGCGGAGCACCGTGTTCCGCAACTACGGCGACAGTCTGGTGCAGTTTCAGATGCCGCTGGTGCTGGCGCTGCTGGCAGCAGGTGTGGTGGCCGCGTTCTTCGCATTCCTCATCGGCCTGCCTGTGCTGCGGCTGAAGAGCGACTATCTGGCCATCGCCACGCTGGGATTCGCGGAGATCGTCCGCGGTCTGGTGCAGCTCAGCCAGTTCGGCCCGCTGACCAACGGCCCCGACCCGCTGAATAACTTTACCGCGCCGAAAAGCGTGATGCCCTACGCCGCCATTGCCGGCGTGTGCATCCTGCTGATCGTGCTGCTCATCAACTCCACCTACGGGCGGGCGTTCAAGGCCATCCGCGACGACGAGATCGCCGCCGAGGCCATGGGCATCAATCTGGCGCGGCACAAGATGATCTCCTTCGTGGTCAGCTCCTTCTTCTGCGGCGTGGCCGGCGCCATGCTGGCCATGTGCAACACATCGGTGTCCTCCGTGTCCTTTACCACCAGCATGACATATCAGATCCTGCTGGTGGTGGTGGTGGGCGGCATCGGCTCCGTGTCCGGCTCCGTCATTGCGGCGTTCATCTACTACGCCAGCAGCGAGTGGTGGCTGCGATTCCTGGATCTGGAGACGTACACCGCATCGGGCGCACGGGTCCCCCTGCTGGGCTACGGCTTCCGCATGGTGGTGTTCTCCGTGCTGATCATGATCGTGGTGCTGTTCTTCCGCAAGGGCATCATGGGCACCCGCGAGGTGTCGGTGTATGACGACATCCGGAAGATCGGGCGTTTCTTTACCCGCAAGAGTGCGGCGAAAGGCGGTGACGTACAGTGAGTGAGACGAAAAACGTGCTGCGCGTGGAAAATGTGACCATGCAGTTCGGCGGTGTGGTAGCCGTGGACGATCTGAGCATGGAGGTCAATGAGGGCGAGATCGTGGCCCTTATCGGCCCCAACGGCGCCGGCAAGACCACGGCGTTCAACGTCATCACCGGCGTGTACGCGCCTACCAACGGGCAGGTGCTGTTCGACGGGAAAAAGGTGGTGGAGAACCACCCGCGCGGCAAGATGCGCCGCCAGTATAAGGGCAAGCACCTGGGGGACTACAAGTCCGTGCTGGAGCCCACGCCCGATAAGCTGACCAGAATGGGCATGGCCCGCACATTCCAGAACATCCGGCTGTGGAAGTCTATGACCGTGTTCGACAACGTGCTCATCGCCAAGCACCTGCGGCGCAGCAGCAATATGTTCACCGCCATGTTCCGGCTCAACGCCAGGGAGGAGGCGCGGCAGCGCGCCGAGGTGCTGGAGCTGCTGCGGGTGGTGGGCCTGGAGGACGTGAAGGACGAGCTGGCCACCAGCCTGCCCTACGGCAAGCAGCGGCGGCTGGAGATCGCCCGTGCGCTGGCCACCGACCCCAAGCTGCTGCTGCTGGACGAGCCGGCTGCCGGCATGAACCCGCAGGAGACGCTGGAACTGGCGGAGTTTATCCGCGAGATCCGCGAGAAGTTCCACAAGACGATCCTTCTCATCGAGCATCACATGGATCTGGTGATGGGCATCGCCGACCGTATCTATGTGCTGGATTTCGGCGAGCTCATCGCACAGGGCACGCCGGAGGAGATCCAAAACAACGCGCGCGTCATTGACGCATATCTGGGGGTGGCAGACGATGCTGAAGATTGATGATCTCCACGTGTCCTACGGCGGCATCCGTGCCCTGCGGGGCATCAGCCTGGAGGTGCCGGACGGCAAGATCGTAACGCTCATCGGCGCCAACGGCGCCGGTAAGTCCACCACGCTGCGTACCATATCGGGCCTTGTGAAGGCGGACAGCGGTTCCGTCACCTACGATGGGCAGGAGCTGCTGGGCAAGCCCATCAACAAGGTGCTGGAGGCGGGCATCGCCCAGTCCCCCGAGGGGCGGCGGGTGTTCCCCAACCTGACGGTGCTGGAAAACCTGAAGATCGGCGCGTACCTGCGCAAGGACAAGGACGGCATCGAAAAGGACATCCGGTGGGTGTATGACCTGTTCCCACGGCTGCAGGAGCGGCACTGGCAGCAGGCGGGCACCCTGTCCGGCGGCGAGCAGCAGATGCTGGCTGTGGGGCGGGCCCTGATGAGCCGTCCCAAGCTGCTGATGCTGGATGAGCCGTCGCTGGGCCTGGCGCCGTTGGTGGTGCAGGGTATCTTCGACATTATCCGTACCGTGAACCAGCAGGGCATGACGGTACTGCTCATCGAGCAGAACGCCAATATGGCCCTGAAGATCGCGGACTACGCCTACGTGCTGGAGACGGGGTGCATCACCAAGTCCGGCACCGGCGCGGAGCTGCTGGCCGATGAGTCCATCAAGGAAGCGTATCTGGGCAAGAAAAAGAAGTAAAAAAATATCCCGCGGCAGTGAGTGCCGCGGGATATTTTTTTACTTCTTGAGGATGGCGTCCACCACGCCGTCCAGCCAGTGGCCTTCGAACTGCTCGATGCAGCCGTCGTCCGTCAGCTTGGCCAGCTGCGGGTCGATGGGCATCTTGGCCAGCAGGGGCAGGCCGTACTCCTTGGCGGCCTCCTCCGTCTTTCCCTCACCGAAAATATAGAGCTTTTTGCCGCAGTCGGGACACTGCACGTAGCTCATGTTCTCCACCAGACCCACGATGGGAATGTGCATCATCTGGGCCATCTTTACGGCCTTCTGCACCACCATGGACACCAGGTCCTGCGGCGACGCCACGATGATGACGCCGTCCACCGGCAGGGTCTGGAACACGTTGAGGGCCACGTCGCCGGTGCCGGGGGGCATGTCCACGAACATATAGTCCACGTCGTTCCACAGGGTGTCGCCCCAGAACTGCTGGACCACGCCGCCGATCACGGGGCCGCGCCAGATGACGGGGTCCGTCTCGTGCTCCAGCAGCAGGTTCACGGACATCAACTGGATGCCGGTGGCGGTGGTGACGGGGACGATGGCGTCCCCGCGGGCCATGGCACGGCCGTGGATGCCGAAGGCCTTGGGAATGGAGGGGCCGGTGATGTCGGCGTCCAGCACGGCTACGTTGTAGCCCTCACGGCGGACGGACACCGCCAGCTGGCTGGTGACCATGGACTTGCCGACGCCGCCCTTGCCGGACACCACGCCGTAGACCTTACCGACGCGGCAGCCCTCCCGCAGAGGCTTGATCTGGAAGGGACTTTCGTTTTTGCGATCCGCGCAGCTCTCGCCGCACGTACTGCAATCGTGGGTACAATCGCTCATAACTGCTTCTCCTTATATAAATGTAGTGAATGGTAACATGGTGGATGATCGGTGTACGTACAGGTATAACACCAAATCGCGGCGCTGGCAAGTCTATAATGTCAGGACCGTAACATTTTTATGCCCCGCCAGGTAGTCCCGCTCCCGCGTCTGGCAGGTGAACAGCAGGATCTGACGCTGTTCGCTCTCGGCCAGCAGGACATCCAGCGCGGCGCGGAGCCGTCGGTCATCGAAGGATACCAGCGCGTCGTCCAGAATCAACGGGACGTGCTTCTCCTCCGGCAGCACCATGCCGCAGATAGCAAGGCGTACCGCCAGATATAGTTGGTCGGCGGCGCCCTGACTCAGCAGGCGGATGCTGCGGCTCATGGGGTCGCCGGACTGCTCGGCGGACAGAGCCATGTCCTGGCTCAGCAGCACCTTGTCATAGCGACCGTCGGTGAGGGCGGAGAAGATCTCTGCAGCCCGTGCGCCCAGCGCGGGGGAAAAACGGTTTTTCAGGATGATATTGGCCTGCTCCAGGGCCGTCATGGCCAGAGTGATGGCATCATACTCCTGCTGAAGGCGGGCCAGTTCCTCCCGCTTCTGAGATAGTTGGTCGGTCAGATCGCTGCTGCGGTCCAGCCCGCGGATGCGGCCCAACAGGTGGTCATAGCGGCTGCGGGCGTCGGCCAGCGCCGTCTGTGCCTGGGACAGCTCCAGCTCCACACTGCCGCCGGCGATGGGGGTCACCGGCATGGGAGGACGGGTCAGGTCCTCCTCCGACAGCTGGCTCTGCAGGGCATCGCGGCCCACGGCGGCCTCCCGAGCGGTGCGGCGGGCGTCGGCCAGGGTATCGCGGCTGCGGCGGGCGTCCGACAGGGCAATTTGCGCACCGGACAGGTCGGCGGCGGCAGGTGCGAAGCGCTGCACCTGGGTCAGCAGGGTCAGCAGGCGGCTGCGGCAGCTCTCCTCGGCACCGGAGAGGATGGCGCCGGCGCGGCGGGCGGCTTCGTCGGTCTGGGCGGCGCGGTCGCGGAGGGGCAGGTACGAGGCTGTCTGCTCCGCCAGAGCGGCGCGATCACGATCCACCCGCTCCTGCTCCTGTCGGATGGCACGGCGGCGCAGGCAGACGGAGAATACGGTGAGCGCCGCGGCCAGCAGAGCCATACCGGCGAAGATCCAGCGCTGGGGTGAGGCGGCGCGGAACACCACAGCCAGCACGGCACTGATGACCAACAGCAGTCCATCGGCGGCGGGCAGCAGCAGGGACGGGGCCTTAGCGGGGGCGATACTGGCGGCGCGGCGCTCCAGCGCCGCAGCATCGTCGGGGTACAGCGGGTGGGCCTCCCAGACGGCGTGGGCCTCTGCCGCGGCAGTGCGGGCCTCGTTGGCTGCGCTGCGCTGGCCGGTAAGGGCAGCCATGTCGCTTTGCAGCGCGGCAGCCTGCCCCTCCAGCAGGGACAGCGCAGCGTTGTCCGGCAGCGGCGCGGCAGCCTCCGCCAGAATGTCGGCGCGGCGCTGGGCCTCCTCCGCCGTGCGGGCAGCACGGTGCCAGGCGTTGATGCGCTCCTGCCGGATCTGAGCCTGCTGCTGCACCGCCTGATGGCGCAGGCCGTCCACCCGTTGGGTCAGGGCGGACACCTCCTCCTGGGCCTGACGGGCCTGCTGCTCCAGGGCGTCCAGCTCCTGCAGGGACTGGTGCAGCTGCGCGATGTCCCGTTCCAGCACAGGGATCTGGCCGGTCTTGTTGTGCTTGCGGCGGTTTAGCTGCTTTTTCAGGCGCTCGTAGGACTCGGTGAAGGAGGCGTCCTCCTCACCGGTGGTGATGAGGGAGGAGATGCGCCGCTCCAGCTCGGCGCTCTGGCTCACGGCCAGCGCATTCTGACCGATGAAAGCGCTGCGTTCCCACACGTCACGGGGGACGCCCAGCAGCTGCTCACCGGCGTTCTGGGCAGTGATGCCCTCCGCGGGGGTACCGGTGCCAGTGTAGGTGCAGGAAAAATTCCCCATGGGCGCGTTGGCGCGGCGGGTGTCCCGCTGCAGCGTCAGGGCGCGGCCGTCGGACAGAATATCCATGCGGCCCTGCATGGCGGCGCCGCTCCAGGGGGCGAAGCGGTTCTTGTCGGCCATGAGGCCGCGGTCACGAGTGGACAGGCCATAGAGCATGGCGCAGATGAAGCTGCCCCAGGTGGATTTGCCGGACTCGTTGGGGGCACAGATGAGGTTCAGGCCACTGTGCAGGTGCAGCTCATGCTGCTCCAGGCGTCCGAAGGTGGCATTGAGATGGAGAAATTCCAAGATTTGCTCCTCCTTTTCGCGGTATACCATAATAATACAGATTATAGCATGGGCGGCGAAAAATGTCACCCGAAAGGGCATTAGAAAAAATTTTGAAAAAGAACAAAAAAAGTGTTGACAAATGGAGGCAGCCGTAGTAATATATCAACTGTTCCGCGTGGGACGTGTACCTTGTAAATTAAACAACGAACGAAACGAAAAGCACCAGACGGGAGCGCGAGAGAGCTTGTGAAAACGGGCTAAGGAGCG
>NZ_DBLZXX010000003.1:0-167727 GCF_057856985.1 Vescimonas sp.
GGAAAAAGCCGAGCGTGGAAAGAACGCCCAGCTTGCATACAGCTTTGACATTGCCTTGCAGAATGAATTTTCCCTTGAGGAAAACATCGCTCTTGCAAGGCGATTTTTATTGGAGAACTTTGTGAGCCGTGGCATGGTGGTTGACTTCGCCGTACACCAGCCAGACCGGGAGGACGGCGGCATACCAAACCCACACTTCCATGTGCTTTGTCCCATCCGCCCCATCGAGCAGGACGGTAAATGGGGGCTAAAGCAACGACGAGTGTACGAGCTGGACGAGGACGGAAATCGTATCAGAGACCAGAACGGCGAGTATGTTTTCAATGCCGTTCCCACTACCGACTGGGGCAGTCCCGAAACGCTGGAACATTGGCGGCAGACATGGGCGGAACTATGCAACGCCAAGTTTGCGGAGAAAGGGCTTGATGTTCGTATCGACCACCGAAGCTATGAGCGTCAGGGCGTGGAGCTTCTTCCCACCGTCCATGAGGGCGCAACCGTCCGGGCAATGGAGAAGAAAGGCATACGCACCGAGAAAGGCGAGTTCAACCGCTGGATCAGAGCAACCAATGCCGTTATCCGGGACATCAAGAAGAAAATCGCTCTCCTGTTTGATTGGATTGCCGTACTGGATGGAGCATCCTGATGAGGTGGACACGCAAAAGCTGGCGGACATCAGTGTGCAGATGCTCTCCTCCGTAGAACAGATCATCTAAAAAAGCTGCGGCAGTGCCGCAGCTTTTTTGCGTCCAAGCCCGGACACTTTTTGAAAATGTGTCGTTCCATCTATCCGCTGTCTCTTGTATGATGGAATCAAATCAGAGACAAGGAGAGATGTATGATGGCAGAGATCAAAATTCATGTGTTCCACACCGGCGAGGCATGCGTAGCACCGGATCTGCCCTTTGGCGGCGAGCATTGCAGCACGATCAAGGCATCCGGCGCGTTTGCAAAGAAATCGGAACGGTTGTGGCTGCCTGTGTCAGCCTATCTTATTGAGTGCAGCCACGGGAAGATAATCTTTGACTGCGGATGGCATCGGAATATGAGCCCCGATGGTGTGTTTGATAAAAAAGCGCAGATCAAGTCCCTCGGTTCGCTGCCGCTGTATGTAACAAATCAAGGACGAATTGAAAAAGGCTTAGCCATCGACGAGCAGTTGGCGGCGCTGGGCATTCATCCTGCCGACTTGGATTTGGTGCTGCTGTCCCATCTGGATTGCGACCACACCAACGGTCTGAATCTGGTGGCCGACGCAAAGCAGATCCTTGTGTCGAAAGACGAGCTGCTTTTTGCGGAGAACAAAACGCCCGTCAACCGCATCCGCTACAATGCGGATTGGTGGCGCAGCACGAAAATGCAGACCTTCGACTGGAACGGTACGGAAGGCCTTGCGGGAAAATCCTACGATGTATTTGGGGATGAAAGCCTCGTTATGGTCAATATCCCTGGTCATTCCAAAGGGCTATGTGCGCTAAAGATTACTGGTTCTGACGGGCGGTTCATACTACTTCTACGCCGATGGCGGTTACGCCCGAAAATCGTGGGAGCAGCTGATCACATCCGGCATTGCAGATGACAAGGCGGCACAGAAAAAGTCACTGGAATGGATACGAGAGCAAAGCCTAAACGCAAACTGCGTAGAGTCTCTTGCCAACCACGACCCCGATGTGCAGCCGCACATCATCGAATTGTGAGGTGGCTAATATGAGAAAAACAGTACTTATCACCGGCGCATCCGGCGGACTGGGTTTGGAGTTTGCCAGAATATACGCAAGAGAGGGTTTTGATCTTGTTGTAGTTGCCCGCAGCGAGGGGAAGCTCTATAAGCTGAAAAGCGAGCTGGAGACGCAGTATGACTGTCATGTATGGGTGCTGGCGCAGGACTTGTCTCAGCCAGACGCCGCCTATGAAGTATTCAATTACACCTTAGAGAAGAATATCACCATTGATGCACTGGTCAACAACGCCGGGTTCGGTGACTTCGGCAACTTCTGGGAGGTGGACGCCCAGCGGCAGACCGATCTCCTGCAAGTCAACATCATGACGCTGGTGCAGCTTACGCGGTATTTTCTGCCCGGTATGGTGGAGCGCAGACATGGCAGTGTGCTGAATCTATCTTCGGTCGCAGCATTCAGTGCCGGGCCGAGGATGTGCCTATACTATGCCTCTAAGGAATTTGTACGCAGCTTCAGCGAAGCCGTTGCCGAGGAGGTGCGCAGTACGGGCGTTACAGTGACTGCGCTTTGCCCCGGCCCAACTGCCACGGGATTTGAACAGGCCGCACAGATGAAAAACTCCCATATGTTCTCCATGTTTAAGCCTGCCAGCGCAGCGGCTGTTGCAGAGGCAGGTTTCCGTGCTGCACAGAAGGGAAAAACTCTTCGCTATTGTGGCTGGCCAACTCACACGGTGAGCATCGCTGCACGGCTGCTGCCAAGAAGTGTGTGCAGAAGATTTATGATGAAGGTCAATGGATAATGAGTGCAATCGCTGTTTGCTCTAATCAGTAGCTTAATCATCTATCAACCACCAGGGAGCAATCCCCGGTGGTATTTTTATGCTCGTAGAAGGAAACAGCCGGAATATTCCGGCTGTTGTTATATAGCAATATCACATATTCTGCTGTTTCGGTAGCACAACAGTAAAGGTCGTTGTTCCGCTTTCGCTTTTTGCCGATACCGCACCGCCGTGCAACTCACATACTTTTTTCACGACGGCAAGACCAATGCCGTTTCCTTCCGACGAATGTGACTCATCCGCCTGATAGAACTTATTGAAGATATGGGCAATACGGTCCTTTGGGATGTCTTTGCCGTGGTTGGAAACAGAGATTGAAAGGCATTCGCTCCCGTCGGAAATATCGACAGATACCGTGCCGTTCGGATCCGAAAACTTGATTGCATTATCCAGCAGATTGATCCATACCTGCTTCAGCAGTTCTTCATTTGCACATATCATATGCTCACCGAACTGCATATCCATATACAGGTTCTTGGGCGTCCATTTTTCTGCAAGCAGCAGGACGGCTCCACGAATCTGTTCAGAAAGGTTAAATCTTGTAACCTCTGTCAGGATCGTCTGGTTTTCCACCCGAGTCAAATTCAATACATTGTTTGCCATGGCAGAAAGCCGAAGCGATTCCTCTTCAATGACTTCAAGGTATTCTTCTTTTTGTTCGTCCGTAAGGTTTCCGCGACGCAAAAGCTTTGCAAAGCCTGCGATAGAAACGATCGGTGTCTTAAATTCATGAGAGAAGTTGTTGATAAAATCACTGCGCAGCATTTCTGTGTAATCCAGTTCTTCTGCCGCCCGATTGAAACTTTTTTCTACCTGCTTGAAGGTGGGATGGTCGGCAATAGGCTTGCCGAAATGCAGTCTCGTCTTGAAGTCGCCGCTTGCCAGCCGGTCAAGCTGATCGATAATACGCTTGATTGGTTTTAGAATGATTTTTCCTGTCAAAGAGGCGAGAAGAAATCCAATAACCAGACTGGTGTAAAAGAAGAACCTCAAAAGCTCCGGTAATCCTACCTGTCCTCCGGTCGTTTCAATGACTCCGAGTCGGGCCAGTCCATAGATAGCTACGATCGTCAGCAGCATAGCGATCGTGTTGGTAAGAAAAACAATGCCGGAGATCAGCAGTGCCAAAGCGATCCGCCCTGTTCGCTTCCTTTTATTCATACCTTCTTCACCGCCTTATAACCAAGCCCACGAACAGCAACGATCTCAAATTCATTCCATCCTTCAAAGCGTTTGCGTAAGCGCCCGACATGAACGGTGACGGTTTCCCAACCGGTTTCGCTATCCGTCCCCCATATCTCATCCATCAGCTGAATACGGGTGAAAATTTGACCGGGATAAGAAAGCAGCTTATACAGGAGCATAAATTCCTTCTGCGGTAGCTCCTGCGTTTCACCATTTTTTGTGACCGTAAAGGCATTGTAGTCCAAAACAACATCACCAATCGTGATTTTCTGTTCGCTGACGATCTGCGCACGCCGAAGCAATGCTTTGATACGCAAAAGCAGCTTTTCCTCGTCGATCGGTTTTGTGATATAATCGTCGGTTCCCACAAGGAATCCCTTTTTCTCATCTGCCGGTAAATGCTTTGCCGTTACCATCAATATAGGCAGCGCATTATCTGTTTCCCGAACAAACCGTGTAAATTCATATCCGTCCATTTTCGGCATCATAATGTCCAGTACAACCAGATCAATATGCTCTTTGTCCAGAGCCTCCAGCGCTTCTTCTCCGTTGGTTGCCGTTGTTACGGTGTAATGGGCATTTTCCAACACGGCACGGAGCAGCTTCCTGGTATGCTTATCGTCATCTACAACGAGAATGTGAAACATAAATATCCTCCTCGGCTAAATTATCTCCCATAGAATAATGCTGCAAAATCAACTGAAAATAAACTTATTCCTTTTTCGCAGGTTTGTTGATGCTGTATCTAAGATCGACAGGCCTTTTCAAATCCTTCGGAATCATATAAGAATGTCCGAAACGCAGCACCCCGTCTATCCGGTTTTCCTTACAGAGCTTTTGCACCCAGCGCTGCGAAACCTGCCACTGCTCGGCAGCTTCCTTTACAGAGATATAATCCATACATTTCCTCCGCTTGTATTCGTTTCTGCGAACTATATATATTTTACAGTATCACGCCCGACGTGTCAATGCCGGCTGAAATGTTCCTCGCATAATGAAAAAAGCGGCTGCCGACGCTTTTTGTGCATCGGCAGCCGCCCATTGGTTCTGTATTTTTTACTCGATGAGTCCGCTTTCTCTCAGCAGGATCTCGATATCTGTGCCCTTAACCTTTTTCAGGACCACCTTGAGCATTTCCTTCTCCTTGAAGGACAGCGGTGCCTCACTGATCGGCTTCTTGTCGATGGCGTAGTAGCAGGCACGCAGGATCTCACGCACATCGTACTTGCTGCCCCAGACCTCCGGCACGCCGCGGTCGATGTCAAGCAGCGTGTAGACCGACTCCATACCGGTACGCATGGAATACTCGGTGGTGAAGATGGTGTCACGGGGCGTCTCGGCAAATTGACCGATGAAGGCGAAGTTCACAGCGCCATCGGGCACGACCTTCGGACGGTCAGACTCCTTACGAGGCTGGAAGAAGGAATTGATATACGGCATAAAGCAGGTGGTGGTGTTGCAGGCATCGTGTGCCAGCGCATCGATCTTTTCGGTCGGCATGCCGATGTGGTACAGCCACTCACGGCAGACCTCCTCGCCAGTGCAGTCCCGCATGGCCTTCTTTACATAGTTGCCTTCCTTATTGGTGTTCAGAGAATACAACCACACAAGCACCATGTTCTTATCTTGGGACTTGAACTGCGGCTGGCGGTTAATGGTCCAGGAGAGATACCAGTTGTCGGTGCTGTCCTTGACGGTGACAATGCCGCCGGTGGTTACCTTGCCGGAGCGCGGGTCACGCTTGCAAACATTCATAATGTGCTGAATGATCTCTTCATTGGAAGTGGCGACGGTAGCGCTCATCCAGTTGGTGGCATCCACATCGGAGCAGAATTTGTCCGGGTTGCCGTACTCGCCGTGCTCGGCCTGAGCAGCGATAGCTTTCCACATATCCCAGGAATCGCCCTTGCCGTTTTCAATGCCGGACAGATCGGGTGCATGAGTCTGGTCGCCATAGCAGGAGGTATCGGTGCAGCAGCCGTTGGTGATGAACACCAGATCGTCCTCGATGAGGTCGATAGAGATTTTTCCCTTTCCGTGTTTCATAGTACCATTATCGTATATTCAAATTCTAAACTGAAACGAAACTTTTGAAAATCCGGGCAGTTTCGTTTCAGTTTAGAATTGCTTGCTACACTCTCCGCAGAAAATGTCGAAATAACGGTTTTTAAGGGAGTGACAGACTTGAACTATGAAATAGCCTATTACAGTTTATCAGGCAATACAGAAAAGCTGGCATACGGCATTGCAAAGCGTCTTCCGGAAAATCAAGCTTTTTTGACGAACCTGCAAGAGGAAGAAGTTACCCTTGCGGCCGATGTGTATTTAGTAGGATTCGGCATAAACAACGGTACAGTCCCGCTAAAAGTCATGGACGCATTGGACCGGCTGGCCGGAAAGAAGATATTCCTGTTTGTGACCTGCGGCATAGAGCCAAGTGAGGAATACAAGCGGCTTATCGAGCGCAAGATCGAACCTTTTCTGCCGGACGAATGCGACTATTGCGGCATTTTGCTGTGTCGAGGTCAGATAGCGGAGGAGGTGCTGAGCAAAATCCAAAGACAGTTCGCACAGCAACCGGACGATCCTGCCATCAAAAAAATGATCTCCGAGGCAAAATTGTCCGAGGGGCATCCCGATGAAACGGATGCGGAAAACGCAGTGAGGTTTATCCGGGAAAAGCTTGATTCTTTCTAACCGGCAAGCAGCATTTCAAAGATTCATTACATAAAAAGGAGTTTTTACCATGAGAAAAGTTAAGATCATCACCGATTCCTGCGCAGACCTGAGCGCAGAGCAACTCGAAAAATACGACATCGACTACGCCAGAATGTCCACGATCGAGGATGGCAAAGAGTCTCCGGCGCTTCTCACATGGACACCCGCAGAAGCACACAGACTTTACGAGACGATCCGTGGCGGAAAGCGTATCACGACAGCGCAGGTTTCCGTTGAAGAATTCAAAAGCTGTTTGAAAAATATCTGGGGCTTTATCAGTTAGGGGCTGTCTATACAGGCCTTTTTGCTGTTCTTGGACATGCCTATCCGATCTGGTACGGCTTCAAAGGCGGCAAAGGATTTCTCGTCAGTCTTTCAACGATTTGGGTAACAGACTGGCGGGTCGGTCTGATCGTGACCGGAATGATGGTTGTACTGCTGCTTACCACAAAATATATGTCGCTTGCTACTGTTGCTGCGACGCTCTGCAGCCCATTGCTTCTGCTGCTGTTCAAAGCACCTGTATCCGTAATTTTGATAGACGCTGCAATCGTTATTTTTGTGGCGCTGCGGCATAAGGAAAACTTCAGGCGCTTGAAAGCCGGAACAGAATCAAAGTTTACATTAAGCACGCACTGATAAATTTACAGAACAGGGACGATGCTTCGAGGAGGTAATGAACTTATGTCTGAAAAATATATTCTTTATAATCCCTGTGCAGGCGGTCCGGAGACCGAGAAAGCCGTAAAAGCCTTGCAGGATGCCAATGAAGGGGCTGTGGCGATCAATATTTGCCGCATCATCAGTTATAAGACTTTTTTTAACGGATTAGACCCGAATGACACTGTGATCTTATGCGGCGGAGACGGCACCCTGAATCGTTTTGTCAACGATGTTAACGGAATGAACATTCCCAATAAGCTCTACTACTACCCCACGGGAACCGGCAACGATTTTGCGAGGGATGTCGGGCAAAAACCGTTTTCGGATCCAACGGTTTGCCTCAACCCATATTTTGAACGGCTACCTCGTGTAAGCGTTAAAGGAAAGTCTGAATTGTTCCTGAACAATGTCGGTTTCGGCATTGACGGTTATTGTTGTGAGGTTGGAGAAAAGCTCCGAGAGGAAAACAAGAAGAGGAAAAAGCCCAAGCCGGTAAATTATACGAAGATCGCCATCACCGGGTTGCTGTTTCACTATAAGCCCAAGAATGTGACCGTCGTTGTTGACGGCAAACGCTATCAATATAAAAAAGTGTGGCTTGCCTCTGTCATGAACGGCAGGTTCTATGGCGGGGGTATGATGCCGACGCCGGAGCAGTACAGATTACGTGAAGACGGAAAGGTATCCATTCTGATATTCCACGATGTCGGCAAACTGCGTGGACTAATGATCTTTCCGTCGATTTTCAGCGGCAAGCATCTGAAGTATACGAATCAGATGACGATTCTGGAAGGAAAGACCATTCAAGTGAAATATAATGAGCCGGCACCGCTTCAGATCGACGGCGAAGTTGTACCGGAAGTCATGGAATATACGGTTCGGTCATGCGTTTCACCGGCAGAGAAAGCAAAACAGGACAGTGAAATGGCAGCTGTATAAATGCGAAGATAAACGATATTATAATGGCGACAGGCCGATGGGAGATATTACATATGCATAGGATATTCAGAAAAGATCAGGTATTGACGATACCGAATTTATTAAGTGTGATACGCTTGGCGCTGATTCCGCTGATCGTGTGGCTATATATAGGAAAGCAGGAATATTCTGCTGCAGTGGCTGTGATTTTAATCTCCGGTGCAACGGATATTATTGACGGATTCATCGCCCGCAAATTCAATATGGTGTCAGACCTCGGAAAGATTTTGGATCCCGTGGCAGACAAGCTGACGCAGGCTACGGTGATCCTCTGCTTGACGGTGAAATATCGCTGGATGCGCGGATTGATTGTTCTCTTTGTGGTCAAGGAGATCATTATGGCCGTGCTCGGGTATATGGCAATTCAAAAGAAAGATGTTGTTAACAGCGCAAAATGGTATGGCAAGCTCAACACCGTGGTTCTGTATCTGGTTATGACGTGCCTTATCTTGTTCCCGAGTATATCGGAAACGGTGGCAAATGTTCTGATCGGAATTTGCATTTGCGTTATGCTTATGTCCCTTACGCTGTACATACGGTTTTACCTGAATCTGTTCCGCACGAACTGAATCAGCAAACCACAGATCCAAGGAGGGATAAAATGGTTGTTGTTTACATACTGCTTGGCATTCTCGCCGTCCTGCTGCTCTATATTTGCTTCCTTGCAATTTGCAGCCTATGCGTCGATCCGAAAAAAGAATATGAGAAAAACAGCCGTTTTTACCGCACACTGCTTACAGCGCTTCTGCCGCTGCTTTGAAGGTGCTGCGAATCAGAGTATATACAAGCGGACTGGAGAAGATACCTAAGAATCAAAAGCTGATGTTTGTCGGAAACCATCGCTCCAATTTTGACCCGATCATTGAGTGGCTTGTGCTGAAACCGTGGGATATTGCGTTTATCTCAAAAGGCGAGAATTTTAAGATTCCGTTTTTCGGACGAATTATTCGGAAATGCTGCTTTATGCCGATCGACCGGGAGAACCCGCGAAAGGCATTGAGGACGATCAATAAAGCTTCTGATCTGCTTCAGAGCGGCGAGGTCTCTATCGGTGTATATCCGGAGGGCACCCGAAGCAAAACCGGAGAATTGCTCCCGTTTCACGACGGTGTTTTCCACATTGCCAAAAAGGCCGGCACACCGATTGTCGTTATGTCCATCAGGGGAACGGAACAGATCCATAAGAATGTCCTACGCCGGCATTCCGATGTATATTTGGACATCGTGCAGGTGATTCCTGCAAGCGATGTGGAAAACGGAACCACACATACGATCGGCGCAGAAATACGGAATATGTTGCTCGATAGTATAAAAGATAAATAATACAGTAGTTTTATTACGAGGGGTCACAACCATACTCAAGCGAACGATAACCGGTGCGTTTATAACAGCCGCCGTTTACTTAATCCTATTCTATTCTTACATACCGGCGGTCATTTTGGTGGCTACCGCCATCCTTTGCGCCTTTTCGGTGTATGAAATATACCGCGCAACCGGCACAATCGAAAATGAAGTGATGTTTACTGTTTCTATGCTCATTGCCGTTTTGGCTGCTTTCGTACACATTCCCCGTTCCGAGATCGTACTGACGGTGGCATTTATTTTTGCAACTGTAGCATCCATTTGGCTGATGATACGGCAAAAACATTGCAGCTTGGACTCTCCCGTCAAGGCATTTTTCATTGTGCTCCTGATCATTGTGCTCTTTAAAGCCATTCCGGAGCTGAGAAGCCTGAATAGCGGACTGTATTATCTGATTTTTGCTGTCACATTGTGCTTTGTCACGGATGTCGCCGCCTATCTGATCGGGCGAGGTTTGGGACGGCATAAGCTAATGCCGAAGGTAAGCCCAAATAAGACCATAGAAGGCTCCCTTGGCGGCCTATTGTTCGGGGTGCTATTGGCACTGCTTGGCGGGATCGTTGTTGAGAAATTTGTAAAGATTGAAGTAAATTACGGAACGCTGGCACTTTGGGCGCTTATGACCTCCGTTGTCGGCCAGTTCGGTGATCTGTCTATGTCAGTGATCAAACGTATTTGCGGCATCAAAGACTATGGCAATCTGCTGCCGGGACACGGCGGTATACTGGACAGGTTTGACAGTCATTTATTTGCCGTTCCGTTTACTTATCTTTTCTGCACATACGCAGGCGGCTTCTTTTTATAAGCGCAGGAGGAATCATCTATGAAAAAATACCGTGCCGGGATCGACATCGGCTCCACGACCGTAAAGCTTGTGGTACTTGATGACGCCGATGAGATCCTTTACGGAGAATACAGACGGCATCAGGCCCACACGCAGGAAACCCTATCCACTTTGTTGGAAGAAGCCAAGAAATCTGTTGGGGAATGTGAACTGCAGGTTTGCATTACCGGCTCCGGTGCGATCAATCTGGGGAAAGCGTTGGATATTTCCTTTGTCCAGGAGGTCGTTGCCGTCGCTACAGCCCTGAAAAAATGTGCGCCGCAGACGGATGTGGCGATTGAACTTGGCGGCGAGGATGCTAAGATCATATACTTTACCGGCGGATTAGAGGAGCGAATGAACGGTGTCTGCGCCGGCGGAACCGGCTCTTTCATCGATCAAATGGCATCGCTGCTGCAAACGGATGCCGCCGGACTGAATAGAGAGGCTGAGCAGTACAAGCAGATCTACCCGATCGCAGCACGCTGCGGCGTATTTGCGAAAACAGATATTCAGCCCTTGATCAATGAAGGGGCAACCAAAGCGGACCTTGCAGCATCTATTTTTCAGGCAGTCGTGAACCAGACGATCTCCGGTCTTGCCTGCGGAAAGCCGATCCGGGGATGCGTGGCATTTCTCGGAGGTCCGCTGCATTTTCTGCCGGAACTGAAAAAGGCATTTGTACGGACTCTTGGTTTGACAGCGGAAACGACTGTTGATCCGGATCACTCCCATCTGTTTGCCGCCATGGGCGCTGCAATGGAAAGCACGGAAAAAGACACTGTCCCAATCGACACCCTGATCGAGCGTCTGAAAAACGGCGTCTCGATCTCTTTTGAAATGCCCCGGCTTCCGGCTCTATTTGAAAGTCACGCAGAATATGAGCAGTTCTGCTGCAGACACGCTCGGGCTTCCGTTGCCCGTGGTGAGCTTTCCGCCTATCGAGGGAACTGCTATCTGGGAATCGACGCTGGTTCTACGACAACCAAGATGGCGCTGATCGGGGAAAACGGTGAACTGCTGTATTCTTACTACACGAACAACAACGGCAACCCAATCGAGGCGGCAAAAAAGGGTATCCACGAACTGCAAACGCTAATGCCGGGGAATGCAAAAATCGTCCGGGCGTGCTCTACCGGCTACGGAGAGGCACTGCTGCAGGCTGCCTTTTCTCTGGATGACGGAGAAGTGGAAACGATTGCTCACTGTACGGCCGCTTCTTTCTTCGATCCAAAAGTGGACTGTGTGCTGGACATTGGCGGTCAGGATATGAAATGTATCCGTCTGAAAAACGGTGCTGTGGACAGTATCATGCTTAACGAAGCCTGCTCCTCTGGCTGCGGTTCCTTTATTGAAAACTTTGCAAACTCTTTAGGATATACTGCAGAAGAGTTCGCACAAACCGCACTATTTGCCGAACACCCGGTTGACCTCGGTACCCGGTGCACGGTTTTCATGAATTCCAATGTCAAGCAGGCACAAAAAGAAGGTGCCTCGGTTTCGGATATTTCCGCCGGCCTTGCCTATTCCGTGATCAAAAACGCTTTGTATAAGGTCATCAAGCTGTCCTCGGCGGAGGAGCTTGGCAGCCATATCGTCGTGCAGGGCGGTACTTTTCATAACAAGGCTGTCTTGCGGGCGTTTGAAGAAATTGCCGGTGCAGAAGTGATTTGCCCGGATATTTCCGGCGTGATGGGTGCTTTCGGTGCCGCATTGATCGCCAGACGCAATTACACCGGAGCACCGACACCGACTAAGATGCTTTCACTGGAGCAGATCGAGGCGCTGACCTATTCCTCTTTCACAAGACGCTGCGGCGGCTGTGCCAACCATTGTATGCTGACGGTAAATGTTTTTGACGGAGAGCGCCGCCACATCACAGGAAATCGCTGTGAAAAGATGGTCGGCAATGCCGAGCGGAAAAAAGCTGCACCCAATATGGTTGAATTCAAGCGCCGATGCATATTTGGCTATGAGCCGCTTGCAGAGTCAGCTGCCGCACGGGGGACGATCGGTATTCCCCGGGTGCTGAACCTATATGAAAACTACCCGTTTTGGGCAACCTTTTTCAAACAGCTGCATTTCCGGGTCATCTTATCCCCCTTTTCAAGCCGAAAGATCTACGAGCTTGGGATGGAGTCAATCCCATCCGAATCGGAATGTTACCCCGCAAAGCTGGCGCACGGCCATGTACAGTGGCTCATCAACCAAGGCATCAAAACGATCTTTCACCCCTGCGTATTCTACGAACACCAGGAAACGCTGGGAGCACAGAACCATTTTAATTGCCCCATTGTTGTTTCATATCCTGAAAACATCAAAAACAATGTGGAAGCCGTTACCAATGGAGCCGTGCGCTACATACGCCCATTTATGGCGTTTACCGATGAAAAGACGGTTGCTGACCGCATGGTAAAGCTCTGCCGTGAGGAATGGAATATTCCCGCACCGGAGGTGCATGCGGCAGTAAAAGCGGCATGGGCAGAACAGCAGCGGGTCAAGGCAGATATTCGTACGGAAGGCAAGCGCCTGCTCAATCAGATGAAGCATAACGGCGAGTGCGGAATCGTGCTGGCGGGGCGGCCGTATCATATCGACCCCGAAATCAACCACGGGATCCCGGAACTGATTGCCTCCTACGGTCTGACGGTTTTTACTGAGGATAGTCTTCCCATCGATTTTGAGCCGTCCCGGCCCTTGCGTGTTGTGGATCAGTGGGTATATCATTCCCGGCTGTACAATGCAGCGGAATTTGTCTGCCAACATGATAAATTGGAGATGATTCAGCTCAATTCTTTCGGATGCGGACTTGATGCCGTAACGACAGATCAGGTAAGCGAGATTCTGGAGGCTTCCGGCAAGCTGTATACGCTTTTGAAGATCGACGAGGTCGCCAATCTCGGCGCTGTCCGTATCCGAATCCGCAGCTTGCTCTCTGCTATGGCTATGCGAAAGCAGGATCAAAGCAGGGCGACGGCAAAGCCTGTGGCGTATCACCGAACAGAGTTCACCAAAGAAATGCGGGAAAAGGGGTATACCATTCTTGCGCCGCAAATGAGTCCGATCCATTTTGATATTTTGGAGCCCGTGTTCCGCAAGCACGGATATAACCTGGTTGTTCTGGACAATGACAATCGCAGTGCTGTGAATATGGGACTCAAATATGTCAATAACGATGCCTGCTATCCTTCTATTACGGTGGTCGGACAATTTATGGATGCCGTACTTTCCGGCAAATATGATACCGACCGTTTGGCAATCGTTATGACACAGACCGGCGGATGCTGTCGTGCCAGCAACTATGTATCCTTCATTCGCCGCGCCTTGGATAAGGCCGGATACTCCCATATTCCGGTCATTTCCCTGAACGCCAACGGGATGGAGAAAAATGAGGGTTTCAGCCTGTCCGCCGGTTTAGTCACGGATGCCGCAAAAACGATCGTCTACGGAGATCTTTTTATGCGCTGCCTGTACCGTGTGCGACCGTATGAGGTCATACCCGGTTCTGCCGATGCGCTCCATAAAAAGTGGCAGGATATTTGCATCGACTCACTCATAAATTCAAAAACGCAGTACACCTATAAGGAAGTATGCCGTGGAATCGTCAATGCGTTTGACAGCTTCACCATCGATGAAACGATCCGTAAGCCGAGGGTCGGCATTGTCGGTGAGATCCTTGTGAAGTATATGCCGCTGGCAAACAACCACTTGGTGGAACTGCTGGAACGGGAAGGTGCCGAGGTTGTTGTTCCGGATCTGCTGGACTTCTTCAATTACTGTGTTTTCGGCTCCCAATACAAGGCGGAATACCTCGGCACCAAAAAATCTTCGGTCATCGTATCCAAGGCGGCAATAAGGCTGATTGCCGCTCTGCGCAAACCGGCAACTGATGCGCTGAACGAAAGCAAACGGTTTGAGGCCCCATTGTCTGTTTACCGGATTGCTGAAATGACAAAACCCTTTTTGTCTTTGGGCAATCAATACGGTGAGGGGTGGTTCTTAGCCGGAGAAATGATCGAACTGATCACACATGGCACGCCGAATGTAGTTTGTATTCAGCCGTTTGCGTGTCTTCCAAACCATGTTGTAGGCAAGGGCGTGATCAAAGCGCTGAAAAAAGCATACCCGCAAAGCAATATTGCTGCGGTGGATTATGACCCCGGTGCCAGCGAGGTCAATCAGCTGAACCGCATCAAGCTTATGCTGTCCACAGCAAAGAAAAACATAGGTCTCGATGGCTGACGAAATGAAGCAAAACGGAGTTTTTTCTCCGGTTTGTTTCGTTTCAGTTTAGAAATGGACAGTATACTCACCACAATGAACGAAAAGGAGTCGGGTAAGTATGAAAGAAGTTAAGTCACCGAGAAAACCCCTGATCTATTATTACGGCATTGTTTTGTTGGTCATTCTGGTTTTCAACATGGTCATCTCTCCGTTGCTTGCAAATGCCAGAGTGAAAGAGGTTGATTACGGTACCTTTATGAAGATGATCGAGGATAAAGATATCGGCAGCGTAGAGGTTGCCGATTCCGAGATCGTATTCACAGACAAGGACAATACCCAGATCTACAAGACTGGCGAAATGAACGACCCCACCCTGACCGAGCGGCTGTATGCATCGGGAGCTAAATTCACACGGAATATTGAAAAAGGCATGTCTCCGCTGCTCAGCTTTTTCCTGACATTTATTCTGCCGATCCTGATCTTTGCTGCCCTCGGACAGTATATGGCGAAGAAAATGATGTCCCAGGCAGGCGGCCCAAATGCGATGGCGTTCGGTATGGGAAAAAGCAATGCCAAGGTCTACGTTCCGTCCACGGACGGCATCCGTTTTGCCGATGTCGCTGGTGAGGATGAAGCAAAGGAAAATCTTGCCGAAATCGTCGATTACCTACATAATCCCAAGAAGTATTCCGATGTCGGCGCATCTATGCCCAAGGGCGTATTGCTTGTAGGCCCTCCGGGTACCGGCAAAACGATGCTGGCTAAGGCTGTTGCAGGCGAAGCCGGTGTTCCGTTTTTCTCCATGTCCGGCTCGGAATTTGTGGAGATGTTCGTCGGTATGGGTGCATCAAAAGTGCGTGACCTGTTCAAGCAGGCCAAGGAAAAAGCGCCCTGTATCGTCTTTATCGATGAGATCGATGCCATCGGTAAAAAGCGCGATGGTCAGATAGGCGGCAACGATGAGCGTGAACAGACGCTTAACCAGCTTCTGACCGAGATGGACGGCTTTGAAGGCAACAACGGCGTCATCATTCTGGCGGCGACCAACCGCCCGGAGTCCCTTGACCCGGCGCTGACCCGCCCCGGCCGCTTTGACCGCCGTGTTCCCGTGGAGCTGCCTGACCTCGCAGGTCGTGAAGCCATCCTCAAGGTCCATGCGAAGAAGATCAAAACGGCGGACAATGTGGACTTCCATACCATCGCCCGTATGGCCTCCGGAACCTCCGGCGCAGAGCTTGCGAACATCATCAACGAAGCTGCCCTCCGTGCGGTGCGCAGTGGGCGCACAGTCGTAGAGCAGGCAGACCTGGAGGAAAGCATTGAGGTCGTCATCGCCGGCTATCAGAAGAAAAACGCCATCATGACCGATGATGAAAAGAAGGTCGTCGCCTACCATGAGATTGGCCATGCGCTGGTCGCTGCTTTGCAGACGGCTTCCGCACCGGTGCAGAAGATCACGATCATCCCCAGAACCTCCGGCGCACTGGGCTACACCATGCAGGTCGAGCAGAACGATAAGGTTCTGATGACCAAGGAAGAACTGGAAAACAAAATTGCCACGCTGACCGGTGGCCGTGCGGCGGAGGAGATCGTATTCGGGCAGATTACAACCGGTGCCTCTAATGACATCGAGCAAGCAACCAAACTTGCCCGTGCGATGATTACCCGCTACGGTATGACCGATGAATTCGATATGGTTGCGATGGAGACGGTCAGCAACCAGTACCTCGGCGGCGATACCTCGCTTGCCTGCTCGGCGGATACACAAAAAGAAATCGATCAGAAGGTCGTGGAGACTGTCAAAAAGCAGCATGAAAAGGCTCGCCGTCTGCTGGCAGACAATCGCAAGAAGTTGGATGAACTTGCAAGCTATCTTTACGAGAAAGAGACCATTACGGGCAGCGAATTCATGACGATTTTGAACAGAAAGGATGGGAATGCGGTATGAAAAGAAAAAACGGCTTTGGATGGAGCGAATTGATCGTCGGCGTGCTCCTGATCCTGCTTGGCATCTTTGCCTTTATCCGCCCGGAAAGCATGCTGACGGGAGCGGTCGTTATTTACGGCGTGATCGCCATTGTGATGGGCATTGAAGATCTCGTGGTATATGCCCGGCTTTCCCGCTTTATCAGCTTCGGTCCGATGCTGTCGTTGATCTCTGGGATTTTAAGCGTTATGTGCGGCGTGATGCTGATCGCCAATCCCAATGTCGGGAAATGGGCACTGACGATTCTTCTCCCGATTTGGTTTATCGCCCACTGCATATCCGAGCTGACAAGGACAAACCTGATTCGTTTGATTGGAAATCCGTTTTATTACTATTTCTCACTGATTCTGAACATTCTCGGGCTTGTGCTCGGATTTGTGATGATCTTTAGTCCGGCGCTTTCCTTTGTAACGCTCAGAGCGATCTGCTATATGGTGGCAATCTATCTGATCCTGTTCGGCATCGAAAGCATTATTGCGGCTTTTGCCCGCAGAAACTCCGACTGGTAATACAGGAGATGCAGTATGGAAGAAATGAAAAAGGAGCAGATCCCTCAGATCGGCAGCCGTTTGCGGCAGCATATTCTGAAGATCCCGGAGGCGGTTTTCCAAGCCAGCGGAATTATCATCAACGGACGCAGGATCAAAAGCTTTGTCTTTACCACCGATCTTGCAATTATTCGGAATTGTGACGCCGATGCCGTGTTTGCGGTCTATCCCTTTACTCCGCAGCAAGCGATCAGCGATGCAATCATTCGCTCCTCTTATATCCCGGTGTTCTGCGGCGTTGGTGGCGGGACGACCAAGGGAATAAGGACGGTATCCTTGGCGAAGGACGTGGAGTCGCAAGGTGCTATGGGAGTTGTGCTGAATGCACCGATTTCCGATCTGAATCTTCTGGCTGTAAGCAACGCCGTAGATATTCCGGTGATTATCACGGTGACGCATGAGGGCACGGACATTGCCAGCCGTTTGCAGCATGGCGCTGCGATCTTAAATATCGCCTGCGGAAAAGAGACTCCGAATGTTGTACGAAAAATCCGCTCGGAGTTTCCGAATGTTCCGCTGGTTGCATCCGGTGGGAAAACCAACGAAAGCATCTATGAGACAATCGTGGCCGGGGCCAACGCTATTACCTATACGCCGCCCTCGACGCAGGAATTGTTTAAGGAACTGATGGCAAAGTATCGAACTTAACGGTATTATAAACAACAAAGATTATGGGAGCAAACCAATATGTTTGAGCTATTAAAGAAAATGAAACGCAAGGAGTGGCTGACTGCCGGGCTTTGCGCCATTCTGGTATTGGGTCAGATCTATTTTGATCTGCGCCTGCCGGACTATATGAGCGACCTGACAGTACTTATCAAGACCCCTGGCAGCGCAATGAGTGACATCTGGCAAACAGGGCTTGAAATGCTCGGCTGCACGCTCGCAAGCGCTCTGCTTGCGGTAATTTGCGGATACTTGGCAGCGCAGACTGCCGCAGGCTTCAGCTATACAATCCGTGAAAAGGTGTTTAATCAGGTGGCGGATTTCGGTCAGTATGAAATGCAGCAGTTTTCTGTTCCGAGCCTGATCAACCGCACGACGAATGACATCACGCAGATCCAGATGCTTGTGGCAATGGGCCTGCAAATTATGATCAAATCTCCGATCATGGCGATTTGGGCGGTCATAAAGATCATCAACAAAAGCTGGACGCTGTCTGTTATCACCGCCGGCTTTGTCGTGGCGCTGCTTGCCATGATGGCAATCGTCATTGCGGTGATCGTGCCGCGTGTCCGCCGTGTGCAGAAATTGACGGATAACATCAACCGTGTATCCCGTGAAAATCTGACGGGCATCAATGTGGTGCACGCTTATAATGCCGAGAAATATCAAGCGGAAAAATTTGAGCAGGCCAACGACGAATTGATGAGAACGCAGCTGTTCAATCAGCACGGATTTGCGATGCTTATGCCGGCTGTCTCGTTCGCTATGAATACTTTGGCATTGACCGTCTATTGGGTAGGCGCATCTATCGTGGAAAAGGTCGCACTTACAGATGTCGCAGCGAGGATCGCAACATTCGGTGACATTATGGTATTCGGCACCTATGCAACCTATGTCATCATGTCCATTATGATGATGGTCATGATTGTAATGTTCTTCCCTTCGGCCCAGGTTTCTGCCGGGCGTATCAATGAGGTGCTGAATGCAAAAATCACCTTACGGGAAGGAAAATCGGACAACGCTCCCGAAGTGGGCACAGTCGAGTTCAAGGATGTTTCCTTCCACTATCCCACCTCGGATAAGGATGTATTGGAAAACATCAGCTTTAAGGTGAATAAAGGTGAAACCATTGCATTTATCGGTGCGACCGGCAGCGGTAAAACAACGCTCATCAGCCTGGCAGCTCGCTTTTACGACACGACCTCCGGCACGGTCCTGATCGACGGAAAGGATATAAAAGAATACACCTTCGACGCCCTTTACGACCGTATCGGATATGTAACGCAGAAAGCGGTTCTGTTTGCCGGTGACATCCGGGATAATGTGCTGTTCGGTGAAAGCGCCGCAGTTCCTACCGACGAAAACGCACAGAAAGCCTTGGAACTTGCCCAGGCAAGTGAATTTGTCGAAAAACTGCCCGGCAAATTAGATGCACCGATTTCACAGGGCGGATCCAATGTTTCCGGCGGACAGAAGCAGCGTTTGGCAATCGCCCGTGCGTTGGCGAGAAATCCCGAGATTTTGATTTTCGATGACTCCTTCTCCGCATTGGACTACAAAACCGATGCAGCGCTGCGAAAAGGTCTTGCCGAAAAGCTCGGCGGCGTTACCTGCATGATCGTTGCCCAGAGAATCGGTACGATCCGCAACGCCGATAAGATCGTCGTTCTGGATGAAGGCAAGGCCGTTGGGATCGGTACGCATGAGGAACTGATAAAGAATTGTGCTGTCTATCGAGAAATTGCCATGTCGCAGTTGTCCGCCGAAGAACTGGGCGCATAAGGAGGTGCTCTGTAAATGAACGGAAATCAAATGATGGGGCGCCGAACAGGCGTGCCCGAAAAAAGTAAACGAGGAATAAAGGGCGTTCTGAAAGAACTGTTTACCTATTCTTCAAAATTGCGGCTGCCAATGATCATTGCGTTTGTGTTTTCCATGATCGGCGCTGTCTTGACGATCATCGGGCCAAACCAGCTTAGTCGTATCACGGATCTGATCTCAGACGGACTGATGACCGGCATTGACCTTTCTGCCGTTGCAAAGGTGGGAGGCGTCCTGCTGGCGATCTATCTGATCGGTGAAGTGTGCGGATATATTGAGCAATATATCATGGCTACCGTTACGCTGGATCTGTCCAAGAAAATGCGGCGGGATCTTTCCGATAAAATCAATAAGGTCCCTATGAAGTGCTTTGGGAAAATCTCGCACGGCGATATTCTGAGCCGTGTGACAAATGATGTCAGCACGCTTCAGCAGGCACTTTCCAACAGCCTTCCGTCGATGATCAGTGCAGTTGCCCAATTCGTAGGCTGCCTGATTATGATGCTTGTGACGGAGTGGCGAATGGCGCTTGCAGCGATCGCCATTACGCTGATTGGATTCGTTGTAATGGCGGTAATCATGTCCCGTTCTCAAAAATACTTCGTCGCCCGTCAGCAGAGTCTCGGTAAGCTCAACGGCTATGTGGAGGAAATGTACTCCGGCCATGATGTTGTACGCATTTCCCGTGCCAACAACGAGATCAAAAAGAACTTTGCCGGGATGAACCGTGCGGTTTACGATGCAAACCGGAAAAGTCAGTTTCTATCCGGCGTTATGCAGCCGCTGATGAATGTGATCGGCAATCTCGGTTATGTAGCGGTCTGTGTGATCGGTGCGGCTTTGGTTATGGATGGGCAGATCACCTTTGGCGTAATCACGGCATTTATCATGTTTGTCCGCTTGTTTACCTCCCCGCTCAGCACACTGGCACAGGGTATGACGCAGATGCAGACGGCAGCTGCCGCCGGAGATCGGATATTCGACTTCCTGCAGGAGGAAGAACTTTCGGATGAAAGCTATAAGACCGAGAAATTGACCGAGGTGCATGGCGAGGTCGAATTCGACCATGTTCGCTTCAGCTATCCGGATAATCCGGACAAAATCATTATCAAAGATTTTTCTGCTCACATCAAGCCGGGGCAGAAAGTCGCTATCGTCGGTCCTACAGGTGCCGGTAAGACAACAATGGTCAACCTTTTGATGCGGTTCTTTGATCTGGTCGGCGGCGATATCCGCATTGACGGTATTTCTACCTCCGATTTGACACGAGAAAACATCCACGAGCTGTTTGGCATGGTGCTGCAGGACACCTGGCTGTTTGACGGAACCGTGCGTGAAAATCTCGTTTACAACAAAACAGGGGTTACGGACGAAGAACTTGAAAAGGCCTGCCGTGCGTGTGGGATCTATCACTTTATCGAGACGCTTCCGAATGGCTTTGATACCGTGCTTGGAGAAAATGTGGTCATTTCCGCAGGGCAAAAGCAGCTCTTTACCATTGCTCGTGCCATGATCAAAAACAGCCCAATGATGATCCTGGACGAAGCGACCAGCTCGGTCGATACACGGACGGAGCTGATGACGCAGAAGGCTATGGATACGCTGACAGAGCACAGAACCAGCTTCGTGATCGCTCATCGGCTTTCTACCATTAAAAACGCTGACCTGATCCTTGTGATGAAGGAAGGCGACATCATCGAACAGGGCACGCATGAGGAACTGCTGGCACAGGGCGGTTTCTATGCTGACCTATACAACAGCCAGTTTGACAAAGCATCTTAATCAGAAGGGAGAGACAACCATGAAATCCTTGGCAATCGAAAGAGAATTCGGAAGCGGCGGCCGTGAGATCGGTATGCGTGTTGCCGAATTGGCAGGAATACCTTACTATGACGGTGAGTTGCTGATCAAAGCCGCTGAAGCCCAGGGTGTATCTATCGAACTGCTGAAAACCTACGACGAGCAGCGTACAGGTAGCTTTCTGTATGACATTGCTGCTTTTTCGGACTACGCACGTAACCGGAAGAACACAGTCTATGAGCTGTTCGAGGGAATTCGTCGGACAATGGTAAACATCGAGCTGAAAGGCCCTGCTGTTTTTATTGGCAGATGCTCCACGGTGATCCTCGGGGAAAGCCCTCGTGTTCTGAAATCATTTATTTATTCATCCGATACCGAGAAAAGGGTGGAACGCATTATCCGAACGGAAAATGTTTCGGAGACTGACGCAAAATATCTGATGCAGAAAAAGGATAGGGATCGGAAAAACTATTTCCACTTCTGGACACAGAAGGAGTGGGCAGATAAGAGCAATTACGATATTCTGCTGAATACATCCGGCGTGTCCACGGAGGCATGTGCCCAAATGCTTCTTGCTGCGATAAGCGGCCAGCCACAGAAGTAATTCAGCATTTCCAACGGCCGCTATGCAAATCAAAGAGGTATCAAACTTATGAAACATTTTTTGCGTTGCTTGCTTTACATAGCGGCCTTGGGTGTTGTGTTTTTTGTAGTCGGACGGTTAGTACCAAAGTCTTGGTTCAAAGCGGATCATTTCCCGTGGCGGTGCTATTCATATGAACAAGCAATATGGAAAGCGCTGCGTGTGAAGCAGTGGCAGGCAAAGGTGCCGGATATGAGCCGTATTTTTACAAATATCATGCCGGCAAAAAAGCTAAAGCGACAAACGCTTTCCGATTTGCCCAGAATGATCCAAGAAACCTGTGTTGCAGAGTGGACACACGGTATCTTATCGATTGCAGGGCTTGCAATGCTATGGTTCTGGCCTGGTATAGGAGGTATTTGCATGACGGCCGTTTACATTTTGCTCGGCAATTTGCCATTTATTGTGGTACAGCGTTTCAACCGGCCTCGCTTACAAAAATTACTCTTAAAGCAACAGCGCAATATGCAAATTCGGAACTTACCACGATATGAGGAGCAGCTACTAACGACGATAGCACCGTAAACCCTTATCTCGCTTTTGCCGCACGTTACGAATGGATGGAATGTTATGCAAAGAAGCACGAAAAAAATCAAACCGGAGGTGGACTACCGCCAGTTTCGTTTCAAAAAAATGAATACGCCGGAGTTTTCACATGTTAAGTTGCTGCTGTTTTGGCCGTTTTTCGGATTGATGTTTATGTTTCTTGAACGGTTTCAGCCGGAAAGACATTATTACGTTGTACACTGTGCGCTGGACGACTTGATCCCATTCTGGGAATGGGCGCTGATCCCGTATCTTCTGTGGTTTGTTTTTCTCATCGGAGCACTTATCTATACCTTTTTCTTTGACACAAGAGCCTTCCGAAGAATGATGCACTTTGTTATCGTTACATACGGCATCACATTGCTTATTTACATCGTATTTCCGACCTGCCAGGAATTACGACCGGAGCATTTCGATGAACCCAATATACTTACTGATTTTATAACGGGGTTTTATTCATTTGACACCAACACGAATGTCTGTCCTTCTCTCCATGTTATCGGCTCGTTTGCCGCTATGTTTGCCCTGTGGGATTGCAAACGCTTTCAAAATGTTGCATGGAAGATCGTGTTCGGCATCATCGCAGTATGCATCAGCCTTTCGACTGTTTTTATGAAACAACATTCTGCTGTGGATGTCATAGCTGCATTGCCTGTGTGCGCTTTGGGCTGGTGGCTGGGTTACGGAAAGAAAGAAGCATCAGCTCAGACCTCTGCAGTGGAGAAATAGATATGGATAAAAAATTTAAGCAACAGCTTGGCTTGATTGCTTTCGGCGTTGCTCTATTCACAGCATTAAACAACTTGAACTATATTTCGGACTTTTTACATGTGTGTGCGGAATTGCTCACCCCTGTATTTGCAGGGTTGCTCATGGCGTTTATCCTGAGCGTTCCGATGCGCGGGATCGGCAAGCGTCTTTCTCGCCTTATGCCCAAAGCAAGCGAGCGCACAATCAATGTTTTAAGTTTGATTATTACATTGTTGCTTTTAGTCGCTATTATCGTGCTACTATGTGTCATTGCGATTCCTCAGCTCATAGCCTCCGTAAAAAGTATCATTTCTCTTATTAAAGAAAAGTGGCCCGACTGGGCAGCGGTGCTGCGCAATTATGGCTTTGATACCGCTGAGATCAGCGCATATCTCAACAAGTTGGATTGGAAAACCATTGCCGAGAAGGCAATGAACGGAGCAGGCGTAGTAATAGGCTCCGTTGTCAGTGTTGCCGGCTCTACAATATCTACTGTTGTCAACGCAGCCGTTTCGCTCGTGATCATGTTTTATGTTCTGGTTGGAAAGCAGGAACTTGGCAAACAAACAAGACGGGCGCTGTACGCTTATTGCAAAGAATCTGTCGCAGATAAGGTCTGCCATATCGCAAAGCTGTCTCACGATACCTATGCCAAATTTCTTTCAGGTCAATGTGTAGAGGTGCTGATACTTGGTACGCTGATTTTCCTTTCGTTTTCTATATTCCGGATCCCTTATGCCGGGCTGACGGCGGTTTTGACCGCAGCTTTTGCCTTTGTACCATACATTGGAGCGTTCTTGTCCTGTGCAATCGGTATGTTGCTGACTTTGCTGGCTGAGCCAAACAAGGTGATCCTATGCCTGATCGTCTATCAGGCGGCACAGTTCGTTGAAAACCAATTTATTTACCCTCATGTTGTGGGAAGCAGTGTCGGGCTATCTCCGTTTTGGACCTTGCTCGCCGTCCTTTTGGGCGGGAAGATGTTTGGCGTTTTAGGTATCATCTTCTTTATCCCGTTGATGGCGGTGATCTCACAATTACTGCATGAGAATATTGAACACCGTTTGGCTGTGCGGAAGCTAAAGAAAAACGACCTCATCCAAAAATCTGACTGAGCACTTCAACAAATGATATGGTTACGGCGCAGCCGAAAAAAGGCTGCGCCGTTCTTTTATTATGCTCGTTCTCTCAGATCCAAACGGGAATACTATGATCCTGAGCAAATTCCCTTTTGTTTCGTTTCAGTTTAGAAAAGGACATTATAATTTCTGCAAATCTGGATAAAAGGAAAGGTGCTGATGAAAAACGTTATCTTTAAGGGTATAAAGGCCTTGGCTATTCTGTTTGTGCTTTACATACTGATCAGCCTGATCGTCCCGCCGATATTCCAAAAAGAACCGATAGAGCTCGAAGGAGCCGAGTTCGCCGGTACAGGTGTGACAGAACGGGTTCTGTGTATTGACGATAACCGTGAAGCGCTTATCTGGCGTCTTCGACTGATAGACAGGGCCGAAAACGAGATCATTCTGTCAACATTCGATTTTCGGGTGGATAACAGCGGGAAAGATATGATAGCGGCCTTGAATGAGGCTGCCGAGCGTGGGGTGAATATCAAAATACTCGTTGACGGAATTTCCGGAGATATGTATTTGCGCTGCAACAGGCTGATCGGTGCATTGGCGGCTAATACGAATGTACAAATCAAGCTGTATAACCCCATCAATCTTATGACTCCTTGGAAAATCAATTACCGCCTGCACGACAAATACCTGATCGTGGATGGAAAGCAATACCTATTAGGCGGAAGAAACACAAACGATTTGTTCCTCGGAGAATATAAGGACAAGGAAGACCGCAACATTGACAGAGAAGTTTTGGTCTGCTCTGATGGGACGAACAGCTCGACCGAGGCCTTGACAGCATATTTTGCGAAGATATGGGATTTGCCCTGTAACAAGGAAATCTCCGGCAACCGGAGAAACCTCCAAAAGGCACAGGAAACGCTCCGAACGCATTATACAGAACTACAGGGATCGTATGCCGAGGCTTATTTGCCGGTGGATTTGGAAAGAGAGACGCTGGAAGCCAAAAGTATCACACTTCTCTCCAACCCAACCTCGCCGGAAAACAAAGCACCTGTACTCTGGGAGCAATTGAGCGGCATCATGAAGAACGGCGAAAGCATTTTGATTGAGACTCCTTATATTATCTGCAATAACGGTATGTATGAAACACTGGCAGGCTTCTGTGAGGGCGGTCGCCGGGTCCAAATCATGACCAATGCCATTGAAAGCGGAGCAAACCCCTTTGGCTGCACAGACTACCTGAACGAGAAGAAAAACATTCTTGCAACCGGCAGTGAGGTCTTTGAAGTGTCCTGCGGGCAGTCCCTGCATACCAAAACGATTTTGGTGGACGATCACATCAGTATGATCGGCTCCTATAATCTTGACCTGAGAAGCACCTATCTGGACACGGAGCTCATGCTGGTGATCGACTGCCCGGAGCTGAATCAATGCCTACGGGAAAACGCATCTGTCAAGGCAGAGCAAAGCAGACATGTGCTGCCCGATGGAACAGAGAACGAAGGGCCGGATTTTCAAGGAGAAATGCCGTTTTATAAGAAAGCCGGTTATTTCCTTTTACGACTCCTCACCGGCCTCTTCCGGTATCTGTTGTGAATGATCCGAATCCGGAGGTGCGTCTGTCTTAATCGGCGCACTAAAGATATCCCTTAGCAGAAAGGAAGTTGTAGTATGAAAAAGAATACAAAGAAAATCGTAACAGCGGCAGGAATCGCAGCCGGAACAGCTGCCGTTGCATTGCTGTCCGCATATGTCACAATAAAAGCCCTGATCGATACAGCACTTGATCGGGAAATGCCAAAGGTGATGGAAAAAGCAGATAAGCGTATCTCCGGAGAGAAAAGCAGCGACGAGTTCACAAACCGGATGGAGAGTGCCTCTGAAAGCCTTGCCGTACAGCCGAATGAAACGGTTGAAATCATTGCTCATGACGGAGAAAAGCTCGTCGGACATTATTTTCCCTGCGAAAAGCCGGAAAGAGTGATTATTGCTTTCCACGGATGGCGTTCATCGTGGCATCGGGATTTTGGGATGATCTCCGATTTCTGGTACAAAAACAACTGCAGCGTGCTCTATGTTGAGCAGCGTGGGCAGAATAACAGCAGTGGCGAATATATGGGCTTCGGCCTTACCGAACGCTTTGACTGTCTGGACTGGCTGAATTGGGAGATTGAACGCTGCGGAAGCGATATTCCTGTTTACCTTGCCGGTGTTTCCATGGGGGCTACCACCGTACTGATGGCTGCCGGACTGCAGCTGCCGCCCAACGTACATGGGATCATGGCGGATTGCGGTTTTACATCGGCCAATGCGATATGGGAGCATATTGCTAAGGATAACCTCCACATTCGATTCGGCATACGCAGTGCGATTGCCGACAGGATGTGTCGTCGGAAAATACAGGTCGGCTCAAAGGAGCATTCGACGGTAGAAGCTCTTAAACATACCCATGTTCCCGTTATTCTTGTCCACGGCGCCGATGACCATTTTGTTCCGGTAGAGATGACCTACGAGAACTACACTGCCTGTACGGCACCGAAGGATTTGCTGATTGTTCCGGGTGCCGATCACGGTATGAGCTACTTTATGGAACCGGAAAAGTATGAAAATGCCGTAAAGGCGTTCTGGGCAAAATATGATAGACCGAGGTGCGAAGCATGAAATTCAATGATAAGCTGATTACTGCAATCGCAGCAATCGTTGTGGGTGTCCTGTTTATTGCGCTGAAAGGGGACGTGCTGAGTATTGCATTTACTGTTCTCGGCGCAGCGTTGATCGTTATGGGTATTCTGGACGCCGCAAAAAAAGACAGTAAAAGTGGCACTGTGAAAATTGTCGCCGGCCTTGTGACCGTGCTGCTCGGATGGACGCTTGTCAGTATCACGCTCTATATTGTGGCGGCATTGATGATCCTCTATTGCCTGATGAATTTGGTTTCCTCTTTGAAAACGGATGGCTATTCCATGAGTACTGTGCAAAAGCTTCGCACCTATGCAAAGCCGGTCATCGGTCTTGCTGCCGGCATCTGTCTCCTGCTGAACCAAGGCGGTACCGTCTCCTGGGTGTTCATCTTTACCGGTATTGTTTTCATCGCTGAGGGCATTATGATGCTTGCGGAATGCAAAAAATAACTCTCTGTTAAAAGGAGAGCACAAAATTGAATCTGAAACTGAAAGAAAAAATCAAAGAGTCACTCTCCGCCGTTCTTCCAATCACCGGAATTGTTCTGATGCTCAGTATTTTCTTGGTTCCGATGGAGCTTGGCAGCATTGTTATGTTCCTTACCGGAGCGGTCATGCTGATCGTCGGAATGGGATTTTTCCAGCTCGGCGCAGAGATGGCGATGACGCCGATCGGAGAAGGCGTCGGCGTGCAGATCTCGAAAATGAAAAAGCTTATAACGGTTTTGCTGACCGGCTTTGTTATGGGCGTCATCATTACCGTATCCGAGCCGGATCTGCAGGTCCTTGCCGGTCAGGTGCCCTCCGTTCCCAATGCCGTGCTGATTATGACGGTAGCAATCGGCGTCGGCTTGTTTCTTGCGCTGGCAATCGTCCGTATCCGCTATAAGATCAGCTTGCCCCTGCTGCTGATCATCTGCTATGCGGCGCTCATCCTTATATCGCTGTTCGTGCCGAAGGAGTTTCTGGCTGTGGCATTTGATTCGGGCGGCGTTACCACCGGTCCTATGACCGTACCGTTCATTATGGCAATGGGCGTCGGGCTTGCCTCTGTGCGGAGCGATAAAAATGCAGCCAGCGACAGCTTCGGATTGGTTGCGCTTTCCAGTGTCGGGCCGATTCTCGCCGTTTTGATCCTCGGTTGTTTCTACAAACCGACTGAGGCTGCGTATACGCTCACCGATGTGGCGACTGTCGTCACCACCCAGGATGTTGCCCGTGTGTTTGCACAAGGTCTACCGCTGTATGCCAAAGAAGTCCTTGTATCGCTGCTGCCGATCATTGCGGTGTTTCTGATTTTCCAAATGATGACCCGCCGTTACCAAAAGCGGCAGATCAAGCGCATTGCCGTTGGCTTTGCGTATACATACATCGGTCTGGTGCTGTTCCTTTGCGGAGCCAATGTCGGCTTTGCACCGCTCGGCTCCTATCTCGGCAAAGAGCTGACCGGGGTGTCCTTCCGTTGGATTTTGATCCCCATCGGTATGCTGATCGGTTATTATATCGTAAAGGCCGAACCTGCCATCCAAGTGCTGAACCATCAGGTAGAGACTGTTACAAACGGCGCTATCTCCGTAAAAATGATGAACCGCTGCATGTCGATCGGTGTAGCCGTGAGCGTGGGGCTGGCAATGCTTCGTGTTCTTACCGGGATCTCTATTCAATGGTTTGTGATCCCAGGATACCTCATCGCTCTGGTGCTGTCCCGTTTTGTTCCGGATATTTTTATCGGTATTGCATTTGACTCCGGCGGCGTCGCCAGCGGCCCGATGACCTCGACATTTCTGCTGCCTCTCAGCATCGGCGTTTGTGAGGCGCTTGGCGGAAATCTGATGACTGATGCGTTCGGCGTGGTTGCGCTGGTTGCTTTGACACCGCTGATCGCCATTCAGCTTATGGGTCTTGTATATAAACTGAAGACTGAAAAGAGGACATCGACGGGAACGGCTGAAATTGCCGACGATTGCGATGCGATCGTTGACCTTGAGGAGGGTGAGTAAAATGGATTATGAGAAAAAAGTATCTTTTCAGCTATTAACGCTGATCACCACGCCAAAGCTTGCCGAGAAGGCAGCGGAAATGTTCAAAAAGGGTGCACTGCCGCTGCAATATCGCTTCAATGCCGAAGGCACCGCCTCCAGCGAGATCATGGACATGCTCGGTCTCGGCAGCATCGATAAAAGCGTTTTGATCAGCATGATCCCGAAAGAACTATCCGATGTCCTGATGGATAAGTTGCGCTCGGAGCTGCAGTTAAACATGGCAAACAGCGGTATTGCATTTACGATCCCGCTGAACGGAGCAAACAACCTGATTTTGCGTATCCTTGCCCAGAATACGGGAAAGGAAGTATTGAATATCGGAGGAAAGGAAGAAAACAGTATGTCTGAAACAAAATACTCTCTTGTTGCGGCAATCGTGAACCGGGGCTTCAGCGGTGATGTGATGGAAACCGTTCGTGGTGCCGGTGCCAAAGGTGGCACTGTGATTCACAGTCGGCGCATCGGAAATGAGGATGTGACCAACTTTTGGGGCTTGAGCGTCCAGGACGAAAAGGAAATCGTTCTGATTCTGACGGAGTCCGCAAACAAGGTGGCGCTTATGAAGTGTATCGGAGAAAGCTGCGGTATGCACAGTGAGGCGCAGGGGATTGTCATGTCCATGCCGATAGATTCCGTCGCCGGCATTTAAGTACGCAGATCGGAGAAATGCTATGTACTGGAATGATTATATATGGTTTATAACCGCTATGCTGTTTTGCACCTTATTTTCTGCGATTGCAAGCGGAAAGGTTCATTCGGCATTTTCAAAATACTCTAAAGTCCGGTGCCGTTCGGGAAAGACCGGATATGATACCGTCGCCCAATTATTGTGGTCGAATCGGGTAAACGGAATATCCGTCGGGCGTGTAAAAGGAAACCTGAGCGACCACTATGACCCGAGAAGAGGCGTTGTCAATCTTTCCGAAAGCACTTACGGCAACAGCTCGGTGGCATCCGTAGCTGTTGCTGCCCACGAAATGGGACATGTCATGCAGAAACAGGAAGGCTATTGGTTTTACAGATTCCGCACAGCACTGGTTTCTGTAGTGAATTTCGGATCAAGGCTGGCATTGCCATTGGTGTTGATCGGGCTTTTGCTTGACGCCTTTGTGATCAGTGCCGATCCTGAGATGGGATTTCACATCGCAATGATCGGCGTGATTTTGTACGGAACATCCTTCCTTTTTACTTTAGTTACGCTGCCGGTAGAGATCAATGCAAGCCGCCGTGCAGGAAAAATGCTTTTGCAGGAAGGAATACTGACGACAGATGAGATGCCGGGAGCAAAGAAAGTACTGTCCGCTGCTGCTCTCACTTACCTGGCTTCACTTATGACTTCTCTCGTTTATTTTCTGCGCTTTTTCCTCTATGTTTTAACCTTATTCGGCAGACGCAACGACAGGATGTAACCGGCGGAGGAAAGCGTGATTATAGAATGAGCAATATTTTGCTGTTGGATAGAAATATAGACGAGGCAGAGAGGATAAGCAGCTATTTTGAAGCGAGAAGTTATGCAGTCATATGGCCGAAAACCATAGCGGATTTACTTTATCATGTTGTACACAGGGATTTTTGCTTAGCCATTTTAGATGTCGCTCTTTCAGCAGAGGACGACCACCGGTTTCTGGATGCTCTACGCAAAGTAAAGGGCGTTCCCATTTTAGTTTTAGGGTCCGATACGGCGGATGCGGAAGAACGCCTCAATTCTCTGCGGGCAGGTGCGCACGCATATCTGTGTCGGCCGTATTCGATGGAAGAATGCTTTGCGCAAGCGCAAGCCCTCATACAGGCGTATTCGCCACACATGCAAACACGGAAAGAGGAAAATAGCTCATGCAAAATGACAGTGGCCGGAAGGCTGCGTATTTCTCCGGAGAGTCGGCAAGCGTTCCTTGGCGAAAAGGAAATTATGCTGACACGAAAGGAATTTGACCTGCTGCTTCTGTTTGCCGAGAATCCAAACAAAGTATTTACCTGTGATCAGCTTTATGATCTCTTGTGGAGTGAGCAGACTGCATATAATGTTGATGAGGTGGTTAAAGCTCATATAAAATCACTCCGGCAGAAACTGTCCGATGACGATTCGGTCCAGATAAAAAATGTTTGGGGTGTCGGCTACCGATTTTGTTACAACAGAAAATAAAACTACCGAATTCTTCCCGATATATTCCCTAAAAAATCCCTATGTTTTGCTATCCTTAGAATAGCAGGAACATAGGGATTTTTGTTGTGGCAGGTCAAAAGACAAACAATATATCGAAAAAAGAAGCAACCGCTTATCTTTGTAAACGGCTGCTCATTTATCAGTTTTCAGCTTATCTGCTTGTTGACACAAGGACACATACTTTTGAACCTCTGCCTCACTCTTTCCGGCGAAGAAATCCATAGCGGTTTTTGAAATATGCCCTCGCACAATATTGGGAAACAGGATCGCATCAATACTGATATCCAATTCTCTCGCAATAAGCAAGATGGTTTCGGCTTTTGGATTGCTGATTCCGTGTTCCAGATCCTGAATAGTACGGATGCTCATATGGAGCTTATCCGCCAGCTGCCTCTGTGTGTAGCCAATCGCCTTGCGCTTTCGGAGCACTTCCGCAGCGAAGGTATCTAATACATTTTGCACTGTAGTTCACCTCATATATATTTTAGTGTGAGCTACAGTTCGTATAAATATCCTTACGGCTCGCATTTAGTGAGTTGTGGTTCGCTTTTTATGTGTGAAAGGAGCACTATGGTACATATGAGGAGGTTCATTTAAGCTAACGGCGGAAGACGAAGTCTATTTTTACTTCTCTTAGAGCATAATACTTGGACACCTAAAACGAGTTGCACTCACGAATATGAGTTGCAGCTCGTTTCTTATGTATTGCAACTGCTTTTCTCAATTATTTGGGACACACCGCCCGGCACATATTATCATAACGACACTTGTATATACGCAGAGGAAAGCGCATTTTCGGATTTTCATGTCCGTCAATGCGCTTTCTTTTGTTTTAACTGTCATTGCCCCGGGTGCCGTTCTCCTCCGTGTTTGTCTGCTCCCATACGCCAGACAAGAAACACGGAGGGTTTTATATGTATAAAAAGAATAATGGCTCAACTGAGCAGGAAATATTGCAAAACCAGTTTTCGGCCTATGTGAAAAAGGCAGTCCATAATCGGAGAATTCAATTTTTGACCGAGAAAAGCCGCAAGTTTCGCTTTGAAACACCGCTTTTTGACCTGGACTATCTCCTGTTCGATACAACGGACATCATTCAGGAGATCACGGATCATGAGACCGTGCGGCAAGCGCTTCGGTCAATCAAGGAAAACGAACGGCGGATCGTCCTTGAAAGAATCATTGAGGAAAAAAGCTTCGGGCAATTATCGGATGAACTCGGTATGTCCTATAAGACTGTAGCCTCACTGTATTACCGTGCAATAAAGAAGCTCCGCCGATTTATGGAAGAAGGTGAATCAAAATGAATTTCAAAGAGTTACTGTTGCAAGCAAAATTCGGAGACAGAACAGCCACAACAGAATTACTGATGCTATATCAGCCCTTGCTACTGAAAGAATCAATTATAGACGGAATTCTTGACGAGGATCTGTACCAGGAGCTTTGCATTGTGTTTATGCGCTGCATAGACCGTTTTGACCCATAAAATAAAAGGGCGGCAGGAGTTTTGCTCCTGCCGCCCTTACTCATCTTCTGAAACTTGCCATAGTATTTTTGATTGCCGCCATACCATCCTCTCCCAGCAGTTCGGCAGCGTCATCAAAGGCGATCTCTTCGGATTTGACCGTCTTTTTCTCCGGCGCCTGTCCGACATCTTTTGGGGTGGGCTTTTCTGAGTATTCCTCCATAATGCGCCGCACGATTGCTTCAATGGCGTCGGTATTAACTGGTGACGGCTGAGGAATATCGGGCGTTTCGGAGCAATGAATGTAGTGCAGAACTGTGTTTACAAGAAACTGTGCTTTCCGGCGCCCCTGCTGATTGAGTATTTCCGCAACCTGCTGATGCTGCGGATCTCCGCCGCTGAATTGAATAGTGAACTTGTAAATATCTTTCTTCGCCATTCACATCACCCCATACAAGCGGCCTTGAACAACAGCTCGTAGCCCTTTGTATTGGCGGAAATCTCATCGACAAAAATCGGTGCGCCGACCTTGCCGGACGCTTCGATTTGTTTCTTCAGTAGGATAGAACCGCCGCCGACAAACACAGCCTTGCCGGAGCGCAAATCAATCATCCGCTCTCTGAGCTTGCCGAAAAGATCGTTGATAAACTGTTGCGCCTGCTCCTGCACGATACGGATCACACTTTCGTCAAAATCGGTAGGCGTATCCTTCAAGATAGCATCAATGTCCGACTCGTCCAGGAGGATGTCAAAATCCGCATTGACCTTGGATTTGATTCCATTGTAAAGAGTGATGACGCCGTTATCCAGTGAGTCGCAGGCAGACAGATCCGCCTCGCCGTTTTTCACCAGCAGATAGTCGGCAGTAAAACCGCCAATGTCCAGCACTGCAACCTTTGAATACGAATGGATCCGCTGATAGATCGGCATAATGGCAGCGTAAGCCTGCGGAAAGCAAATCGCCGTGCTGATGAATACAGAGTACGGTCTGCCGTCGAGCTGGAAGTCAATAATATCCCGGTTCAGAAAATAGTTTTCAAACCGTTCGTATTGCGCTCCGTAATGGGCAGGCGGCAGGCCTACCGCAAGCTGCACATCTACGATCTCGTCCTTGCGGTACTCGGTTCCGGCAAGCTCAAAGGCAACGGAAAACAGCGTGAGGATAAAATACCGTTCGTCAGCCGTCTTGTCCCGCATATACGGGATGCGCTGATCGGTGAGGGTATAATACTTGCCCTTGTAGAACAGAACATCCTTTCCGAAGGGCGGCTTTGTGTCGCTTTCCCGAAGCCCGGACACAAAGGTCCTGTGGTTGGTTTTGATTTGTTTATTCCCGTGGTCGATACTGATTAGCATGGTAAAATCTCCTTTGTTTTTGGTTTATACTCTTTAATTACGACTTTAATGCGTGTTATTTCAACAGATTTCCGCAAAGGGGCAAAATAGTCCCGCAAGTAAAAAATAGTGATAAGACAAAGCACCTCACGGGGAAAAATCCCGTGAGGTGCTATTCGCTCATATACGATTATGGTCGTTTCGTGCTGAAGTCCTTGAAAGTAATTTGAAGGATGACTTCTTCTCGTGTCGAGGTTACAGATTGCACCTTAGCCTCCAGCAAGTCGGGCATAGCCTGTGCCGTCAGTTTATATAAACTGCGGTAGCGACCTACTATATTGATCCCGGCCTTTACAACGACTGGTATCTCATCGCTGGCAATTCCGATCCGACTGCAAAAGTCGAGAACGGTGATCTTTCTCATGGCAACTCCTTTCTAATGCTTGGGTGAGCAGAGGAGCCTACCACCCAATATCCATTCCTAACTGTTCCATTGCCGACTCCATAGAGAGAACTTTCATCCGCTTGGCGTCAAACACCGAAAAGGAGAGAAGCTCCCCATTCTCGTCGCAGGCAATGGAATTTTCCGATAAAACTGCAGCGTCAAGCTCCTGAATGCCGGCGTACACATTGCCTTCGTTATCCATAAGATACGGAAAAGAAGGTGTGACCTCGCACCCGTTCATCATAAGCCGCGTTCCTTCCGGCAGCTCCATCAGCAGCTTTTCCTTATCTCTGCCGGCAGGCTCTATGTCGAACAGCGTCTGCTGCCCGAAATAGGAGCCGGCATATAGCTTTCGCTTTCTGTAAGGATACTTGCCGGTTTCCGTCTGCACCATCTGCTTGATGCGCTCGACATTGTTCTGCATGGCAGACCAGTCGATCACTTCGTGCAATCGGTGCTCATTGTAGTAACCGGCACTAATATTTACCGCTGCTGTTTTGAGATATGGCGCAACAACGGAAATGTCGCTGAAGGAGCCCATTGCCTCACGGAAACCGAAGGAGCAGACAAACTCAGAAAACTTCGGGTTGTCGCAGTTGTAAAACACAGCGTCGTTGTTCCCACGGCGGTCCACCTCTACAATGTAATTCACATCGATCTGGATCCCGCTCCGTTCAAACGCTTTGGCGCCCTGTCCGCCGGTTTCCTCATCCTCGCAGAACAGCACATGGCAGCGTACTTCGCTAATGATCTGTAAGATCATATATACGCCGCACCGGTCGTCGCCGCCGATCCCTTGCGGGGACATGATATAGCGCCCGTCTTCGGATCGGCAGATGATATGCGGCAGCTCATTATGTACGGTGTCCAAATGGGCGACCAACAGCACCGGCACTGTGCCCTCGGCATAGAGGAAGCCTTTCTTTTTGACTGTCTCATAGCCAAGTTTCTTCAGGTGACCGGCCAGATAATGCTTCAGTTCCTTTTGCCGCATACGGAGAATATCATCAAATCGAATCATCTCGCACCGCCTTCCGCAGCTGTGACCGAAGTCCTGTGGCAGAACGCATTGCCGATGATGCGGCAGATGCTGCAAACGCTGCAGGCCGCACACGGCTCAAGCGATGCCCGGTAGCAGGCTTCGCATATCTCTACCAACCGGCCTCTGCGGTCGTATGCCGGATACATTGTTCCGTGGATCATCTCACCGCACGAGCCGCAGATATGCAGGCACGCATGGCAGTGATAGACTCCTTCAATATATCTTGCATTTTGCTTGGGAACAGTATTGCCGCAATCCTTGCAGACAACGGTATCCTCGCATCGGCATTTCAAGTGACCCGAATGGTACGCTTGGCCGCAGCAAACACAGAGTGATGGGCCTCCAATGACGAAATGACTGGGTGCGGCAGCGGTTTTTAGCATCGACAGATTCCCGTAGTAATTATAGTCGGGATATTGACGGCTGCCTTCGCCGCTGGTGCAGCACTCGTTCACATCCTCACGCTTCTTTTTCAGCACCCAACGATTTGGCACACCGAGGCAGGTCGCAATCGCTTTCTGTACGATACTGCGGTACAGATCCATTTGCTCCGACAAATCGCTCGGATAGAGCCTTGATTGAAACAGCGTTTGATCCTTGTAGAAAAACATCTGCCGTGACCGTCTCGGCGCACGGTAATAATGGTCTTTCACTTCCGGGTCAACCGTGAAGAAGATCATGCTCACATCGTCAGTCATATAGGACAGCGTACCGGCCTGATAGCTGCCGCTTTCGAGATTGTGGCAGGAAGTCCAGGTGTTGTCCTTGTTAGACATTTCGAGAAAATCACACGGGTGCAGAGATAACAGCGCCGTTTTGAGCATTTGCAGAGGATTCAGAGAATCGGAAAGCTGGGCAAATACCGCATTATAACGCTCATGCCCGTCCACACCGAAACTGCGGCACAGCTTGCCGATGATCCGGCTGGTTTTCTGTCCCTCGGCGCATTTTATACCGCCACGGGTACGGATGATCTCCAGCGTTTGCTCGGACAGCGTGCTGCTGTACTCGTTGACAGCGGCACGCAGAGCAATGCGGAAATCCTCCAAACGCTGTTCTTCATTGATCTGCTCGGCGGCAAGATCCTCCATAGTAAAAGCAATCTCGTCCACGACATCACGCTGAATACCGCGTCCCTCGTCAAAGGAAAACACGATTGCCTTTGCGTCCTCATCCCAATTCGGATGGCGGCGCAGCAATTCGAGCAATCCTGCTTTTTCTTGTGCCCATAAGTTCAGATTTGTCATAACGCCGGTTTCGCCAAAGGATTTTTCATACTTATACATGACCTCGTAAAAGGCCTTTTTTAATTCTTCCATTCGTTTCAGTCCTTTCCTAAATAGTATTTGCTTCAAATTCAACGCCGATAAAATCATCGGCAGTCAGAATATGCTTGCCGCTGTACCATTCGTCGCCGACGATCTGCTCAGCGGCCTCTTTGCTTTCTGCCGTCACATCGACCGTTCGTTTCAGCGTTTCGGTTATGGTGACCCTATATTTCTTTGCCATAGCATTTCCTCCGATCCGACAAGGGCGGAGAAGAAAAACTTCCTCTCCGCCCGTCATTCTATTGATTATTTACTCTCCGATCATACGGAAAAACTCTGCCGGAGACAGTACGGCAACGCCGAGCGCTTGCGCCTTGGCGAGCTTACTGCCGGCATTTTCGCCGCAGATCAGGTAGTCGGTATTCTTGGATACGGAGCTTCCGGCTTTCGCACCCAAAGAATATATCTTCGCATTGATGCCGTCACGGGTGTACGGCTCGACCTTGCCCGTAACCACAAGCGTTTTCCCCACAAAGGGGTTGTCCTGTACGACGGACATAGCGGTTTCTTTCTTTTCAATGTTTACCATAGGCTTTAATTCCTCCCATAAAATGCGGTTTTCTTCAACTGAAAACCATTCGTGAATGTTGTTATGCAGCGTTTCTCCGAAATCGGGAAGCTGCGTAAAATCATAGCCGGAATCGACCGCTACCTCAAAGGCACGGAGACTCTGATCGAAGCATCGACCGAGCGCAGCGCTGGCTGTGTTGCCGATCATCGGAATATCCATTGCGATAAGATAGCGTTCAAATGTGGTATTGCGGCTTTTTTGAATCGCATCCCACAACCGCTGCCAGGACCTTTCTCCGAAACCGTCCATACGGATGATCTCGTCCCGGTGATTATCCAGCCGGTAAATATCCGTAAAATCCTGAAGCCAGCCACGGGCAATGAATTGCTCCAGCGTCGCCTCTGACAGCCCATCAATGTCCATCGCTTTCTTTCCGACGAAGTGAACGAATTTCTTCAGATTCTGCGATGCACAATTCGGATTGTGGCAGAATAGTGTTTTCGTCAGCTTCTGCTCACCGTCGGTCCGCTTCTGTGTAGTATGGATCATCGTCTGATACCCACAGCAGGGGCAGAGAGACGGAACCAGCACTTCCATTGAAAAATCTCCACGGTCAAGGTTTTCTTCGACCTGAGGGATGATCATGTTCCGCTTACTCACCAGAATGCGGTTGCCCGGCATCAACTCAAGCCCCTCAATAAAAGAGAGGTTGTGCAGCGTTGCACGGGACACCTCGCATCCGTCGATCTCTACCGTGTCAAAAACAGCTACCGGAGAGATCTCACCGGAACGGGTCGGCGTCCACTCAATGTGGTCGAGCCTTGTTTCAAAGAGCTCGTCTTCAAACTTAAAGGCAAGACCATCCTTGAAATGGTGCCCTGTCCGTCCGCAGGTGCGGGAGTAGGAAATGGAGTCATAGGTCATGACCAGTCCGTCGATCGGCAGATCTTCCTCGGCCGCTTTGTCCCGCAGTACCTTAATGTGCAGATCCATCATATCGTTATTTGCCGTTGCAAACTGAATAGAGCGCACTCTGCCGAAGCCGAATTCAGTGAGCTTTGCCAGCTTCATGCGTTTGCTGTCCGTCTCGGCCTCGATCTCCGGCAGTCCCTCTATGACCGCAAAGGGCAAAAAGTGGACGCACCGCTTGGCGCATACCGCAGAATTGTAAGCACGGACGGAGCCAGCGGCAAGATTGCGGCTGTTTCGGTACGGCTTTCCCGTACTGTCAACCAGCTTTTGGCGCAGCCGTTCAAAGTCGTTACAGTGAATAAAACTCTCACCGGCAACGACCAGTCTTTCCTTGTACGGGATCTGCACCGGTATTCCTTCGATGGCTTCGGCGTTGTGGGTAATATCCTCACCGATGTCGCCGTCGCCCCGGGTAGAGAGCCGTTGCAGAAGGCCGCCCTCATAAATGATCTCGGTCGTCAGTCCGTCCAGCTTCAGTGAGAAATTCACTGCGCGACCGTCCTGAAATGCAAGCAGCTCGCTTATCAGCTTTGTTTTATCCAGTGATAACAGCGGAATATCGTGCTTTGCCTGCGGCAGCCTCGACACAACGGGGTAGCCCACGGTCTGCGTCGGCGAATTGGACATCACTACGCCGGTTTCTTTCTCCAGTTCAGTCAGCTCATCAAAGAGCCGGTCATATACAGCGTCCGATACTGACGGAGTATTTTGGTTGTAATACTCGTCCCGGTATGTATTGAGCCGGGCGGTCAGTTCACGCTGCCGTATCAATCTTTCTTTCATTCTGTATCATCCTTTCTCGTTATGCTGCCCGTTCAAGAGCAGGTGCGTATAGCACATTTTCTTTCCAGCTTTCGATAAATCTCTTCACCTTGGGCGGCGGGACAACATTGTTCTGGATCCTTGCCTGAATGACATCCCCATGCTTCACCTCTACCGTACAATACGGCTTTTTCGGTGCGGACGCTTTTCGGATGAAAAGGATTGTGGTATTGTTTTTTACCACATCTTTCACATAGCGTCCGACACAGTGGTGCAGTTTATCGCCCTCCTGTGTGATCTCTTTTGCGGAATGCGGAGGAATAACAACAAACCCCATTTGGGTGTATCCGTAACGGTGCTGCAATCCCTCAAACATTTTGGCAATTATCCGATCATACGCCTGCGACACATCATTTCGGGACATATCATTTACCCGGTCATGCTCCGCCTTCAAATCATTCGGAAACAGGACAAAGCTGCTTTTCATATCGTGCTCCAATAGTTCGCACATACAAAGGTAATCCTTATAGTCGGACATCATCTCACGCATGGAATAATAACCGGGGGCGTAATAAGAGGTCTTTCGGTGTGTGGCAAACTGTTCCGTAGCATACCGCATCAGCTTATGGGGCGTCATATAGCGCAAGGGAACCGTAATATACGCTTCCTCTCCGATGTCGTTTTTGCTGCACCATTTCATCAGTTCCAGATCCGGTCGGATATTATCCCGCAGAAATGCTTTGAACATCGTAAGCTGGTTCGGCCCGGGGTCGATCGTCTGCAGAAGCGGTATATATTTTTTACCGACACCCAAAACCTCTGTTACGGTTTTGCCCTTGCTGTTGAGCACGCTGTCGTCATAGAAATGAGCCCCGCCCGTATCTCCGTAAGCAACATAGGTTGCGAGGCGATAGAGCTTCAGCTTTACCAAATACTCCAGCATAGGATAGCGTAAATACTTCTGCAGATACTGCCCGGCATACAAGGGCGTGGGATCTCCTGCGTAATACTCCTTCAGTGCGGAATACTGCCACGGCGTTCCTTTCAGTTCACTGTCCAGATTCCGATGATAGAGATAACCGCAGCAGTCTGCCTCAAAATTGTAGTACCACCGGCTGAATACCGGTCTGTCGCCCGGATGCCACGGTGTAATGCGATCCCGGGAATAACCGTAATAGTAGCTTTCACTGGCTATGATCTTGCTGCCGTCCCATTGAAGAAACAACCGTGCGTTTTCATAAACATGAAACTCCGGCGTGTCGCTTTTCAGATAACGGCGATAGGCTTTTACGAAACGAATGATCATTTCGTTGCTACCCAGCCGCTGAATAACCTGTGCAGTAGAACGGTCAACGATATATCCGCGGCGCCCACGGCTCTTAAAGGTGATTTTCCTCTTGCAGTGTGGGCAAACGCCTTCGCCGTTGTGCTTGGCTTCAGCGACCGATACATTATGCTTGCAGGCAGTACAGTATGCGTTTTTCGGCGCTTTTCCCTTGGCATAATCATAGAAGATATAATGCGGCAGGGTCTCTCTGTGCATAAAGCCTTTGATGTCCCTGGGTAATGCGCCTACCGGTTTCATCCGCTCGATGATCCTGCGCTGCTTTTTCAGTTCATTTTCCCTTTGCTTTTTCCGCAATAAATCCAACTGAAGCAGGCAGAGGCTTTCAAATCCTTTTTGCTTTTCGGAATGACAATATCTCGTGACCCGTCTCTCGTCGGCCTGGGAATAGAAAGAGCATTTGTCCCTGAAAAAGTAATCCTTTCCGAGGTTCTCGAACATAGACTGCTGCCAGCGTGTGCCTTTATCATCGGTGCATAAGGTAATATAGCCGCCTTTCTGCTGAAACATTGTCCAGCGAGGGGTATGATTTCCGGCCAGCACACTTTCCTTTGCGTAGATATACAGTACCAGCGTGCGCTGATGGTCGATATTTTTGGTCGCCGTGCGCACCACATACTTCACCTGATCGGCACAGAAAATGCCGTTTTTCGGGTTGGGGCTGCTGCTCGGTATTGCAAATTTGCGCAAGACTCTTTTATTCATCATGCGCCCACCTCAAACAAATTCATCTGCGTGCTATCGTTCAGATGTTCCTCTGCCGGCGGCTCCTTTTGGGGAGCCGGCTTTTTCTTGTCGGCTTTCTTATTGGATCTCGGGGTCGGCTTTCCGGGATAGGGCTTCGGAACGAATTTTTCCTCCTTTTCCTTATCTTCCTCTGCGTCCATATCCATAAAGTATTCTTCGGCCCAGAGATAGCACATATCATCCGGCACATCACAGCCATAACCGCCTGCGATCGGCTTTTCGTCGTTGTCCTTCATTTCCTGCTCGGCAAACTCCTTGGCTTTGCGGGTAATGTAACGGAAACAACGGATCATATTCTTGCGGGGGTGCATGACCTGCCGGGCAAACTCCGGTTCGCTGAGGCACTTAGTCTGAATATGCTCGGTCACGCATTGCTTCATATTGCGGCGGGTCAGTCGCTCGGCGTCATCACCGACACGCTTCATCGAAGCCATCATGACCTCATCATCACCCATAGCCACGGCGTTTTCCCAGGCAGCCTGTTCAGCTTCGGCTTTTTCACGCTGTTTTTGCTCCCATTCGGCTTTGCGCTTGGCTTCGGCCTCTTCATGAGCACGGCGCTTTTCGTCCTCGGCTGCAGTATTCTGCATTCGCTGAAGCACTTCCTGTGCAGCTTCGGCTTCCGCCTGCTGCCGCTGATCATCCCTTTGATCTGCGATAGTCGCCAGATCGGCGCCTTTTTTCAATTCCGTATTGTTGGTATCAACACTCATAAAATGTTCCTCCTATAAAAATAGGGACACAGCGCAGTTTTACCCACGCTGTATCCCATTCTTGACATATAGCCGTTTCCGGTTGTTCCTATTTCTTTGCGAGCATCGGAGAAAACTTCACAGGACAAAAACCGTCTGTGTCACGGTAGAAATAACGCCGTCCCGTGTCGTCATACAGTTCTATCACATCGGATGGGGCGACGCTCCTGCCTCGGTAATCCTTTGGCAGAACATCACCGAAAAGTTCGGCAATGCGTGTGAGCCGCCCTGTATCACTCACCGTTTCCTCACAATGCAGCATACCGTCATGTATCAGCCTGTACTGCGCTGCCGGCGGGTATTCGTGACCTGCTTTTTGCAGTTCCTTTATTCCGCCGAAGGCAAAGGGAATGACCTTGTAAAGACTAACATCCAACTGGTATATCCGAAACCGTTGCTCCTGCCTTTGCGACAGCAACCGATTTTCAAGCTCGTCGGAGCTTCTGACAAACAAAGAATACTCTTCCTCCGTCAGCCCGAGATATTCGTGCAGCTCATACGCACATTCAGTGCTTTCGTGCCACTGTGCAATATCATCGTCGATCACTTCAAAGTCACAAAGACCGTACATAAATCTTTGCCTGAAATTCTTCTTGCTATCCTCCTTTGCGTAGGCGTTTCGCTTTAAGGCAAGCTGCCAGTCGTCCACGCCCTTGTAATTCGGATTCCAGTTGAGTCCACGGCACACCATGCCGTATTTCCTTGCCAATTCGTGCAGCTTCAAGGCGCCCTTGCAGGCAGCCTCATTCCGGTATTTGTCCATATCCTCCGATTCAATGATCGTATGCGTGCCGTTCTCTGCCAGCTCTTTCAGTAGAAGCTCCAGCTGCGCCATATTGTTGACGCCGGCCGTAGCGGCAAAGGAACGGTTCATCAGATAATGGGCAATGTCGGATTTCAAAAGCCCTTCCGTCACATAGACAACGCCTGCATTCGGATCACCGACAAAATGCGCCGGGCTTCCGGAGGAGGTGCCTTTCGGCTTACCGGCAGACGAAAACCAGATGTATTTGGCCCCGTCCTTTTCCGGCGGATCATCCTCATTCTTCAGCGGCACATCCAAACGGATCTGAAAGCCGCTGATAAGCCCTTGCCTTGTCCGTGCAGGGATCATAATGCCGGCGGTAAAGCTGGAGCTGGCAATCGTCCACTGACCGTCCTTTTGATAAAATCCCGGCACGCCATCCAGCTGATGCCCGTTTTGCAGAAGCCGGTTTGCCAGTGAACGACACATATAGAAGGGAGGCATAGTCTTGTAGCCCAACCTCTCGATCTGTTCATCCGGCAAGCCTCTGACCGTTTGCAGATGTGCACGGTGCTCCTTGGATAGCGTCAGCATAGCAAGAAGTGCGGTATAGGTCTTATTGCGCACGGCAATGTCGGCAGCAGGCGCAGCTTCGACCGGCGTTTCCTTCGGCTTATCCGGGTACTTGACCGCATGATCCGAAAGGTTTACTCCGTTGAGCAGCGCATCGCTGATCTCCCGATAGGCAGTGCTCGTGCTGATGCTATGCACCTTTGCATATAAAGCCAGCATACCGCCGCTTTCATCGCAGTAATTGCACCGCCAGGTATCGGTCTGCGTGTTGATGTGCATTTTCCCTCGCTTGTCATTACAGATGGGACAATCCACATAAAGCCCTTGCGGGCTCGGCCGCCGTATCCGTAAGTGAAGCAGTTCCGCCACATCCGTTATGTCGAACGAAAAATCATGCGGCTGGCTCATGAACAAGCCTCCTTTCTAAAGAAATATCGGTGAATTTTAGCTTGCTCTCTGCATTTCATCCAAAGACGCCTGCATGATCGTAGCTGCCGCACGAAGAATGTTATCATTGCCGGAATAGCCGTTGATGTACCATTTCAGGCTCGCAGGGCGGCGGTCAGCCACTTGCGACATCGCCCAGCCCTTGCAGGTGCCGAGCGGCACGATCACATTGCCGGCCTCTTCATAGGTCATCATGGAGCAGATCTCATCGACCGGCATATCCGAGGAATAAGTCGGCGCTGCCGCATCGGTATCGGCGGTTTCTTCCTCGATTTCTTCGCCCTCAGTCTCTTCCGTGACGGGAGCAACAGATTCCATAACCTCTGCGGCCGGAGCTTCTGCAACGGTTTTCTGAACAACAGGGGCTTCCTGCACAGGCTCGTTGATTACTTCTGTCGCCGCTTCGGCAACCGTAACCGGCACTTCTGTGGAAACTTGCTCCGCCGTGGCGGTTTCCGCTACTGTCGGCTGCTCTTTGACGGTTTCGGCCGCTTTCTCTGCGTTCGCTGTAGGAGTGGCAGCAGAAAACTGTACGCCAAAACCGGCGTCCGACAATGCCTGGTCAATGGCAGCGTGCTGCGCTGACTCGATATACAGACCGCCCGGAGTGGCTTTCGCCTCTCTTTGGGCAATGAAGCTGGATCTCGGCTGTGCGTCGTTCTTGTCGAAATACACACGGGCCTCGATGATTGCCAGCTGATCCGTGATCTTGAGGGAGGACAGCTTGATCCTGCCGTTCGGATATTTCAGGCGGAACCAGAGCTTTTTGTATTTGAGGTCAAGAACCTTTTCGCCCTTGGTCGTTCTGCGCAGAAATTTGAGCGGGTCAAAGCCATGCACCTTGTTCAACTCGGAAACCACAGGGACAGATTCATACATCGTTGCACTTTGATTTGTATTCATACGGGAAATCTCCTTTCATAAATAAACACGAAGCACTCCTGCACTTTTCTGCAAGCCGCTTCGTATCAACTGACCTTTTTCAATTCATTTTGGCGGGTAAAGGCTTTCAGATATTTGCCGATACGCTCGCCGAGCTGCGTGTTTCGTTTCCCGGCGGCTTTTTTAAGGATCGCCATGATCAGCGTTTTCTTCTGACCGACCGCAATGACCTGTTTCTTTGCACGGGTGATCGCCGTATAGACGATGTTCCGGTTCAGCAAGATGTAATGGCTGCGAAGAATAGGCATGATCACAATATCAAATTCCGAGCCCATCGCCTTATGTACGGTAGTCGCATAAGCCAGTTCCATATGGCCCATTTCTTCCATACCGTATTCGGCAATGCGGTCGCCGGAAAACTCGATCGTCACGACCATTTCGTTCTTTGCATTGCGCCCCATTTTGCGAATGTAGCCGATGTCGCCGTTGGATGCCTTCGCATTGTTTTTTGTCTGCATCACCTTGTCGCCTACACGGAAGTAGTGGCTGCCGACCTTCAGATCGGCAAACTCGTCCCTCGCCGGATTGACAAGCTCTCGGATAGCGGCGTTAAGCTGCTCGACCGAGGCCGGCCCTTCCGAACGGAACGGAGAGAGTATCTGCACCTTTTCGATTCCGTGCAAAGTGACCTGTTCACAGAAGATCCTGCAGATCAGGTCAGCGGCTTCCTCCTGTGTCTGGCACTTGACAAACTGAAAATCCTCGCCGTACTGAAGGTCGATGTTGGCCTCATTGATGCGCTTTGCATTGTAGGCAATGAGGCTGCCTTTTTTCTGACGGAAGATCTCATTGAGTACCGTAACGGGGATAAGTCCGCTGTCGATTAGCTCACGGAAGACATCGCCGGCGCCCACGCTTTGCAGCTGGTCCACATCACCGGTCAGGATAACTCTCGTACCCATACGGACACGGCTGAAAAACTGCCTTGCCAGCCACATATCGATCATGGAGCTTTCGTCCACGATGATGAGGTCGGCATCAAGCGGTTCTTTTTGTTTATCCTTTTGGATCGGCTCACTGTCGCCCAGCAGCCCTAAAAGGCTGTGCAGCGTTTTGGCGTCGTTTCTGCCCGTGCTTTCTGCCATTCTTCGGCTGGCTCGTCCGGTCGGAGCGGCAAGAAGGATCTTCCCCTTGGGGCAGAGCATCTGAAAGACCTCAATGATCGCCCGCAAGACTGTGGTTTTACCGGTACCGGGAGAGCCTGTGATGATAGACAGATTACTGCGAAAAGCCATATACACCGCCTCGCTTTGCCTTTGTGAAAGGGCAAGACCGAGGTTTTTGCGGACATATTCGAGTGATTCGGATATATCCAGCGTGACCGGCGGTACAGCCAGCATTTCCGCAATTTTCCGGGCGGTTTCATCCTCCTGCACGAAAACATTGCTCTGATAGATGTTGCCGTTGCTTGAAGCGATCTCACCCTTGAGGATCATATCCTGAACAACGGCGTCCACTTCCTCGGGCGTGACCTTGACCTGTCCATCGGTAATATTCTCATTGAGCAGCTTCACACCCGTTTTCGCAAGCGCATCTTCTTCCAGAAAAAGATGGCCTTTTTCGTTGCGCCCCGTATCCAATGCCGCAAATACGGCGCCGTGGATCCGCATAGGAGAATTCAGCGGCAGATCGCCCTTGCGGACGATAGCATCGACTCTCTTAAATCCGAATCCGGATACCTGGCACAATTCATAGGGGTTCTTTTGCAGGATGTCTACGCTGCGGGAGCCGAAATGCTCATAAATCTTCATGGCCGTTACCGGCGTGACATTAAATGGGGTCAGCAGGATCATCAGATCCCGCACGCACCGGCTTTCCGCATAGGAGGCTTTGATGTCCTCCAGCTTATCCGGGGTGATTCCTCGAATCTCCAGCAGTCGCTCCGGCTCGTTTTCCAGCACACGCAATGCGTCGGCACCGAAGCGATTTACGATCAATGCGGCAGTCTTTTCACCGACGCCTTTGATCAGCCGGGAGGAAAGATAACCGTATACGCCCTCTTTGGTCTGCGGCACGATCTCCTCGCACTTATCGACCTGCAACTGAACACCGTGTTTTCCGTTCTCCCATTCGCCGTCCAGGATCATGCTCACCTTATCGGTTTGAGGCAATTCATACCCGACGGCGATAAACCGGATCATATTGTCCCGGTGACGGTAAGCACTCCGTGCCTGCTGCGGTACGCTTTGGTCGGAGGTCTTCACGCTGATAATGCAATACTTATTGCCCGGATTGTAGAAGATCGTCCGGTCATAAGTCCCGACATACCCCACGGTTCACCACTCCTTTCTCGTTTTCTTTCTGTGCATCGTTTTTCATCTGCACCATCCTTTCTTCCGTTTATGCCGCCTCGTCAAATTTGCGCTTTACATAGAAGCGGCGGCTTTCCGATACCGTCACATAATCCTCATAAATATCGGGATGCTGTGCTTTCAGCCGTATCAGATTTTCCTTGCCGATGTCGGGCTTTCTCGTAGGCTTGTAGCTGATGGAATAGGAAACGCCGCCGCTGTTTGCCGTAGCCGTGCAGCTTCGTCCCATTTCCGCCACAATGCGCCCTTGCAGCCGTTTCATCTCGTTTTCGACCCGCTTGACCTCACGGTTCAATTCCGACTTTTCCGCCTGCAGCTCGGTATAGCGCACCAGACTGCTTGCCAGCGGCACACTCAGCTCGATCTCAGGGGCGTTTTCGTCGGCAGGGCCGAAGTGACGCCGAACGCTTTCAAGCGTCAGCTCACCGTCCTCTGTGTACGGCGGCGGTGTCTGTGTCAGAACATGGTAGTTCCAGAAGTTGCCCTCCAGAGCGATCATTTCCGCCTCGTAATCCGGGTCACGCTCAATGTGCCGGATGATGACTTCATTTTCGTTATTGCCGTAAAGGCAGCAGAAGTACACCTCATCCATATTCATCACGCACATATAATGGCGGCCCTGGATCTCGTAGTTGACGGGAACGATCTCCTGTCCGTCGCACCACCAATGATCCTTGGCGTTGTAGTTTGTGGTCTTGATCTCAAGGATCGCCGTTTTGCCGTTTGGCAATCGGATGAAGTAATCAATGTCTGCCAGCATATAGGTGTAGACCGGGTGATAAAACATCTTCTTCACCTGATAGATCTCAAAACCTGTTTTCACATGGAAAATCTCAGCGACCAGATCCTCAAGCAAATGCCCGACCTTCTTTTGCACCCAGTTGCTTTCGCCGTCCTCATACGATACGACTTTGAGTTTGTCGTAGTAGAGGTCGCGGGCGGTCGCAAATGGGGACACACCTAAAATGGCAGCGGCGTCACTTCCGCCGATTCCTCTGCGGCGATATTCCAGCCATTCCTCCTCCGGCAGATCTGCCGTGTCAACCAAAACCAGCGGTTCGTAGGTACTCGTTGTGTTCGGCATATTATGCACCTCGATTCTGAGGCTGATAAAGCCTTGTGCGAGAGACATATACCGTTTTCAGCGGGTACTTTGCAAGCTTTCTTGCCTCCTTTCTTTTTACCTGCTGCTTGAACACAGCAGGTCTGGACACTCTTCTGTGCGAGTGCCGATGGGTTCGTCTTTTCATTCGATTTCCGCCTTTCTAAAAATGTATTCCAAAAGCACGAAGGCTTTTTGGGCATAAAAAAAGCGAGAACAACAGCCGATGCCTTTTCAGGCATTCATGTCCGTAATGAATTACGAACAGGTGTCATTCTCGCAGAGGATATAAATATCCTTAAAAAATAAAAAATGCCAGTACATAACCGGCCTCACGGCACAGTTATACTACTGACATACTGCAAACTTAACGATATGTGCAATGCAGAAGCGTACTGCTGGTCCTTACGGACAACGCACAAAAATCAATTACAGAAGAAGTATAGCACAATATATCGTGTTTGTCAAGAATTTAGAAACTATATATAGTTATGCGGGTGGCAATACGGAAAAGGAAATTTCGCTTTTTTGAATTTTGATTGCAGAAAAGGCGGGTATACCCCCGTGTTTATTAGTGAACGGATAGAGGAAGAAGCTCTATCCGCTTATGCACCTTGAAAACCGAATATCCTTCCGCCGGGAGTTATACAGGATCTGCGGACAGTATGCCACGATGATCGATTCGGAGCGTGCCCACAGAAGAATTGCCGTATAGCGGCAGCCTGCCAATACGCGGCTGAAATGGGCGCAGGAAATGGCCCGGCGGACAGGCGTTTTTAATTTGAACACAAACTAAATATAAATATATGCGGACAGCCCCACACGGGATCTTTTGCGAAAAGTAGTATAATGACAATATCGCAAGGATACTCCATTGCTGCAGGCTGTCAGAAAGGAGGAAAACATGGCGGAATACAAACCGACAGCATTACAGACGAGCAAAAGATACTTGACAGCAACGGATGTTGCCGAATTACTCGGTGTTTCCCGCAGTACGGCATACCGCATTATCAAGCGGCTTAACAGTGAACTGGAAAAAGCCGGAAAGCTGACTGTGGCGGGCAAGGTATCTGCCAAATATTTTTACGAGAATACCTACCTGTAAGTGACGAGGGAAACCGTATCCGGGCGATGAAACTTTTACAGATCGGAGGTGAAATCATTGCCGACCTACAAAGACGAAAAGACAGGGTTATGGTACTGTAAATTTGTTTACACAGATTGGACAGGCACCAAAAAGCAGAAAAAGAAGAAAGGTTTTCGCCTGCAAAAAGAGGCCAAGCAGTATGAACTGGATTTTCTGAGCAAGACATCAAATTCCTGCGATATGCTTTTTAGTGATATGGTAGAGATCTATATGGATGACTGCAAAGCCAGAATCAGACCGACTACCTACAAAGGGAAAGAGGACATCATTGCGGTACATATTATGCCGTATTTCAAGAATTTGAAAGTCAATGAGATCCAGCCGATGAATGTGCGTCGCTGGCAAACCGAGCTGATGAACAATCAGAAGAATTATAAGCCAACCTATCTGAGAACTCTGAACAGCCAGTTGTCTGCGATTTTCAATTTTGCAGTCAAGTATTACGGCCTCGGCAGCAATCCGGTACAAAAAAGCGGAACTATCGGTAAAAAGAATTCTGGCTTGGAACAGATCTGGACAGCGGACGAATTCAAGATTTTTATTGATGCTGTCAGTGATAAGCTGCAGTCCAAGGTCATCTTTAATCTGCTTTACTGGACAGGAATGCGATCCGGAGAAATGCTAGCTTTGACCCTGAACGATTTCGACTTTGAGGAACGGACGGTTTCCATTACAAAAAACTATGCGCGTATAGACGGCGAGGACTTATTCCTTGACCCAAAGACGCCAAAAAGCAATCGCAAAATTACCTTGCCGCAATTCGTTTGCGATTTGGTAAAGGATTATGCCGACAGATTGTACGGCTACGATCCGTCAGATAGACTGTTTGAAGTAACAAAGCATTATTTGAAGCACGAAATGGAAAGGGGCTGCAAGAAGACCGGACTCCGGGAGATACGGGTGCACGATCTTCGTCACAGCCACGCCAGCTTGCTGATTGAACTCGGTTTTGCACCGCTGCTGATCAGCGAACGCCTCGGGCATGAGAGCGTAACGACAACTTTGGAGATTTATTCCCATCTGTACCCGACAAAACACGGGGAAGTTGCAGACCGCTTGGAGGCTTTCGCATAAATTTTTCGTGTACCCGCCGTGTACCTTTCATGTACCCGGAGCAAAAAAGAAACCCGAAAACCCTTGAAAATAAAGGGTTTTCGGGTAAGTGGCGATTACTCCCACTCCACGGTGGCGGGAGGCTTGGAGGTGATGTCGTAGCAGATGCGATTGATGTGCTTGACCTCGCCCACGATGCGGCCGGAGACCTTATCCAACAGCTCATAGGGCAGGCGGGACCACGTGGCGGTCATGAAGTCCTGAGACTGCACAGCCCGCAGGGCCAGCGTGTAGTCGTAGGTGCGTTCGTCGCCCATGACACCCACACTGCGCAGATCGGTGAGCACGGCGAAGAACTGGCTGGTGGTGCGGTCCAGACCTGCCAGCTTCATCTCCTCGCGGAAGATGGCGTCGGCGTCCCGCAGGATGGACAGCTTTTCCTCGGTGATCTCGCCGATGACGCGGATGGCAAGGCCCGGGCCGGGGAAGGGCTGACGCCATACCAGCTCGTCTGGCAGGCCCAGCTCGGTGCCCAGCTGCCGTACCTCGTCCTTGAACAGACGGCGCAGAGGCTCCACGATCTCCTTGAAATCCACGCAGTCGGGCAAGCCGCCCACATTGTGGTGGCTCTTGATGACGGCAGATTCGCCGCCGAGACCGGACTCCACCACGTCGGGATAGATGGTGCCCTGAGCCAGGAAATCCACGGCACCGATCTTTTTGGCCTCCTCTTCAAAGACGCGGATGAATTCCTCACCGATGATCTTACGCTTGCGCTCCGGCTCGGTGACGCCCGCCAGCTTGCCCAGGAAGCGGGGGCCGGCATTGACGCGGCGGACATCCACGTGGAACTGGTGCTTCATGACCTGCTCCACCTGATCGCCCTCGTCCTTGCGCAGCAGACCGTGATCCACAAAGATACAGGTCAGCTGATCGCCCACGGCACGCTGCAGCAGGGCCGCGGCCACGGAGCTGTCCACGCCGCCGGACAGGGCCAGCAGCACACGGCCGCTGCCGATCTTGCGGCGGCACTCCGCCACAGCCTCCTCCAGATAGTTGGCCATGGACCACTCCCGCTGGAAGCCGCAGATGCGGTACAGGAAGTTCTGCAAAATCTCCTTGCCGTACTCGGTGTGCAGCACCTCGGGGTGGAACTGCACGCCGTACAGGTTCTTCTCGGCGCAGCACACAGCGGCGTGCCGGCAGCCGTCAGTATGAGCGATGGCACGGAAACCAGGGGCCAGCTGCTCCACCTCCACGCCGTGGCTCATCCAGCACACGGAGGTCTCCGGCACGTCCTCGAACAGGGGGGAGACGTCGTGGGTCAGCTGGATCTTGCCGTACTCGCGGGTCTCGGCCTTGCGGCACTGACCGCCCAGCAGGTGCATCATCAGCTGCTGGCCGTAGCAGATGCCCAGCACGGGGATGCCCATCTCGAACAGGGCCTTGTCCACCATGGGGGCGTTGGGCTCGAACACGGTGGCAGGGCCGCCGGTGAAGATAAGGGCGTCCGGCGCAAAGGCGCGGACCTCCTCCATGGAGGTGCGGAAGGACTTGATCTCGCAGTACACGCCGCACTCGCGGACGCGGCGGGCCACCAGCAGGTTGTACTGGCCGCCGAAGTCCAGAACCAGAACCTTCTTCATATCAGTTATCCTCCCTGAAGCGGATGTGGTGCTCATCGGCCTCATCGATAATGGCCAGAGAGTGGATGGGGTAGCCTTCGCGGCGCAGGCTGTCGCCGCCGTCCTGGAAGCCCTTCTCCACAGCTACGCCGATACCGGCCAGCGTGGCGCCGGCCTTGTTGACGATGTCGATGAGGCCCCGCATGGCGTAGCCCTTGGCCATGAAGTCATCGATGATGAGCACGCGGTCATCAGCGTGGATCCAGTCCTGGGACACCAGCAGGGTCACTTTCTTTTTATAGGTATAAGAAAAAATATCGCTCTGGTACAGGCCGCCCTCGATGTTGTCGCTCTTGGCCTTCTTGGCAAAGACCATGGGCACGCCGTACTTCTCGGCGCAGACGGTAGCGAGAGCGATGCCGCTGGCCTCTGCGGTCAGCACCATCGTGATATTCTTGACATCAAAATATTTGGCGAATTCCTCCGCCATGGCGCCCATCAGGGCGGTGTCCACGCGGTGGTTCAGGAATCCGTCCACCTTGATGATATTGCCGGGGAGCACGCGGCCCTCCTTCAGGATACGCTCTTTCAACTGCTGCATCGTCGACACTTCCTCTCAAAAGTTTTAGTTCTATACTGCCCGATTTTCCGGGGAAAAGCAACAGGAAAAATTGAAGAATATTTCAGCGCTTTCTGCGGTTTTTTGTGGGTTTTACCGGTGAAAACAGGTGTACTTATCGTTTGGATAAGCTCTGCTTGACAAAGGCGGCAAAACGCTCCGCCGCGGCGGTCTGGGGTACGTCCCGCAGCATGCACATGTCCACGGAGCGGGGCGGGATGTGGAACGATGTCTTGAGCTGCCGCAGCCGTCCATTTTCCAGATCTCGGGTGACGAACTCCTCGGTGACGCCGGCCACGCCGAAGCCGATGGCGGCCAGATCTACCAGCAGGCTGCGGGCGCCCAGCTCGATCTCGGGGGTCAGCTTCAGACCGTTCTGCAGGAAGAATCGCTCCAGATACAGGCGGCTGGAGGCCTTCCGCTCCAGCAGGATCAGAGGGAAGGCGGAGATCTCCTCCAGAGAATACACATGCTCAAAGTCGCAGGGATACCCGGCCCCCGCCACAAAGATGGAGTGGGTAGGGAAGCAGGGGTACGTCTCCAGAGATGTCATGTCCGTGGGGGTGCTGGCGAAGGCGATGTCCACCTTGCCGGAGCGCAGCAGCCCCAGCACCTTGTGGCTGCGCCCGGAGATGATCTGAATATGAATGGCGGGATGTTCCCGGTGGAAGCCGTCCAGATAGGGCAGCAGGAACTGGCTGGTGACGGTGTCGCTGGCGCCGATGACCAGCTGGCCCATCTGAAGCTCGCGGGTCTGGGACAGCTTCTCCTCGCCGGTCTCCAGCAGGCCCATGGCGCTGCGGACGTACTCGTAGAGCATCTTGCCCTCCGCCGTCAGCGTGACGCCGCGGGAGTTGCGGGAGAACAGGCGGGTCTGCAAGTCGTTCTCCAGCTGCTTGATGGACTGGCTCACTGCGGACTGGGAGATATACAGCGCCTGGGCGGCGGCAGTGATGTTGCCCACCTCGGCCACTTCCTTAAAGACCCGATATAATTCAAGCTTTACGGACATATCGTTGCCTCCTATAAGAAGATGATGATACACGGCAATATGATATCTCCTACGATTATACCAAGAATCAGGAAGAATACAAGAGGGAAATTGCATATCCTGCAGCGGTTTACCGCTTGCATAAGCGACAGCGATGTGCTAAAATAAAAAAATTGGAGACAGAAAAGGAGAATACACATGAGAAAACTGAAAGAGGTCTGGCTGGGGCAGGATGTCATCAACCGCGTGATTCTTGTCTCGGGTATTCTGGCGTGTGTCTGGTGCCTGGTGAAGGGTCGGGGACTGTACGGTGTGGCGCTTCTGGTCCTGATGGGGATGCTGATGGTCAGCCGCAAGAGCAATCGGGAGAAACGGCTGAGTCGCCTGTACGGCGGGCTGCACTTCCACATGCCGGACGGGGAGATCGTGCCCATCTCCTTCGATCAGGTGCGCTCGGAGTACACCCACGGCCAGCAGAGCAAGTACGCCGGCCGCAAGGTGACGCTGCGCTTTCCCTGGTGGCACCTGGATCTGGACGGCCACGGCGACACCGGCTTTGGCCTGCTGATCCACTTCGACGGCAACGATGAGGCTATGGCGGAGGCGAAGGCCCTGCGCTCAGGTGAGTTCGTGTCCGTCACCGGCGAGATCGTGCCCGCCGGCAAGGCGTATTTCTACATCGGAAACGTCACGGAGCTGCGCCGCGTCTCGGAAAAAGAAGAGATCCGATAATAAGGGAAGAATTCCCTCACAGGGAATGAAAATATTCCACATTTTGGCAAAAAAAGAAGGAGTGTTTACTATGAGTTTCATGATCGAAACGTCCGCCCGTCACATCCATCTGACCCAGGAGACGGTGGAGAAGCTGTTCGGCAAGGGCTATGAGCTGACCATCCGCAAGCCCCTGTCCTATCCCGGCCAGTACGCATGTAATGAGCGTCTGACCATCGTTGGCCCCAAGAAGGAGATGGCCAACGTGTCCATCCTGGGCCCCGTCCGCAAGGCCGACCAGGTGGAGGTCTCCGCCACCGACGCCCGCACCCTGGGTATCGCGGCCCCTGTCCGCGAGAGCGGCGATGTCAAGGGCTCCGGTGCATGTAAGCTGGTGGGTCCCGCCGGTGAGGTGGAGCTGTCCGAGGGCGTCATCGTGGCCAAGCGCCACCTGCACGTCACGCAGGAGGACGCCGAGAAGATGGGTGTCAAGGACAAGGAGATCATCCGCGTCGCCTGCGGCGGCGAGGGCCGTAAGCTGATCTTCGACGATGTGGTGGTCCGCGTCAACGTGGGCGGTGCTACCACCATGCACATCGACACCGATGAGGCGCAGGCGGCGGGCAACCCCACCAGCGGCGAGATTTTCCGGTAAGCGAAAACTACATAAAAAAGTTCCTGGCCACTTCACATGGTCAGGAACTTTTTTATACGCTTTATTCGGCGCTCTCCGCCTCGCCGGCATCCTCCGGCGGCCGCTGCGCCGCCTCGTACTCCGCCAGCGCCTGGGCCAGCACTTTCTTGTCGTGACGGCTGTGTACCTGCGTCAGGTCGAACTTCTCCCACAGATCAGGCCGCCGCGCCATAGTGCGCTTGTAGCTCTCCCGCGTGCGCCAGTCCGCCACGTTGCCGTGGTGACCGCTGAGCAGCACCTCCGGCACCTTGCGGCCGTGCCACTCCTCAGGACGGGAGTACTGGGGATACTCCAGCAGGCCGTTCCAGTGGCTCTCGTCGGTGTAGCAGCTCTCCTCCGGCAGCACGCCCGGCACCATACGGCACAGGCAGTCCGCCAGCGCCATGGCGGGTATCTCGCCGCCGGTTACCACGAAGTCGCCCATGGAGATCTCCTCGTCCACGCACTCGTCCAGAAACCGCTGATCCACACCCTCATAGTGGCCGCACACCAAAACGAGATGGTCGTACCGCTCCTTCAGCTCGCGGGCTACCTGCTGGGTCAGCACCCGCCCGCAGGGGGACATATAGATGGTGTGTACCCGGCCGCCTGCCTCATCGCAGATATGCTGCCAGCAGCGGTACAGCGGATCTGCCTGCATCACCGCGCCCCGCCCGCCGCCGTAGGGGTAGTCGTCCACCTGCATCTGCCTGTTGGTGGTGAACTCCCGTATCTGGTGGGTGCGGATGGTGACGAAGCCCCGCTCCTGCGCCCGTCCGATGATGGAGGCATTCATCATGGCGTCCACCGCGTCGGGGAACAGGGTCATGATGTCAATCCTCATCGGTGGCCAGTCCTTTCATCATGCGGACGCGGATGACCTCCGCATCGGGATCGGCAGAGACGATGAACACGTCCGGCACTGCGGGTATCAGGTACTCGTGTGCGCCGCCCCGCACCTGATACACCTTGTGGGCGGGGTAGGACAGCACCTTGTCCAGCCGTCCGATCTCCTGACCGGTGGCGTCGTCCACCACGGCGCAGCCCTCCAGCTCCTCATCGAAGAACTGCCCCTTGGGCAGGTGCGCGTCGGTGCGCCGGATGGCCACGGTGCAGCCCTTCAGAGCCAGCGCACTGTCCATATCCTCCACCCCGGGCAGCGTCAGCAGTACCGTGGACTTGTGGACCCGGACGGCCTTGACGGCCACCGCCTGCCCGTTGAGATACAGCGTGTGGAACGAGGCGATAAACGCAGGATCGAAGCCGTGGGGATTCACCTTGACCTCACCGCGGACGCCGTGGGCATTGACAACGGTGCCCACTGTAATGAATTCAGGCCGCATACCGCGCCCTCCTTATCGAAAATATCAGACCAGCATACCAAACAGGGTAAAGCCCCACTGGTAGCGCAGCATGTAGTACAGCACCGCGCCGCCGATGGAGAAGATGGTGCCCAGCATGGCGCAGACACGCTTGCTCCTTTTGTAGCGCACCGCCCCCACCACCACGCCGATGACGTCGGACAGGAAAGGCAGATGGATCAGCACCGCCATGGGCCAGAAGGACGCCCAGGGTGTGTAGTTGCCCGCCGTCAGGGAGAACACCAGCAGACCGGCCAGATCATAGGCGAAAAACGGCAGGATGAGATTGAAGATGCCGTGGAGCAGGGATCGGATATCTGGTCGCATGGTGTTTTCTCCTTTCGCGGGCGCCGCCCGCGTATACTATAACATAATTAGTATATCACACCAAGCCTCTCCGCGCAACGACGGATTTCGCCCCGGCGGGGGAGAGACCCGCCATAGAGCCGGAAACCGCCGCCTTCCCACCGCTGCCGCCTATATTTAGTGGCGGACATCCCCTGCATCGCTACCATATCTTGTGTGTTCTGGAAAATAATTTTGGCAGAATCCACAAAAATATCCGCCGCTTTTTGGCGGGAGTCCTCTCTATATTTCGGTACAGGCACTTGCAAAGCCACAAGATGTAGTGTATGATAGGGTCGATGTATTTGGATAAGCCCCGTATACGGGGAGAGAGATAGACTGCGAAGGAGGATGCCCCATGAGGATCATCAAGAGAAACGGCGCTGAAGTCGGTTTCGATATTACCAAGATCATTATCGCCATCACCAAGGCCAATGAGGCCGTGGCGGAGGCGGACCGCATGACGCCGGTACAGATCCAGCGAATCGCCGAGTCCGTGGAGCTGCAGTGCCAGAAGATGAACCGCGCCCCCACGGTGGAGGAGATCCAGGATATGGTGGAGCACCACATCATGGCCCACGGCGCGTTCGAGGTGGCCAAGCACTACATCACCTACCGCTACACCCGCTCCCTGGTGCGCAAGTCCAACACCACCGATGACAAGATCCTCAGCCTCATCGAGTGCAACAACGAGGAAGCCAAGCAGGAGAACTCCAACAAGAACCCTGTGGTGAATTCCACCCAGCGCGACTATATGGCCGGTGAGGTCAGCCGCGACATCACCAACCGCATCCTGCTGCCCAAGGACATCGTGGACGCCCACAACGAGGGCATCATCCACTTCCACGACACCGACTATTACGCCCAGCACATGCACAACTGCGACCTGGTGAATCTGGAGGACATGCTGCAAAACGGCACTGTCATCACCGGTACGCTCATCGAAAAGCCCCACAGCTTCGCCACCGCCTGCAACATCGCCACCCAGATCGTGGCCCAGGTGGCCAGCAACCAGTACGGCGGCCAGTCTATCTCGCTGACCCACCTGGCCCCCTTCGTTCAGGTGAGCCGCGAGAAGATCCGCGCCAGCGTGCGGGACGAGTTCGACACCGTGGGCGTCTCCGTGACGGAGGATAAGATCAACGCCATCGCCGAGAAGCGCCTGCGGGAGGAGATCCGCCGCGGCGTCCAGACCATCCAGTATCAGGTGGTGACACTGCTGACCACCAATGGACAGGCTCCGTTCATCACGGTGTTCATGTATCTGGGCGAGGCCCGCAGCGAACAGGAACGGGCGGATCTGGCGGTCATCATCGAGGAGATGCTGCTTCAGCGGTATCAGGGCGTGAAGAACGAGAAGGGCGTGTGGGTCACGCCTGCGTTCCCCAAGCTCATCTACGTGCTGGAGGAGGACAACATCCGCGAGGACAGCAAGTACTGGTATCTGACGCAGCTGGCGGCCAAGTGTACCGCCAAGCGCATGGTGCCCGACTATATCAGCGAGAAGAAGATGCTGGAGCTGAAGGTGGACAAGAACGGGGAGGGCCACTGCTATCCCTGCATGGGCTGCCGCAGCTTCCTGACCCCCTATGTGGACGAGAATGGCAAGCCCAAGTACTACGGCCGGTTTAATCAGGGCGTGGTGACGGTAAACCTGCCGGACATCGCTCTCAGCTCCGGCGGCAATATCGAGAAGTTCTGGCGCATCTTCGACGAGCGTATGGAGCTGTGCCACCGCGCCCTGCTGTGCCGCCACGAGCGGCTGAAGGGCACCCTGTCCGATGCCGCCCCCATCCTGTGGCAGTACGGCGCCTGCGCCCGCCTGAAGAAGGGCGAGCCCATCGACAAGCTGCTCTACGGCGGCTACTCTACCATCTCTCTGGGCTACGCCGGCCTTTACGAGTGCGTGAAGTACATGACCGGCAAGTCCCACACCGATCCCAGCGCCACTCCCTTCGCCCTGGAGATTATGAACGCGCTGAACGCCGCCTGTAAGAAGTGGAAGGCCCAGCACAACATCGACTTCTCCCTGTACGGCACGCCGCTGGAGTCCACCACCTACAAGTTCGCCAAGTGCCTGCAAAAGCGGTTCGGCGTGGTGGAGGGCATCACCGACAAGGGCTATGTCACCAACAGCTACCACGTCCATGTGACGGAGCCGATCGACGCGTTCAAAAAGCTGGAGTTTGAGGCACAGTTCCAGCATCTGTCCCCCGGCGGCGCCATCAGCTATGTGGAGGTGCCGGACATGCAGAACAATCTGGACGCGGTGCTGGAGGTCATGAAGTTCATCTACGACCACATCATCTATGCCGAGCTGAACACCAAGAGCGACTACTGTCAGGTCTGTGGCTGGGACGGTGAGATCGAGATCGTGGAGCAGGACGGCAAGCTGATCTGGAAGTGCCCCCAGTGCGGCAACACCGATCAGGATAAGATGAACGTGGCCCGCCGCACCTGCGGCTATATCGGCACCCAGTTCTGGAACCAGGGCCGCACGCAGGAGATCAAGGACCGCGTGCTGCATCTGTAAAGACAACGCAAAAAAAGGCGGGCAGACGCCCGCCTTTTTCACTCTGTTCATGATTTATCGGCAGGCTTCTGGTATGATCCTGCCATAGGAGGCTGCTATGCACTACGGAGAGCTGAAAAAATGTGATATCGCCAACGGGATCGGCGTGCGGGTGACGCTGTTCGTCTCCGGCTGCACCAACCACTGCCCGGACTGCTTCCAGCCCCAGACGTGGGACTTCGACTACGGCAAGCCCTTTACCAATGAGACGAAGGCGGAGATCTTCGCCGAGCTGGACAAGCCCTTTATCAACGGCCTGACCGTGCTGGGCGGTGAGCCCTTCGAGCCGAAGAACCAGCGGGAGCTGCTGCCCTTGCTGCGGGAGATACGGGAGAAGTACCCCCATAAGACCATCTGGTGCTTCACCGGCTTCCGTCTGGAGGACGAGCTGCTGCATGACGGCAGCTATCCCCGGTGCGAGGCAACGGACGGAATGCTGGCCTGCATCAACGTACTGGTAGACGGGCGGTTCGTCAAGGAGCTGAAGGACATCTCTCTCCAGTTCCGGGGCAGCCGGAACCAGCGGGTCATCGACATGGACCGGACCCGAGAGACGGGGCAGGTCACGATCTGGGACAAACTGAGAAAGTGAGGGATTCCCCCATGAAAAAAGGAATGGCGTGCCTGCTGGCGCTGGTCATGGCGCTGGCACTGACGGCCTGTACCCGGACGGCGCAGCCGCAGAACGGCGGCGATGCGGCTCCGACGGACCCGACCGTTCCGGCGGAGCCGGACGCGGGCTACAACACCGGAGCCGGCGAGGTGGTACAGATCAAGGGCTTCCGCTCCATCGACATCGAATGGGTCAGCGGCGCGGTAAACGTGGAGCTGTACGACGGCGAGGGCATCCAGCTGTCGGAGACGATGATGGACGGCGGGGATGTGGCGCTGAAGATGGAGTGGCGGGTGGACGAGGACGACAACACGCTGGACATCCGCTCCCAGCCGCTGACGGTCAGCACCTCGCAGAAAAAACAACTGACGGTCAGGCTGCCCCGCAGCACGGTGCTGCATGAGCTGAACATCGACGCGGTCAGTGCCGACGTATCCGTGGACCTGACAGAGGAGGATACCCTGACCCTGACGGAACTGGACGTGTCCAGCGTCAGCGGCACGGTCAGCGTCCACGCCGCCAACGCCGGGGAGATCTCTCTGGAGACCACCAGCGGCGCCATCACCGGCAGCGTCCGCACCGATAAGCTGGAGGCGGACAGCGTCAGCGGCAGCATTGGACTGACGCTGGAAACCCAGCCAAAGGAGCTGGATGTGAAGAACGGCAGCGGCGACATCACCCTGACGCTGGCCCGGCAGCCGGAGGCGGTGGCCATCGATTTCCACACCGTCAGCGGTCAGCTGCGCAGCGACGTGACCAACAGTCCCGACGCGCCGGCGGTCTGGAAGCTGGAGACCGTCAGCGGAAACGCAGACATCTTCCTCATGCAATAAAGAGAACGCAGGCGCTCCGCCGGATCATGTGGCCGGAGCGCCTGCGTTTACACGCTTTTCAGAGAAAATCGGAAAATTCTTCATCAAACAGTGCAGCTGCCGCATTTTGGAGCCTTTTGCAGAATGAATCGTAGGCGTCCAGCAGCTGCACGCACCGGGGGGTCAACGCCGCACCGCCGCCGCCCTTCCCGCCGGTGGTGGAGGTCAGAAGCGGGAACCCCAGCGCCTTTTCCGAATTTTTGACGATGGTCCATGCCTTGGAATAGGCCATGTCCATGCTCAGCGCCGCAGCGCGCAGCGAATGGAGCTGCTGCACCGCGTGCAGCAGCTGAACTACGCCCGGACCGAAGCATTTTGCATCAGTGAACAGGCGGCAGGATAGCTTGTATGTCATCTTTCTTTCCATGACGTTATTCTATCAGGAGAATCAGGATACGTCAACAGGGATTGACCTTTTCCCGCTAAAGTGTTATCCTACAACAGACCACAGGGTACTACACATTGGTATCAAACAGATAAGGGGCTGTCGCATGAGAGTTTTGATCCGCGGCGCGGGGGATATTGCCACCGGCATCGCCCTGCGGCTGTACCGCAGCCATATGCAGGTGGTGATGACGGACCTGCCCGCGCCCACCGCCATCCGGCGGACGGTGTGCTTTTCCCAGGCTATCGTGCTGGGCCGGACGGAGGTAGAGGGCGTTGCCGCCGTGCTGGCCGCCGATGCGGCGGAGGCGGAGAGCCTTCTGGCACAAGAGGTCATCCCTGTTCTGGCCGACCCGGACTGCCGGTGCCGCCAGGCGCTGCGGCCGGATGCGGAGGTAGACGCCATCCTGGCCAAGCGGAACCTGGGTACGGCCATCACCGACGCGCCGGTGGTCATCGGCATAGGGCCGGGGTTTACCGCCGGTGTGGACTGCCACGCCGTGGTGGAGACCATGCGGGGCCACACCCTGGGCCGCGTCATCTACGAGGGAAGCGCCCTGCCCAATACCAACATCCCGGGCCTCATCGGCGGCTACGCCGGAGAGCGGGTACTGCGCGCTCCGGCGGACGGCATCTTCCACCAGCTGCTGGACATCGGTGCAGAGGTGAAGGCCGGCGATGTGGCTGGCGAGGTGAACGGCCTGCCCATGCGATGTACCATCGACGGCGTGGTGCGGGGCATCCTGCCGGAGGGTACGCCGGTGCATCAGGGCATGAAATCCGGCGATGTGGACCCGCGATGCAGGCCGGAATACTGCACCACGGCGTCGGACAAGGCGCTGGCCGTGGGCGGCGGCGTGCTGGAGGCAATTCTGCACCTCAGCGGCGCTCCGTACACTGGTGCGGCAAAACTGTAAATGAAAATCACTTAACACCATACAGGAGGAAACAAACTATGGAAACATACGGGCTGGAGAAGCTGGGACTTGTGAACGCGGGGGCAGTGTACCGCAATCTGACGCCGGCGCAGCTGGTAGAGCACGCGCTGCGCCGCGGCGAGGGCACCCTGTCCAACACCGGTGCGCTGGTGGTCAAGACCGGCAAGTACACCGGCCGCAGCGCCAACGACAAGTTCATTGTGGACACCCCCGCCGTCCATGACGATATTGCCTGGGGCAAGGTGAACCGCCCCTTCGAGAAGGCAAAATTTGACGCCATCCGCGCCAAGGTGCTGGCCTATCTTCAGGGTCGGGACGTGTTTATTTTCGATGGCTTTGCCGGTGCGGATCCCAAGTACACCAAGGCGTTCCGCATCGTCAACGAGCTGGCCAGCCAGAACCTGTTCATCCACCAGCTGCTGCGCCGTCCCACGGCGGAGCAGCTCAGGGATTTCCACGAGGACTATACCATCATCGCCGCCCCGGGCTTCAAGTGCGTGCCGGACATCGACGGTACCCGCTCCGAGGCCGCCATTCTGGTGGACTACGAGGCCCGCGAGGTAGTGATCTGCGGCACCCAGTACGCCGGTGAGATCAAGAAGTCCGTATTCTCCGTGATGAACTATGTGCTGCCCAAGCAGGGCGTGTTCCCCATGCACTGCTCCGCCAATATCGGAAAAAACGGCGACAGCGCCGTGTTTTTCGGCCTCAGCGGTACCGGAAAGACCACCCTGTCCGCCGACCCACAGCGGATGCTCATCGGTGACGATGAGCACGGCTGGGCCGATGATTCCGTGTTCAACTTCGAGGGCGGCTGCTACGCCAAGTGCATCAACCTCAGCCCCGAGGGTGAGCCGGAGATCTACAACGCCATCAGGTTCGGCGCACTGGTGGAAAACGTGGTGATGGACCCCGATACAAGGGAGTTCGATTTTGACGACGCTTCTCTGGCGGTGAACAGCCGCGTGGGCTACCCTGTGGAGTATATCCCCAACGCGGAGCTGTCCGGCATGAGCCCCAGCGTGCCCAAGACCGTCATCTTCCTGACGGCGGATGCCTACGGCGTGCTGCCTCCCATCAGCAAGCTGAACAGGGATCAGGCCATGTACTACTTCGTATCCGGCTTCACCTCCAAGGTGGCGGGCACGGAGATCGGCGTCACCGAGCCGGTGCCCACATTCTCTACCTGCTTCGGCGAGCCGTTCCTGCCGCTGGACCCCTCCGTGTACGCCGCTATGCTGGCGGAGAAGGTGGAGAAGGCAGGCGCCAGGGTGTATCTGGTGAACACCGGCTGGAACGGCACCGGCAAGCGAATGAAGCTCAGCTACACCCGCGCCATGGTGACGGCGGCCCTCACCGGCGACATCGAAAAGGGCGAATTCGTCACGGACCCCACCTTCGGCGTGCAGGTGCCCACCAGCATCGAGGGCGTGCCCTCGGAGCTGCTGATCCCCGCCAACACCTGGGAGGACAAGGCGGCTTACGAGGCCAGCTGCAGGAAGCTGGCGCAGAGCTTTGCAGAGAATTTCAAGAAGTACACCCACATGAGCGCGGCGGTGGTGGCCGCGGGCCCCAAGGCGTAAGGAAATGATCGAACTGAAGATACTGGTCGATGACATCGACTACAACAGCCTGACGGAGCTGCTGGTGCCGCTGCTGGCGGAGAAGCTGGAAAAGGACGGCAAGGGCGGCATTTTGGGCGGCGTGCTGTCGGGCAACCGGGGCATGGCGGTGAGCATGGCGCGGACGCTGCTGAACACCATGCCCCAGGCCAAGAAGGACGAGCTGGTGGTCCAGCTCATCAACAAGAATCGGGACAAGCTGCTGCAGAAGGGCAGGGCACTGGCGGCGAAAAACGGCGTCAGGCTTCAGCTGTGCGATGTGGCGGCGAAAAAGATATGAAAACATCCCCTCCGGCATCGCCGGAGGGGATGTTTTTGCAAAATTCGTTACTTTTTCAGGGCCTGGACGGCGGCGCGGAGGGCGTCCACGTTCTCCTGAGTGGTGGCCCAGCTGGCGCAGAAGCGCACGGCGGAGTGGGCGGCGTCCACACGCTCCCAGTACTCGTAGCCGAAGTCCTTGCCGAGCTCGGCCAGCTCCGCATCGGACATGATGGGATACTGCTGGTTGGTGGGGGAGTCAAAGAGGAAGGAGTAGCCGTTCTCCTCGAAAATGGCGTGTATCTTCTTGGCCATGACGTTGGCGTGGCGGGCGATCCTGAAGTACAGGTCATCGGTGAACAGAGCGTCGAACTGCACGCCCAGCAGACGGCCCTTGGCCAGCATGCCGCCCCGCTGCTTCATCATAAAGCGGAAGTCCCGCTTCAGCGCATCGTTCATAATGACCACGGCTTCGCCGAACAGAGCGCCCACCTTGTTGCCGCCGATGTAGAACACATCGCACAGCCGCGCCAGCTCCGGCAGGGTCAGGTCGCAATCGTCGCAGGTGAGGCCGTAGCCCATCCGCGCACCATCGATAAAGAGTGGCAGGCCGCACTTCCGGCACACCTCGTACAGCGCCGTCAGCTCCGCCTTGGAGTACATGGTGCCGCCCTCGGTGGGGAAGGAGATATACACCATGCCGGGCATGACCATGTGCTCATAGTCGGGGCTGAAGTGATGCCAATTGTAATAGTCCTCCACCTGCCGGGCGGTGATCTTGCCGTTGTTGGTGGGCAGGGCCAGCACCTTGTGGCCGGAGGACTCGATGGCGCCGGTCTCGTGGCAGTTGATGTGGCCGCTGGCGGCGGTGAGGACGCCCTGATAGGGCCGCAGAACGGAGGCGATCACCGTGGTGTTGGTCAGCGTACCGCCCACCAGGAAGTGAACGTCGGCGTCAGGGGCCTGGCAGGCTGCCTTGATCTTTTCCCGTGCGGCGGCGCAGTACTCATCCTCGCCGTAGCCCACGGTCTGGACCATGTTGGTCTCGTTGAGCTTTGCCATCAGGGCGGGGTGCGCGCCCTCCAGATAATCGCTGTTGAAGTAGATCATCTCATTTTGCTCCTTTTTTTCGGGCGGCGGAACCTGCGGAGACGCCGCGCCGTCTTATCGTGTGTGATATCTATTTTAACGTAACTTGGCGGGGAAGTAAAGACAAACTATTAAGTGACAAACTGTTAAATTTGGTTACAGGTTGTAAATACAACTTGCATTGATATGCGAAACCTGCTACAATGCTTGCAAAGCAAGGAGGCTTGTTACATGAACGAAAGACCTAACAGACGCCGCGAGGAGCGGGGCTCCCGTGTGCGCGACGAGCGGTCCCAGAACCGCCCCGCCGACTACGGCGACAGACCCAGACGGAGCAGCCAGAAGCATAAAGGCGGCAAGGTGCTGTACTACGGTGTGCTGGCCATTCTGCTGGGTGTACTGGTGTTCTCCTCGGTGAAGATCATCAGCTATATGATGGAGAAAAAGGAAAGCGAAAAGAGCCAGCAGGATCTGATCGATCAGGTGGTGACACCGGTCACGCCTTCCAATGACAACACCGACGGCAACACCGACAGCAGCACCGGCAGCGAGCCCGACTACATCTCCGTGGACTTCGCCGCGCTGCAGGCCAAGTATCCTGACGTGGTGGGCTGGATCTACGGCGCCAACACCGGCATCAACTACCCCATCGTCCAGACGGCGGAGGAGGGCGGCGAGTACTACCTGTACCGCGATATCGACGGCTCCAGCAACAAGAACGGTACCATCTTCCTGGATTGGCGCTGCAATTCCGACTTTACCACCCAGAACAACCTGCTGTACGGGCACAATATGAAGTCCGGCCGCATGTTCGCCGCCATCACCAAGTACAAAGATCAGAGCTTCTACGACGCGCACCCCTACCTGTACCTGTATACGCCCAATCAGCTGTACAAGGTGAACCTGTTCGCCGGTATGGTGACGCCCCATGACTCTGACGTGTACGCCTATGAGCTGTCCTCGGACTACATCAAGCAGTGCATCAGCAGCTCCACGTTTACGTCCACCACCGGTACGCCCACGGGCAATATCCTGACGCTGTCCACCTGCGACTACGTGTACGACAACGCCCGCTATGTGGTGATGGGAGAGATGGTTCCCATCGACTGGCCCTCCTGAACCGGAAAATGACTGAAAAATATCCCTTTCCTGCGGGAAAGGGATATTTTTTGCGCAGAAAGCGCCCTCCGGCGGGGCTGGAGGGCGCGGGGACGTTACAGCTCGGTCTCAAAAATGCGGGCTGCTGCTGCGGCCAGATAGGCGCAGTCCTGCGCGCCCATGGTCTCCCAGGAGGAGTGCATGGCCAGCTGGGCAAGGCCGATGTCCACGGTGCTCACCGGTACCAGCGTGCCGGCGATGCTGCCCAGGGTGGAGCCGCCGGGCAGGTCGGAGCGGTTGGCCATCAGCTGCACCGGTACGCCTGCCTCAGCGCAGGCGGCGCGGAACACGGCACAGGAGCGGCCATCTGTGGCGTAGCGCTGGTTGGCGTTGAATTTGATGACCACGCCGCCATTCATGCGGGGGCAGTTGCCTCGGTCGGCGTATTCGGGGTGATCGGGGTGGATGGCGTGGGCATTGTCGGCGGATACCAGAAAGCTGCGGGCCAGGGTGGTCTGGAAAGCCTCCTCGTCCTGGCCCAGGGCCAGGCTGATGCGGCGCAGGGTGTCCCGCAGGAATGTGGAGGCCGCGCCCTGCTTGGTGGCGGAGCCCACCTCCTCGTTGTCGAAGATGCACAGCACCGGCAGGCTGCCGCTGTCACCGGCGGAGAGGAAGCCCTCTGTGCAGCCCCAGACGCAGGCCAGGTCGTCCAGCTTGGGGGAGAGGATGTACTCGCCGTGGGCGCCCAGCACCGTGCCGCAGCCGCGGCAGTAGAGGAACAGGTCCTGCCCCAGCACGTCCTCCGGACGGACGCCGGCGGCCTCCGCGGCCAGGGGCAGGATGGCGGCGTCGGGGTCCTCGGCGCTGAACAGGGGAACGGTGTCGATGTTGGCCTGATACTTCATGCCGTCATTGGCGTTCCGGTTCATGTGGATGGCCACGCTGGGGATCACCAGCAGGTCACGGTCTACGTTCACCAGCTTTTCCGCGATGGCGCCGTTTTCCCGCACGAACAGGCGGCCCGCCACGGACAGGGGGCGATCGAACCACGTGGCCATCAGCATGCCGCCGTATTTCTCGGTGTTCAGGCGGATGTAGCCGTTGTCCCGCAGCTCCGCGTTCTCCTTGAGCTTGAAGGCAGGGGAGTCACTGTGGGCCGCGGCCATCATGAAGCCGCCGGTCAGCTTCCGGGGTACGCGGAAGGCGAGGATGCTGGAGCTGTTGCGGGTGACGAAGTACCGGCCGCCGGGAGTCAGAGTCCAGCGGTCCCGCTCGGACAGGGGCGTATAGCCCTCCGCAGTGAGACGGGCGGCCAGATTGGACACCACATGGTAGCAGCTGGGGCTGGCGGCGATGAAGTCCAGCAGCGGCTGGACGGAAGTGTGCGTCATAGAGAAGAACCTCCTTTGTCCTCGAAAGATGGACAATTTTGTCGTATGCTATTATAGCACACGGGCCGCGGGTCTGGCAAGCGCCGTGCGTCCCCGCCGCAGCCCCGCCCCGAAAGATACTTGCCAATCGGCGATCTATCCGTTATAATGTCTACTTACACGATACTATTTACGTGATACTATTTCATTTCAGGAAAGGAGGGGGGCGGTCGTTCCGGCGGAACGGTCCGTGCAGATATATGAAACAGACCGATGAGATCCGACCGGCTGTCGCCCCTCTGTGGACGCGAGACTTTACCATCATCACACTGGGCAGCGTGGTATCCATGCTGGGCAACGCCATGTCCGGCTTCGCTCTGAGCCTGCTGGTGCTGGACTACACCGAGTCGTCCCTGCTGTACGCCATCTATATCGCCACGTTCACCGCGCCCCAGATCATCGCACCCATCTTCTCCGGCGCTATTCTGGACAGGTTCTCCCGCAAGAGGACCATCTATACGCTGGACTTTATCTCAGCAGGCATCTACGCCATGGCGGCGTTCATTTTGAGCAGGGGCTGGTTCAGCTTTCCGGTACTGGCGGTGTGGTGCTTCATTATCGGCACTATCAACAGCGTCTATATGGTGGCCTACGAGAGCTTTTACCCCATGCTCATCACCGAGGGCAACTACTCCAAGGCCTACTCCATCGCCAGCGTACTGGAGACGCTGTCGGCGGTGATGATCCCCATCTCCACCTACGTCTACAACAAGGTGGGCATCGCGCCGCTGCTGGGCATCAACGCCGTGTGCTTTCTGACCGCCGCCATCGCGGAGACGCAGATCCGGGCGGAGGAGAAGTACATCGAGACGCAAAAGGCCGCGGCAACGGCGGGAGAGTCCTCCGCACGGCGGCTGCTGCGGGACATCGGGGAGGGCTTCCGGTTCCTGTGGAGCGAGAAGGGGCTGCTGGCGGTAGCGTGCTATTTCGCATTCAGCTCGCTGGCCGGCGGCGCGTCCCAGGTCATCACGCTGCCCTATTTCAAGGGGGCGTTTCCCAACGGCGAATACGTGTACATGCTGGTGTGGGGCATGATGGTGGTGGGCCGTACCGTCGGTGGGCTGGTACACTATAAGGTGCAGCTGCCTACCCACCGGAAGTACGCCATCGCCCTGACGGTATATATCGTTATCTCCATGCTGGAGGGCGGGTATCTCTACACGCCGGTGCCGGTGATGATGGCGATGTGCCTGTGCAACGGGCTGCTGGGCGTCACCAGCTATACCATCCGTATCTCCGCCACCCAGAGCTATGTGCCGGACGAGAAAAAGGGACGGTTCAACGGGGCGTTCAATATGCTGAACACCGTGGGGAGCCTTACCGGTCAGCTGGTGGCCGGCGCACTGACGGTGGTGCTGCCGCCGAGACTGGTGCTGACGGCGTTCATGCTGGTGACGGCGGCTGCGGCCATTGTGTTCATCGGCGGGAACAGGACGGCGGTCAGCGCCATCTACAACCGCCAGCAGTGAATTTGTATGCCGACGCGGCGGCGGATGATCCGACACGCCGCGACATAGAACGATGTACCATCGTAAATCATGCAAGGAGGAGCAAGATATGAAGTTTTCCGAAATGCCCTACGCCCGCCCCGACACGGAGACGGTGAAAAAGCAGCTGACGAAGCTGACGGAGCGGCTGAAGAACGCCGGCACCTATGAGGAGGCCAAGGCGGCCTTCCTGGAGGAGCAGAAGGCGTCTCTGGCCGTGGAGACCCAGGCCACACTGGCATCCATCCGCCACTCCATCGACACCCGTGACACCTTCTACGATGAGGAGGAGAAGTTCTGGAACACCTTCAGCCCTGAGCTGGAGGAGTATCAGCAGGCATGGAAGGCGGCTATGCTGGAGTCCAAGTTCCGTCCGGAGTTCACCGCAGAGTATGGCGACCTGATGTTCGTCAACGCTGAGATCGCCCGCAAGTGCTTTACGCCGGAGATCATCCCCGAGATGCAGCAGGAGAACGACCTGGTGCAGGCATACGAGAAGCTGCTGGCCTCCGCTCAGATCCCCTTCGAGGGTAAGACCTACACCCTGTCCCAGCTGACGCCGCTGAAGAGCGATCCCGACGATGCCCGCCGTCTGGCGGCGTGGCAGGCCGACGCCAAGTGGTCCATGGAGCACGCGGCGGAGCTGGATGAGCTGTACGACAAGCTGGTACACCTGCGCGACAGCATGGGCAGGAAGATGGGCTATGAGGGCTACACCACCCTGGGCTACTACCGCATGAACCGTAACTGCTACACCAAGGAGGACGTGGAGAAGTTCCGCACCGCCGTACAGAAGTATCTGGTGCCGGTGGCCGACAAGATCTGCCGCCGTCAGGCGGAGCGTCTGGGCAAGAGCTATCCCCTGAGCTTTGCTGACCTGGCGCTGGAGTTCCGGTCCGGCAATCCCTGCCCCGTGGGCACCCCTGACGACATCCTGGCCCAGGGCATGAAGTTCTACGGTGAGCTGTCTCCCGAGACCAAGGAGTTCTTCCGCACCATGCTGGACAACGAGCTGCTGGACGTGCTGAGCACCGAGGGCAAGCAGGGCGGCGGCTACTGCACCAGCCTGGGCGAGTATGAGGTGCCCTTCATCTTTGCCAACTTCAACGGCACCCAGCACGATGTGGAGGTGGTGACCCACGAGGCCGGTCACGCCTTTGCCGACTGGACCAACCGCAAGCGCATCCCCAGCAGCTACATCTGGCCGACGCTGGAGGGCTGCGAGGTACACTCCATGAGCATGGAGTTCTTTGCCTGGCCGTGGGCCGAGGGCTTCTTCGGCCCCGACACCCGCAAGTTCTTGTACAGCCATCTGGCCGGCGCCCTGACGTTCATTCCCTACGGCACCATGGTGGACCACTTCCAGCACATCGTGTATGAGAAGCCCGACATGACCCCCGCCGAGCGCAACGCCGCCTGGAAGGAGCTGACCGGCCTCTACATGCCGTGGGTGAAGATGGACGACAGCGAGATCCCCTTCTACACCGAGGGACGCCGCTGGCAGCGTCAGCACCACATCTACTCCAGCCCGTTCTACTATATCGACTACTGCCTGGCGCAGACCGTGTCCCTGGAGTTCTGGGCCATGATCCAGAAGGATCTGGGCGACGCCTGGGAGCACTATATGGCCTACACCAAGCAGGGCGGCAGCCGCACCTTCACCGATCTGCTGAAGAACGCCGGCCTGGAGTCTCCCTTTGATGAGAGCTGCCTGCGGGGCGTGTGCGCCGCCGCCGACCAGTGGCTGGACAGCTATGACATGACCGGCATCCGGTAATGGCGGAGAGCAAAAAGCGGCGGGGACGCCGCGACCATCTCAATGATTTCTATCGCGATGTGTCGGGGAACTATGTCTACACCGGCACCTGCTACGTCTGCCGCGCCGCTGAGAAGGAGCGCACTGCGCTCCTTCGGCGGGTGTGGCTGCTGACGGCGGTGATGGCGGCGGCGGTGGTGGCCGGAGGGTGCATCTCCGCACCGGGCATGGACCGATGCTTCTACGTGCTGCTGCCCTACGCGGCGGAGGTGGGACTCACCGGCAGCGTCGTATGGGCCACAGTCCGCTGGCAGGCCCGGGAGTACCCCATGCGGGAGTACGTGTACAGGGCCACGGTGCAGGCGCTGCCCGGACGGTGTCTGGGCGAGGCCATCGCGGCAGGCGTGGGCCTTGCGGCGGAGGTCGTATACCTCCTGCTGTCCGGCAGCGGTGGACGCGGCGCACTGGCGGCAGCCTATCTGGCGCTGAAGGCCGTAACCCTTGTGGCAGCACTGTTTGCGCGGCAGCTGGTGCGGCGCAGCGCGTGGGAACCCGTGGGGAAGAGCGGCGAAATCCCGGCAGAATGAGAAAAAAGACTGTACAACAGGCATAAGTATATGGTATAATAAACAAAATGACCGATTATATCGCAGCGGCGATCGACCGGCCCAAAGGGAGTACTCCCTTTTTCTGCATGCTCCGCATGCAGAGTCCCATTGTGCACCACGGGTATACACCCGTTGCTGCAAATATATCGAAAAGGAGTTAGATCCAATGAAAAAGGCACTTGCATTGATCCTGTCTGTCGTCATGTGCGTGGGTCTGTTCGCAGGCTGCGGCCAGCAGAACGACGCCAACAATGACAATAATCAGGATCAGGGCTCGACCGCTAAGACGCTGGTGGTCGGCACCCAGAACTTCGACGGCAAGTTCTCCCCCTTCTTCTACACCAACGATTATGAGAACCAGGTCATGAACATGGTTTTCGACCCTCTGCTGGGCACCGACCGTGAGGGCTCCGTGGTGCTGAAGGGCATCGAGGGTGACGTCCGTCCCTACAACGGCACCGACTACACCTACTACGGCGTGGCCGACTGCGAGATCGTTGAGAACGAGGACGGCACCGTTGACTACAACATCACCCTGAAGCCCGGCGTCAAGTTCTCCGACGGTACCGAGATGACCATCGACGATGTCATCTTCTCCTACTACGTCCTGCTTGACCCCACCTATGACGGCGTGTCCACCCTGTACTCCATCCCCATCAAGGGTCTGGATGCCTATCGTTCCGGCATGGACTCCCGTATGAACCTGATCCTGGCTGCCGGTCCTGACGGCTACACCGCCACCGACTTCTTCACCGAGGATCAGTACAACACCTTCTGGGCTGCCTTCAACGCCGCCGGCGTGAAGTTCACTCAGGAGATCCTGGACTACGTTGTGGCTGCCGGTAGCGCCACCGCCAGTGATTCCGTGGCCGCCCAGGCTGCCAACTGGGGCTATGAGCTGGCCGAGGGCGCCACTGTCGAGGATTTCTGGAAGGCCATCGTGGCTAAGTACGGCTATGACATCTCCGATAACGGCATCAACGCCGAGACCGCCGGCACCAGCATCTCCGCCTTCATCGAGGCTGAGATCGGTGACGCCTTCTCCGACTACACCGTCGGCGTGCAGACCGGTGAGTCCGCTCCCAACGTCGCTGGTATCGTCAAGACCGGCGATTACAGCATGACCGTCACCCTGACCGAGGTCAATGCCACCGCCATCTATCAGATCCCCGTGACCATCTGCCCCATGCACTACTACGGCGAGACCGAGAAGTACGACTATGACAACAACAAGTTCGGCTTCGACAAGGGCGACCTGTCCCACGTCAAGTCTGTGACCTCCGCTCCTGTCGGTTCCGGTCCCTACACCTTCGAGAGCTATTCCAACGGCGCTGTGACCCTGGAGAAGAACGCCGGTTACTGGAAGGGCGAGCCCAAGATCGACACCATCATCTGGCGCGAGATGCAGGATGTGGATAAGATCCCCGGCGTCGTTTCCGGCACCATCGACATCACCGATCCTTCCTACTCCAAGGAAGCTGCCGATCAGATCAAGAAGGCCAACTCCAACGGCGAGATCTCCGGTGACGTGCTGCAGACCGATCTGGTCGCCAATCTGGGCTATGGCTATGTCGGCTTCAACGCCAACCGTGTGAAGGTCGGCAATGGCAACGGCGGCGACGAGGCATCCAAGAACCTGCGTAAGGCTATCGCTACTGTGATCGCTGTGTACCGTGACGTGGCTGTGGACTCCTACTACGGTGAGTTCGCCAATGTTATCAACTACCCCATCTCCGACACCTCCTGGGCCGCTCCCCGTGTCACCGATGAGGGCTACAAGGTCGCTTTCTCCGTGGATGTGAACGGCAACGACATCTACACCGACGGTATGTCCGCCGAGGATAAGTACGCCGCCGCCAAGCAGGCCGCTCTGGGTTACTTCGAGGCTGCCGGCTACACCGTCACCGACGGCAAGATCACCGCGGCTCCCGCGGATGCCCGCATGGACGCTGAGGTCATGGTCGGCGGCAGCGGCACGGGCGACCACCCCACCTTCATGGCTCTGACCCTGGCCTCCGACGCTCTGAAGGAGCTGGGCTTCAACCTGATCGTCTCCGATATGTCCAACTTCTCCGAGATGACCAACGCCATCAACGCTGGTAACGCGGACATGTTCGCCATGGCGTGGCAGGCCACTCCCGACCCCGATATGTTCCAGATCTATCACAGCCAGGGCGGTTCTAACGAGAAGTCCTACTGGATCAAGGATGCCGAGCTGGATGACCTGATCATGCAGGCCCGTCAGTCCACCGATCAGACCTATCGTAAGACCCTGTACAAGGAGTGCCTGGATATCGTGGCCGACTGGGCTGTTGAGATCCCCGTCTATCAGCGCCAGAACTGCATCATCATCTCCAGCCAGCGCGTGAACCTGGATACCGTGACGCCCGATATCACTACCTATTGGCAGTGGTACAACGATCTGGAGCTGCTGGATCTGAAGTAAGCGCCTGATCCGTACATCTGATTTTCCTTAAAGGCCCAAAAACCTTTAAGACGGCTACCCTGCGGCTGCAAAGCCGCAGGGTAGCCTATCACCGGACTCTTTTTGCGTATGAGTCAGGCGGTTCGACGTCCGTGCCGGAACGACTGCCTGATACGCAGAATCACATTAAAAAGGACAGCGGCCCCTGGCGCGGGGCGGCTGTCGGCAAAACGGAGGGATTGTATGCGCAAATTCTTAGTCAAACGCACACTGCTATCGATTGTGATCCTGTTCTTTGTGACATTCATCATCTATGTGCTGATGCGCTGTCTGCCCGCCTCCTACGTGGAGACGATGGCGCGGCAGCTGTCACAGGCACCCGGCTCCAAGCCCTACGAGGAGTGGCTGGCCCAGCTGAATGCCCAATACGGATTGGATCTGGAGCTGATCCCAGGCTTTTTCGTGCAGCTGAAAAACCTGGTCACCGGCAACTTCGGCGACAGCTGGAAGTACACCGTGCCCGTCATCCAGAAGTTCAACGAGGTCATCTGGGTGTCCTTCATCATGGGAGCTATCTCTCTGGTGTTCGAGCTGCTGATCGCGGTGCCCCTGGGCATCGTGGCTGCCACCAAGCAGTACAGCGTGACTGACTATACCGTTACCACCGTGGCCCTGCTGGGTATGTCTCTGCCCACGTTCTTCTTTGCCACCCTGCTGAAGCTGGTGTTCTCCGTGAAGCTGGGCTGGTTTGATCTGGTGGGTCTGACAGGACGTGATTTCAATACGCTATCCCGCTTCGGGCAGATACTGGATATGGCCAAGCATCTGGTGCTGCCTATCGTGACGCTGGTGTTCATCTCCATCGGTCCGTGGATGCGCTACGTCCGCACCAACATGCTGGAGGTGCTGAACGCCGACTACATCCGGACTGCCCGTGCCAAGGGCCTGTCCGAGAAAAAGGTCATCTATCACCATGCCTTCCGCAATACGCTGATCCCGCTGGTCACGTTTATCGGCGGCAGCCTGCCCGGCCTGTTCGCCGGCGCGCTGATCACAGAGACGCTGTTCGCTATCCCGGGCATCGGCTACATCTCCTACAACGCCATGGTGGCCGGTGATATTCCGTTCTCCATGTTCTACATGACGTTCCTGGCGATCCTGACGCTGCTGGGCAACCTCATCTCCGATATCCTGTACGCCGTGGTTGATCCGCGGGTACGCATCGCTTGAGAAGGGAGGACGTGACGAATGAGTTATTTTAACGATAAGACGGATAAAGATTTGTCCGTTCCCGGCCATGGGCAGGGAATGCCGGGCACCGATGCCCGCCGCCGTTCCTATGAGCTCAACGAAAAGTACGCGGGAAAGGACAATACGCCCTCTGAGGATAACACGCCCCAGGAGGATTACTCCCTCAGCGATGACCGCCGCGTCAAGGTGCTGTCCCCCGGTACGCTGGTGGCCAAGCGGTTCTTCCGCAACCGGCTGGCGGTGGTGGGCCTCACCATTCTGGCCGTGATGTTCATCTTTTCCTTCATCGGCGGTCTGGTCAGCCCCTACGGGCAGGACGAGGTGTTCTACCGCGATGACATCCAGATGAAGGAATACGCTGCCCTCAGCGAGAACACCGAGTACCGGTACCTCATCGCGGACGGGCAGGAGTTCGGCGCCATCCTGCAGGCGCAGCTGACACTGCACATGGGCAAGGATGACAGCTTCAGCTACAAGGGTGTGAACTACGACATCACCGAGGAGGGCGACAGCCTATACTCCGTGTCCAGCGGCGGCACACTGCTGGCGGTGGCGTACAAGGACATCGTGAATCCCAGCGTCACCGGTGAGAAGTTCAGCTTCAGCTTCAGCTTCAACGCCCTGAAGGCCCACGTCACCGGTGAGACCGAGTTCACCGCCGACGGCAAGACCTATACCATGGACGACGGCAGCGTGATGCTCAACGGCGAGGAAGTCGCGTACATCAGCCGCTACGTCATCCAGTCCAAGGTGTCCGGCACCGTGATCTCCAAAGAGTTCAAGGAGCGGGTCATTGAGGCCGCGGGCAAGGGAGAGACCCAGATCGAGTACACCAACGAGAACGGCGAGGTTCGAGAGATCCAGCTGGAATACAACCCTGCCAAGTACCAGTGGTCCATCAAGGAGGGCACCGTCACCCGCGTGTTCGACGCCTACTCCTTCCCCAACAAGGCCCACCCGCTGGGCACCGATAAGAACGGTATGGATATGCTGACCCGTCTGATGTACGGCGGCCGCGTATCCCTGTGCATCGGCTTCATCGTGGTCATCATTTCCGCCACGCTGGGCGTGATTCTGGGCGGTATCTCCGGCTACTTCGGCGGCTGGGTGGATAATCTCATCATGCGTATCGTGGATATTTTCTACTGCATCCCTTCCACGCCGCTGATCATCATCCTGGGCGCGGCCATGGACGGCATGCGCGTGGACCCGCAGGTCCGTATGCTGTACCTGATGCTGATCCTGGGCTTCCTGGGCTGGCCCGGCATCGCCCGTCTGGTCCGCGGCCAGATCCTGTCCCTGCGTGAGCAGGAGTTTATGACCGCTACTGAGGCCTGCGGCATCAGCGTGTCCCGCCGTATCTTCCGGCACCTGATCCCCAACGTGATCCCGCAGCTCATCGTCAACTGCACCATGAGCCTGGGTTCCACCATCATCACCGAGGCGACCCTGTCCTTCCTGGGTCTGGGCGTTAAGTTCCCCTTCGCATCCTGGGGCAACATCATGAACGACGTATCCAACTCCTACGTGCTGACGGAGTACTGGTTTATCTGGATCCCCGCCGGTATCTGCCTGATGCTGACAGTGCTGGGCTTCAACTTCGTGGGCGACGGTCTGCGTGATGCGTTCGACCCGAAGATGAAGCGCTGAGAAAGGAGTGGATCGGAATGGCTAAGAAACACAACGACGGTTATCTGTCCGCAAAGGAATCCCGCCGTATTTCCAAGGAAAACCGCAAGATCACCAATGCGCTGGAAAAGAAGCGCAAGCGTAAAACCGTGCCGGAGTCCGAGTATCTCACCGAGATGCACGACACTAACAATGCGGTGGAGTTCGATAACCTCCATACCTACTTCTTTACGGACACCGGCGTGGTCAAGTCCGTGGACGGCGTCACCTTCTCTGTGCCCATCGGCAAGACCGTGGGTGTGGTGGGCGAGTCCGGCTGCGGCAAGTCCGTCACCAGTCTGTCCCTGATGCAGCTGCTGCAGCGGCCCCAGGGTCAGGTGGTGGAGGGCGAGATCCGCCTGAATCTGGGCGACAAAGCCTACGATGTCACCAAGACCCCCGACTCCGTGATGCAGCACCTGCGGGGCAACTTCGTGTCCATGATCTTCCAGGAGCCCATGACCGCACTGAACCCCGTGTTCCGCATCGGCGACCAGCTGGACGAGGTCATCGCCCTCCACGGCGAGAAGGGCCAGACGGAGGAGCAGGTGCGCGAGCGCTCTATCCGGCTGCTGGAGATGGTGGGCATCGCTAACAGCGCAGGCGTTTACAAGAACTTCCCCCACGAACTGTCCGGCGGTATGCGCCAGCGTGTCATGATCGCTATGGCCCTGGCGTGCAGCCCCCGCCTGATCATCGCCGATGAGCCGACCACGGCGCTGGACGTGACCATTCAGGCGCAGATCCTGGACCTGCTGCGGAACCTGAAGGACAAAATCAATTCCTCCATCATGTTCATCACCCACGATCTGGGCGTTATCGCCGAGATGGCGGACTACGTGGTGGTCATGTATGCGGGACGTATCGTGGAGCAGGGTACGGCGGAGGAGATCTTCGCCCACCCCGCGCATCCCTATACCATCGGCCTGATGGCCTCCAAGCCGGTGGTGGGCCGGCAGGTGGATAAGCTTTATTCCATCCCCGGAAAGGTGCCCAATCCCATCAATATGCCGGATTACTGCTACTTCAAGGATCGCTGCGAGATGTGCGTAGAGCAGTGCAGCGGCGAATATCCCTGTGAGGTCAGCATCTCGCCTACCCACAAGGTCAGCTGCTACCGCTACTACGACGGCAAGCGGCCCGATCTGGAGGAGCAGGTGGAGCGGGAAATGACCGGCAGCGCCGACAACGGAAAGGAGGGTGAATAAGATGCCGTTCTGGAAAGCAGGTAAGAATGACGATCAGGTCCTCGAGGAGCTGAAAGAGACTCAGAAGCAGAATGCCGACGAGTTTGTCAAGGAGCAGGCACACAGCCAGAAGGCGAAGAAGCCCTCTCTCGCCGTGGACAACGATTTCACTCCCGTGGAGTATGATCCCCAGTACATTCTGCAGGTCAACCACCTGAAGAAGTATTTCCCCATCAAGGGCGGCATGGTGTCCAAGACTGTGGGCTACGTCAAGGCTGTGGACGGCGTGACGTTCAACCTCAAGCGCGGCACCACCATGGGTCTGGTGGGCGAGTCGGGCTGCGGCAAAACCACCACCGGCCGCACCATCCTCCGGCTGTACGACGAAAAGACCTCCGGTCAGGTGCTGTTCAACGGGCAGGAGATCTACGACCTGTCCGCCAAGGAGATGCGCGCCATGCGCACCAAGATGCAGATCATCTTCCAGGACCCGTTCTCCTCGCTGTCCCCCCGTATGCCGGTGGGCGAGATCATCGGCGAGGCGGTGCGGGAGCACAATCTGGTGCCCAAGGAGGAGTTCGACGACTATATTGACAAGGTCATGGACAACTGCGGCTTGCAGCCCTTCCACAAGGGCCGCTATCCCCATGAGTTCTCCGGCGGCCAGCGGCAGCGTATCTGCATTGCCCGTGCTCTGGCGCTGAATCCCGAGTTTATTGTCTGTGACGAGCCGGTGTCCGCACTGGACGTGTCCATTCAGGCGCAGATCATCAACCTGCTCAAGGAGATCCAGAAGAAGTACAACCTAACGTACCTGTTCATCAGCCATGATCTGTCCGTGGTGGAGCACATCTCCGACACGGTGGGCGTCATGTATCTGGGCAATCTGGTGGAGTATGGCGCCACGGAGGATATCTTCCGCAACCCGCTGCACCCCTACACCAAAGCCCTGTTCTCCGCCATCCCCATCCCCGATCCCACGGTGAAGATGAACCGTATCGTGCTGGAGGGCAGCATCCCGTCTCCCGCCAACCCGCCCAAGGGCTGCAAGTTCCACACCCGCTGCGCCAACTGCATGGCCTGCTGCAAGGAGGAAGCTCCTGTCCAGCGCGAGCTGGAGCCGGGCCACTTTGTGGCGTGCCATCTGTACGATAAGTAATGGCGAAGAAGCGAACCTATCAGGACGACGATGGGCGAACCATCGCCGATATGAGCGGCGTAGGGCCGTCGCCCATGCTGTTCCCGCGCATGCCTAAGAAGGCGACACCGCAGGAGCCGTCGCCCGCCGATGACCGGCCCTGGGAGTCCCAGGAGCAGTTTACGCCGGAGCAGCGCCGCGCCGCCATGGGCGGTGCGCTGAAGGCGGCCATGCTCATCGCCGGCGTGTTCATCGCCGCCGGCGCCGTGGCGATTCTGGTCATGCAGCTCATTTGGAATCACTGAAGAAAGAACACAGCGGCATTGACCGCTGTGTTCTTTTTTGCACCGTGGCGGCGGCAGTCCGGAGGAAGGTGATTCGTGGAGGATGTTTTGGAACGTGGAGTTGAGCATACGGGAGCTTTGCCTGCCGGAAGGTGGGCTTTTTTCGTATCGCGGCATATTTGGGGACGAGCCGTCATACAAGTGAATATCACACAGGAAGGGGAGCGGAGCATGGAATTGAGCTATGCCATAGCACGCTATGAACAGGCGCTGGAGCTGCTGCCGGTGCGGTGGCAGCAGGCGGCGCGGCGGCTGCCGGACTGGAGGAAGGCGCAGGCGGAGGAATTCCGCCTGCGGACGGGACGGCCTATGACGGTGCTGACGTGTGAAGGGGAGATACTTGTCAGCGATGAGCTGCCGAGGGCACTGGTGACGCAGTCCGACTTGGAGCAGCTGTGCGACATGGTGACGGGATACTCCCGCTACGCTGTGTCGGAGACGCTGAGCAAGGGGTATCTCATCGGCCGTGGCGGCTTTCGGGTAGGCGTCTGCGGCACCGCCGTCCTGCGGGACGGGGCCAACACCAACCTGCGGGACATCTCCTCCGTAGCCGTTCGTATCAGCCGTCAGGTGCGGGGATTGGCAGAGCCGCTGCTGCGAGAGCTGTGGGAGCCGGAGGGCTTCCCCAGTACGCTGCTGCTGGCGCCGCCGGGGGTGGGCAAGACCACTCTGCTGCGGGACATGATCTGTGCGCTGTCCGACGGGGACGAGCAGCGCCCCGCCTGCCGCGTGGGTATCGTGGACGAGCGGGGCGAGCTGGCGGCCATGTACCGCGGCGTGCCGCAGCTGGAGGTGGGGGCCCACACCGACGTGCTGGACGGGTGTCCCAAGGCGCTGGGCATCACCATGCTGCTGCGGTCTGCCAACCCACAGGTCATCGCGGTGGATGAAATCACCGCAGAGGAGGACCTACGGGCCATGCTGTCCGCCGCACACTGCGGCGTGGCGCTGCTGGCCACCATCCATGCCGTGAACAGGGAGGAGCTGGCGCGGAAGCCGCTGTTTGCCCGACTGCTGGAGATGCGGGTATTCCAAAGGATAGTGACCATCACCGTAGAGGATGGACACCGCGTCTATCGGGTGGAGGCGCTGTGACGGCCAAGCTGGCAGGGGCAGCGCTGATCGTGGCCGGTGCGGTCTGGTGCTGCGCAGCAAGACGCAGGCGGCAGCGGCAGCGCCTGACACTGGCCCAGGCAATGGCCCAGGCGCTGAGCGCCATGGAGACGGGCATCCGCTGGCAAAGGCGGCCCATGCCGCAGCTGCTGGCACAGCTGGCACAGCGGCCCGTGTGCGGGACGTACTTCGACGCGGTGCGGGAAATGCTGCAAAGCGATATGCCTTTACAGATAGCGTGGAACAGGACATTTTCACGGATTCCGGATGCGGAGACGGCGGAGGTGCTGCGGCGCATGGAGCTGGGCGGAGATGAGACGCGGCTGCTGACACAGCTGGAGGACGCGCGGCAGGCGCTGACAACGCTGGCGGCGCGGTGGGCGCGGGAGGATGCACAGGACCGCAGAGTGGCGGGGGCACTGGCACTGTCCGCTGCGGGGCTGCTGGTGATCTTACTGATTTGAGGGTAGTACATGGACGTTGATCTGATTTTCAAAATTGCGGCCATCGGGATACTGGTGGCGGTGCTGAACCTGCTGCTGGTCCGCAGCGGACGGGAGGAGCAGGCCATGATGACCACGCTGGCGGGGCTGATCGTGGTGCTGATGATGCTGGTGCAGCAGATCAGCGACCTGTTCGATCTGGTCAAGACGCTGTTCTCCCTGTGAGCCATGGAGACGGTGATCCGACTTTGCGCGCTGTGTCTCACCGGCGCGCTGCTGGCGGTGCTGCTGAAGCGGACAAACCCCGACATTGCGCTGCTGCTGGCGGTGGCGGTGTGCGGTGCGGCGCTGCTGTTGCTGGCGGAGCCGCTGGGGCAGGTGCGGGACCTGTTTACCCAGCTGCTCGACTGGGGCGGGCTGCCCACGGATCTGTTTCTGCCGCTGGTAAAAACGGTGGGTATTGCGCTGGTGAGTCGGACAGGCTCCGACCTGTGCCGCGACGCGGGGGAGAGCGCCATGGCATCACTGGTGGAGACAGCGGGGGCTGTCACGGCCATTCTGGTGTCGCTGCCGCTGTTTCAGGCGGCGTGGGACATGCTGAGGGGGCTGCTATGAGGGGAGTGAAGGTATGGATGGCCGCGGCGGCGCTGCTGTGGCTGCTGGTGACGCCGGCACAGGCGTCCGTCATCCCTGACAGCGTGACGGAGGCGCTGCCGCCGGAGGCTGCGGCACATCTGGAGGGCCTGGATGAGACACCGGACCACACCACGTGGTCGGAGGGGCTGGCCCGCCTGTGGCACGACACCCAGCAGCAACTGGGAGAGGCTCTGCGGGAAAAGGCGTCCGGCGCGGCGCTGCTGCTGGGCGTGGTACTGCTGTGCGGCGTGGCGGAGAGCTTCTTCACGGCGGCGGAGCAGCCATCGGTGCCGCGGTTCGTGCCCATGGCGGGGGCTCTGGCCATCACGCTCACTGCTGCGGGGGACCTGCAGCAGATGATGGGACTGGGGGCGGAGACCATGGAGGAGCTGGACGTGTTTGCCAAGGCACTGCTGCCCACACTGTCGGCGGCTGCGGCCGCCAGCGGCGGAGCCATCACAGCGGGGACACGACAGGTGGCTACGGTGTTTTTTGCCAACCTGCTGCTCAGCGTGATCCGGAAGCTGCTGCTGCCGCTGCTGTATTGCTGTATCACGGCGGCCGCCGCCGACACCATGGCGCCGGATCACGGCCTGAAAAAAATTGGCGCGGGCATCAGCAAGGCCGTGACCTGGGCACTGACGGCCACCATGGTGGTGTTTACCGGTTTCCTGACGCTGACCGGCGCGGCCGCCGGCGCGGCGGACGCCATGACGGTGCAGATGACCCGCAGTGCCATCGCCACGGCGGTGCCGGTGGTGGGCTCCATCATCTCCGAGGCCACGGGGACGGTGCTGGCGGGGGCGGGGGTGCTGAAAAACGCCGTGGGTATCTTTGGGATGCTGGCGGTGCTGGCCATCTGTCTGACGCCGTTTCTGAACATGGCGGTGCAGTATCTGCTGTACAAGCTGACGGCGTTTCTGGCGGGCAGCGTGACGCAGGGGGCTCTGGCGGAGCTTATCAACGCACTGGGCACGGCCTTCGGCCTGATGCTGGGCATGACCGGCAGCTGCGCACTGCTGCTGCTCATCTCCATCACCTCCGCCGTGTCGGCGGTAACGGCATGATCGGGGCGCTGCGGACATGGCTGCTGTCCATCATTGCAGCCGGACTGGTGCTGTCCATCCTGTACGCCCTGCTGCCCAAGGGGCGGCTGCGGCCCATCGTCCGCACCGCGGGCGGCGTGGTGCTGATGCTGGTGATCCTGCGGCCGTTGACGGAGCTGGACCTGGAAGGCTTTGCCGTATCCTACGACGACTACGCCCGGGAGATCCGGGAGTTGACGGAGCAGTACCGCGCGGCGGACACGGCGGAGCTGGCAGCTATCATAGAGCGGGAGACCGCCGCATATATATCGGACAAAGGCGCGGCGCTGGGGGTGAATTGCCACGCCGTAGTGGAGACGGAGCTGCGCTCCGGCGTGCCCTACCCCTGCGCGGTGACTCTGGACGTGGAGAGAAACGAGACGCTGGCCGCCTGCATTGCCGCCGATCTGGGTATCGGCAAGGAGGCACAGGTCTGGCAGGCGGCTGGGGAGAGGTGACATATGAAGCTGGAGAAATGGACGGGACTGCTGAAGAAGTACCGATATGCGGCGCTGATCGTGCTGGCGGGGATGGTACTGATGCTGCTGCCCACCGGCGGCAGCAAGGCGGACAGCGGGGGTGACAGCAGCGAGGCGGCGGAGAGCTTCTCGCTGGAGGAGACGGAGAAGCGCATGGCGGAGGTGCTGGGTACCATCAACGGCGTGGGCCGCGTGCGCATCATGCTGACGCTGCGTTCCGGCTCCACCCTGCGTCTGGCGGAGGACAGCACCATCTCCGACAGCACCGGCGGCCAAACTAAGCAGGAAAAGCAGGTGCTCACCGTCAATCGCGGCAGCGGACGGCAGGAGGTGGTGGTGACCCAGCAGCTCTATCCCACCTATCAGGGGGCGGTGGTGGTCTGCGAGGGAGCCGGCAGCAGCCCCGTGCGGCTGGCGGTGGTGAACGCGGTGTCTGTGCTGACGGGGCTCAGCAGCGACAAGATCTCGGTGGTCAAGTGGAAGTCATAGAAAAATGAGGAGGAGTTGGAGCATGAAACAGGTATGGAAGCGGCGCGCAGTGGTGGCGGCGGTACTGATGCTGGTGGGCACCTCGGTGTATCTCAACTGGCGTTATGCCGGAACCGTGGAGGACAGCGGCAAAAAAGTGCTGGGCCAGTCAGCACTGGTGAACGGCGAGACCACGGACGCAGAGGTGACTGCCGCCGGTGACGACTACTTCGCCACGGCGCGGCTCAGCCGAAAGCAGGCACGTGACACCGCCATCAGCATGCTGCAGGAGGCGCAGGTGGACGAAAACGCCACGGAGGACGTGCTGAACGAAGCGTCCCAGACGATGCAGGTGTTGGCGGCCTATACCGTGGCGGAGTCCCAGATCGAGAGCCTGGTGGTGGCCAAGGGCTATGCCGACTGCGTGGCATTCATGGGCGACGATGCCATCAGCGTGGTGGTGTCCGATCCCGACGGGCTGGATACCGTGGATGTGGCCCGCATCAAGGACATCGTGGTCAGCGAGACCAGCTATACGCCGGATCAGATCCGCATCATGGAGGCGGGAGCCACGGCACAGACCGGCAATCCCCAGGAGGCGGAGGTACCTACCGCCGCTGCGGAGGAGACGCAGGCAGAGGACGCAAAATAGGTGTTGTATTTCGGCACAAAAAATGGTATACTGAACTGAATCACGAAAGACAGCACAAGGAGATAACGCAACATGGCTGAAAATAAGGAATACATGATCCATCAGGAGGAGGACGGCGCCATCCAGATCTCGGAGGACGTCGTGGCCTCTATCGCATCCACCACTGCGTCTGAGGTGGAGGGTGTCAGCGCCATGATGAGCGCCAATGTGTCCGATCTGATGGGCGGCAAGAAGATGTCCGCCAAGGGCGTCCGTGTGGAGATGGATGGAGAGGCCATCGCGGTGAACCTGTTCATCGTGGTGCGCTACGGCAGCGCCATCGGCGACGTGGCCAAGAAGGTGCAGCAGATGGTGCGTACCGCACTGGAAGGTATGACCGGCTTCCGGGTGGCGGCGGTCAATGTCCACGTGGGCGGCATCAGCTTCAACTGAACCAAACGAACTGAGAGAGAAAAGGTACACGTTTATGACACGCAATACGGCCCGCGAGATCGCCACACATCTCGCCTATGAACTGAGCTTCAATGACCTGCCTGTGGAGGAGTTTCTGGACCTGCAGCTGAGCGGGGAGAGCTTCGCTGCGCTGGCACCGGAGCATCCCGTCTATGAGGAGCGCCCCAACGCCAAGCAGGAGGAGTATATCCGCCGTCTCGTCTCCGGCGTGGCGGAGCACGCGGCGGAGCTGGACGCGGACATCGAAAAATATGCCAAGGGCTGGCGGTTCGAGCGAATCTCCCTGGTGGCCTCCGCCATCATGCGGGTGGCCATGTACGAGATGCTGTACATGGCGGACATTCCCGCCGGTGTCGCCATCAACGAGGCGGTGGAGATTGCCAAGCATTACGAATCGCCGGAAGTGGTGAAATTTATCAACGGCATCCTGGGCAGCTTCGCCCGGGGCGAGCTGAAGGAATGAGTCAGGAAGGCAGAGCTTGCGCTCTGCCTTTTCCGCATGGAGCGAGGAGGGCGGCATGGACGAACGGCATGTGTTTACCGTCACCGAACTGAATAACTGCGTTAAGGAGTTGGTGGAGTCCGTCCCCGCCTTTGGCGACCTGCTGCTGAAGGGAGAGATCTCCAACTACAAGGTGTACCCCTCGGGGCACCACTACTTCACGCTGAAGGACAGCCAGAGCGCTCTGCGCTGCGTGATGTTCAAGGGCTCCGCCGCCAAGCTGCGGTTCCGGCCGGAGAACGGCATGCAGGTCATCGCCTCCGGCCGTATCAGTGTCTACCCGCGGGACGGCGCGTACCAGCTGTATTGCAGCGGACTGTCCGCCGATGGTGTGGGCGACCTGTACGTAGCTTTTGAGCAGCTAAAGGATAAGCTGTATCGGGAGGGGCTGTTCGACCCTGCCCACAAGAAGCCGCTGCCCCGCTATCCCCAGCGCATCGCCATTGTTACTTCGTCGGCGGGCGCGGCGGTACACGACATGATCCGTATCCTGCGCCGCCGGTATCCCATCGCCAAGGTGCTGCTGCTGCCAGTGCGGGTACAGGGAGTGGAGGCACCGCCGGAGATCGTGGGCGCCATCCGCTATGCAAACCGCTACCACCTGGCGGATGTGCTCATCACCGGCCGCGGCGGAGGCTCGCTGGAGGACCTGTGGGCCTTCAACGATGAGCGGGTGGCCAGGGCCATCTATGACTCGGAGATCCCTGTCATCTCCGCCGTGGGGCATGAGCCGGACGTGGCCATCAGCGACTTTGTGGCCGACCGGCGGGCATCTACGCCGTCCAATGCGGCGGAAATCGCCGTACCGGACATGGCGGAACTGCTGCGGACCTTGCAGGGAAGCCGGGAACGTATGGCCCAGAGCCTGCTTCACGGCCTGCACCGGCAGGAGGAGCGGTTGGCGGACTTTGAGAAGAAGCGGGTACTGACGGATCCCACCGCCTTTCTGGCGGACCGGCGGCTATATCTGGACCATGTGGTCCACCGGCTGGCCGCCGCGGAAAGGGACTGCGTGGCAGGGGAGAACCGCCGGTTCGCGGCGGCTGCCGCCGCACTGGACGCCCTGAGCCCCCTGAAGGTGCTGGCCCGGGGCTACGCCGTGGCCCAGAACGGAGAGGGCACGGTGCTGAAAAGCACCGCCGATGTGGCGGTGGGGGAGCACATCCGCGTCCGGCTGGCCCAGGGGAGCTTACAATGTGACGTTGTGGACAAGGAGGACTGACATGGCCGCAAAAAAGACGTTTGAGGAGAATATGGCCCGTCTGGAGCAGATCGTGACGCTGCTGGAGAAGGGAGACGCCCAGCTGACGGACAGCCTGGCGCTGTTCGAAGAGGGCACGAAGCTGGCGGCTCAGTGCCGCAAGGAACTGGACAGCGCGGAGCAGAAGGTGGTCAAGCTGATGAAGGGCCCTGATGGCGCGCCGCTGGAGAGCGATTTTCTCGCGGAGGAATGACCATGAGCTACGAGACACAGTACGCGGCGTATCAGCAGGGCATCGAAGGCTATCTGGCCGGTTTGTTCACCGCCGAGACCCCCTACAAGAAGCTGTACGAGGCCATCCGGTACAGCCTGCTGGCCGGCGGCAAGCGCATCCGGCCGGTGCTGACGCTGGAGTTTGCCCGCCTGGGCGGCATCGATTGGCATCTGGCGCTGCCCTACGGCTGTGCGCTGGAGCTGGTACACAACTACTCCCTGATCCACGATGACCTGCCCTGCATGGACAACGATGATCTGCGCCGCGGAAAGCCCACCAACCACAAGGTGTACGGCGAGACGCTGGCGGTGCTGGCCGGCGATGCTATGCAGCCCGAGGCGTTCCGCCTGATGGCGGAAGCACCCTGCCTGCCGGCGGAGAACCGGCTGGAGGCTGTCCGCACACTGGCCCGCGCCTGCGGCGCCGATGGCATGGTGGGCGGTCAGGTGCTGGACACCGTCTACGATGTCCGCGATGCGGCAGGGCTGACGGTGCTGAACCGGCTCAAGACCGGCGTGATGATCTCCGCGGCGGCGGAGCTGGGCTGTATTGCCTCGGAAATGCCTGCCACCATGCGCGCTCAAGCGCTGGTGTACGCCGATGCCATCGGCAGGGGCTTCCAGATCCGCGACGACATGCTGGATGTGGAGGGGGACCAGGCCGTGTTCGGCAAGCCTATCGGTTCCGATGTTCAGGAGGGCAAGGTGACCTTCGTGGATGTGATCGGCATGGACGCCTGCCGCCAGGAGGTGGCCGCCTGCACCGAGACGGCCAAGGCAGCGGTGGCCGGATGGCCGGACCATGGTTTCCTCTGGGAGCTGGCGGACCGAATGGTGGGCCGCAGGAAGTGAGAATAAAAGAATACCCGCACCACGGTGCGGGTATTCTTTTATTGCTCTTTCCCGTAGTCGCACAACGACTGTAAAGGGCATTCGCTGCATAGGGGACCACGGGCCATGCACAGGGCGCGGCCGTGGAGCACCATGCGGTGGCAGAAGTTGTTGGACTCCTCTGGCGGGATGACCTTCCGTAGCTGCTGCTCTACCTTCAGGGGGTCCTTGCTGCCGTCGGTGATGCCCAGCCGTCCGGTGATGCGGATGCAGTGGGTGTCGCAGACGTAGCCCTCCTGGCCGTAGATGTCGCCCAGAATCAGGTTGGCCGTCTTGCGGCCCACGCCGGGCAGCGTCAGCAAGTCCTCCATATTGTCGGGGACCTTTCCGCCGAACCGCGCCAGCAGCTGCTGGGCGGCGGCCACGATGTCCCGCGCCTTGGCCCGCCAGAAGCCGCAGGACTGGACGCAGCGGCCTACCTCGTCCACATCGGCATCAGCGAACGCCTCCAGCGTGGGATAGCGCTGGAACAGCGCCGGCGTTACCAGATTTACCCGGGCATCGGTACACTGGGCTGCCAGCCGCACGGAAAACAGCAGCTCATAGTCCTTGCCGTAATCCAGCGAACAGGCTGCATCGGGGTACAGCTCCTTCAGTGCCGCGATGATAGCGGCGATCTCCTGTGTGGTTTTCATGGGCTTCACCTCGCCTGATATTATAACAGCGGTTGCAGAAAAAGGCAATCCATGTTATAATGTCCGGACGGAAAGGAGGTGCGGCCCATGCGCCCGCTGGCAGACGAAATACGGCCCCAGACGCTGGACGAGGTGGCGGGGCAGAAGCACCTGCTGGGGCAGGGGGCTCTGCTGCGCCGTCTCATCGAGAACGGTACCGACACCAACCTGATCTTTTACGGCCCTTCCGGCACCGGCAAGACCACTGTGGCCAACATCATCGCCAAGCAGGCGAAAAAGACCCTGTACTACCTGAACGCCACCACCGCGTCGCTGCAGGATGTGAAAAACGTCATCGGCGATGTGGGTACCATGATGGCGCCTAACGGCGTGCTGCTGTATCTGGACGAGATCCAGTACTTCAATAAGAAGCAGCAGCAGAGTTTGCTGGAATTCCTGGAGAACGGTAAGATCACCATGATCGCCTCTACCACGGAGAATCCGTATTTCTACATTTACAACGCCCTGCTGTCCCGAAGCACCGTGTTCGAGTTCAAGCCCCTGGCGGTGGAGGAGACCATTCCCGCCGTGGAGCGGGCACTGCGCATCGAGCAGGAGCGGAGCCCGCTGCCATTTACGTGGGAGGACACCGTGCCCCGCACCGTGGCCAGCGGCTGCGGCGGCGACGTGCGCAAGGCCATCAATGCCGTGGAGTTGCTGTACCGAGGAGCGCGGACTGTCGACGGTGGACTGTATGTGACAAGGGATGATGCTTTACAACTCAGCCAGCGCAGCGCTATGCGCTACGACAGGGAAGGAGATGACCACTACGACCTGTTGTCGGCGCTGCAAAAGTCCATCCGCGGCTCCGACCCTGACGCGGCGGTGTACTATCTGGGACGGCTGCTGGTGGCGGGGGATCTGCTGTCGCCCTGTCGTCGGCTGTTGGTCATCGCGGCAGAGGATATCGGCCTGGCCTACCCCCAGGGCATTGTGGTGACGAAGGCCTGCGTGGATGCGGCGCTGCAGCTGGGACTGCCGGAGGCGCGGCTGCCGCTGGCGGAGGCCGCTGTGCTGCTGGCCACTGCACCCAAGTCCAACAGTGCCCACAATGCCATCATCGCCGCTATGGCGGACATCCAGAACGGCGCGGTGGGGGAGATCCCGCGGCATCTGAAGAACGTTCACGCCGACAGTGCCGGCTCTGCCAGGCCCGACGCCTACAAGTACCCGCACAATTATCCAAATCACTATGTAAAGCAAAGATACTTGCCGGAGGTGATGGGCGATAAGACATATTATGAGTACGGGCCCAACAAGACGGAACAGGCGGCTAAGCGCTATTGGGACGACATCAAGGGGACGTGACCATGGAACTGCACCTGAATGACATACTGGAACTGAAAAAAGACCACCCTTGCGGCAGCCGCCGCTGGCAGGTGCTGCGGGTGGGAATGGATATCAAGCTGCGCTGTCTGGGCTGCGGGCATGAGGTGATGCAGCCGCGCCGCAAGGTGGAGAAGATGATCAGGCGCATCGTACCGAAGGAGGAATGAACATGAGACCGAAATGGACACGCTACGTTGCCATGGGCATCGCGCTGCTTCTGGCTTTCGTCATGCTGGTGTCGCTGGTAGTGCCCTATCTGGGTATGTGAGGCGGCTATGAAACACTGTATCCTTGCCAAATACCGGCCGGAGGTCTATCCTCGCCGACAGGAACTGCTGCCCCGCATCCGCCAGATCTTCAGCGCCGCCTCGGAGCTGGAGGGCGTCAGCGGTGCGTCGGTCTATCCCAACTGCGTGGCGCGGGACAACCGGTACGATGTGCTGATCGTACTGGATATGGCGCCGGAAGCGCTGCCGGTGTACGACGCATCGGCTATGCACCACCTCTGGAAGGAGGAGTTCGGCCCGCTGCTGGCGCAGAAGGCCATCTTTGATTTTGAAGCGTAATGCCCCCGCAGATACATACCGCACGGAAAGGTTTCTCCTTTTCCGTGCGGTTTCTTTTTTTGACGGTTTTCTTTGCCGCCGCGTTCTATAATGGACGGGCGAGGTGAGGCGAGATGGTGGTGTATCTGGATCGGGTGTTCCTGCTGAACCTGCTGGTCGACTATCTGCTGCTGCTGTCGGCGGCGCAGCTATCCGGCAGGACGCTCAGCCGCCTGCGCCTGCTGCTGTGCGCCGCCGGAGGCGGTCTGTACGCGGTGGCCACGTTCCTGCCGGGCTGCGGTTTTCTGCGCGGCCCGCTGTGCCAGCTGGCGGCGGGTGGGGCCATGGCCCTATGCGCTTTTCGGGGACGGCGGCGGCCGGCACTGCTGTTTTTGCTGCTGTCCGGCGGACTGGCGGGCTTCGTACTGGCGCTGGGACTGTGGGCCGGATCACCCACGGCACTGCTGCACCGCATCTATCGGGGCGAGATGAACTGGCCGCTGCTGCTGGGCGCTGCACTTTGCTTCTATTTGCTGCTGCGTCTGCTGCTGGGGCAAGGGGCACGCCATGGAGGAGGAGAACGATTGAAGGTCACCATATCTGTCTGCGGACGAAAGCAGACCGTCACGGCGCTGCATGACACCGGAAACACACTGCGGGACCCTGTGTCGGGCCGCCCGGCGTTAGTGCTGGAGCGGGAGGCAGCGGAGGATCTGTGGCCGCCGGACGTGGCGGCAGTGCTGGCATCGCCGCTGCCGCCGGAGGAGAAAATGGCGCGGCTGCACCGGCTGGGGGCGACTGTGACGTTCACCCTGCTGCCGTTCCGCAGCGTGGGTGTGCCATCGGGTCTGCTGCTGGCGGCCCGCAGCGACTACATAGAGATCAATGGGCGGCGCTACCCACGGACACCGGTGGCGCTGACGGAGCACCCCATCAGCGACGGCGGGTGCCACGCCCTGTGGGGAGATCCGGATGGGGAGGAGGTGATGGCGGATGCGGAAGCTGCTGCTGCGGCTGCTGACGTTTCTGCGGAGACGACGCAGGCCGGATAAGATCATGTACATTGGCGGCAGCGATACTCTGCCGCCGCCGCTGCCGCGGGATCAGGAGGCGGAGCTTCTGGCTCGCCTGGATCAGGGGGAGCTGCCGGTGCGGCAGACCCTCATCGAGCGGAATCTGCGGCTGGTGGTCTATATTGCCCGCCGGTTCGAGAACACTGGCATCAACATCGAGGACCTGATCTCCATTGGCACCATCGGGCTCATCAAAGCCATCAATACCTTCCGTACCGACAAGAACATCAAGCTGGCCACCTACGCTTCCCGCTGCATCGAGAACGAGATCCTGATGTATCTGCGGAAGAATAACGGCAGCCGCGTGGAGGTCAGCTTCGACGAGCCGCTGAGCACCGACTGGGACGGCAAGGAGCTGCTGCTCAGCGATGTGCTGGGCACGGACAGCGATGTAGTGATGCGGCCCATCGAGGCCGACGTGGACCGCCAGATGCTGGCGGACGCCGTGGCCAAGCTGAACCCACGGGAGCGGGATATCATCACCATGCGATTCGGACTGGGCGGCAGCAAGGAGCTGACCCAGAAGGAGGTGGCGGACCGGCTGGGCATCTCCCAGTCCTACATCTCGCGGCTTGAAAAGCGTATCATCCTGCGGCTCAGGCGGGAAATTCTGCGCATGAGCTGAAAAACGCCTGTGAAGGAAATCTCCTTCACAGGCGTTGACCGTCAATATTTATTGCAAAAACAGGGAGGCGGGGCGGTTGATGACCATCATGTTGTAGTACCGCAACAGGTGGTAGTCGTCCTTGTCCAGCTTAATGGTGTTCAGCAGGCGCTCTGTCTCGTCCAGCGGCTCCTTGGAGATCAGGGCCTTCAGAGCGATGGGGGCGAAGAAGGGGGTGGAGCCGATACCGGACAGCAGGCCGATGGCCGGCGTGCGGTTGGACATGGGGTTCAGCATGCAGATGTACATCTTCTCCGCCTCGTTGATCTGGTTGGTCAGTACCATATGGGTGATGGTGTCATAGGCTTTCATCTCACCGGTGAACAGGTGCTGGCATCGATCCGGATCGGAGAAGGACGTGACCCCCAGATACAGCGTGACCTCAATGCCCTCGCGGTCGGCGGCACGGGAGAACCGCAGCAGGGAGCGCACCATCTGGCGCACACGGCCGTCGTAGTAGTACATATACGCCAGGGACTGGTTGAAGTAGTTGTTCTTGGGCAGCGCCGCATCCTGATGGAATACCGGAGGCTGGTAGTCGATGAAGCACTTCAGGTCGATGTCCAGGGCCTGGGCGATGTCGTACAGCGTCTCGATGTCGATGGTAATGGCGCCGTTTTCGTACTTGGACAGCGTGGCCTTGCTCTTGTTGATCATGGCAGAGAACTGCTCAATGGTATAGCCGCGGCTCTTCCGGTATTTTTTGATACGCTGCCCCACGAAATAGGAAAAAGAACTCATTTGCGTCACCTCCTGCGACAGCACAATCATACCAAACATTTGGTAGGAAGTCAACTATTAGTTTCGGAATATGAAACAAATTTTCCGCCTGATTTCCCTGCAATAAACGGCATGTTGAAGAATGACAAAAAAGACCCATCCTTGCGGATGGGCCTTTTTGCCTATGTCGGGGAGTGACCTTACTTGGCGGCCTCCATACCGGCCAGCAGAGCCTTTTTGTTGCCATCCAGGAAGCGGGCTTTCTTCTCACCCAGCTCGATACGGATGGCTTCCATCATGCTCTCCACGGTGGTGACGGGAGCTACAGCCAGAACAGCACCCAGGATAGCCACGTTGGCGCCCTTGGGGTTACCGATGGACTCGGCGATGCCGTTAGCGTCGCAGTACACCACGGTGATGTCGTCGCGGACGGCCTTGCGGTCGATGATGCTGCTGTTGATGACCAGCACACCGCCGGGCTTCACGTGCGCCTCAAACTTGTCCAGAGAAGGACGGTTCATGGCGACGATGACGTCGGCCTTATCCACCAGGGGGGAGGCAACGGGATCATCGGAGACGATGACGGAGCAGTTGGCGGTACCACCGCGCATTTCAGGGCCGTAGGAAGGCAGCCAGGAGACGTGCTTGCCGTCCAGCATGCAGGCCATGGCCACGAATTTACCGATCAGGAGCATGCCCTGACCGCCGAAACCGGCAAAAATGAAGGTTTTTTCCATATTACTCGGCCTCCTTGTCTTTGTAAACGCCCAGCGGGTAATAGGGGATCATGTTCTTCTCCAGCCACTCCATAGCCTCCACAGGAGACAGGCCCCAGTTGGTGGGGCAGGTGGACAGGACCTCGATCATGGTGAAGCCCTTACCCTCCATCTGCAGGCGGAAGGCCTTGGCGATGGCCTTCTTGGCCTTGGCGATATTGGCGGTGTTGTTGACTGCCACGCGCTCGATGTAGTAGGAGCTGGGCACAGCGGCCAGCATCTCGGACATCTTGATGGGCAGACCACTCCACTCCTCGCTGCGGCCGGTGGGGCAGGTAGTAGCCTTCTGGCCAATCAGGGTGGTGGGGGCCATCTGGCCGCCGGTCATGCCGTAAATAGCGTTGTTGACGAAGATGGTGGTGATCTTCTCACCGCGGTGGGCGGCGTGAACGATCTCGGCGGTACCGATGGAGGCCAGATCGCCGTCGCCCTGATAGGTGAACACCAGAGTGTCCTTGCCCACGGAGCGCTTGACGCCGGTGGCCACTGCGGGAGCGCGGCCATGAGCGGCCTCGTACATGTCGCAGTTGAAGTAGTCATAGGCAAACACGGAACAGCCAACGGGGGCTACACCGATGACCTTGCCATCCAGGTGCATCTCATCGATGACCTCGGCCACCAGACGGTGAATAATACCGTGGTTGCAGCCGGGGCAGTAATGGAACTGCTTGTCACTCAGCAGCTTTGTCTTTTCAAACAGTACAGCCATCTTATTTACCCTCCTTCATGCTCAGGATCTTCTCAACGATCTCACTGGTAGAGGGCATCTGGCTGCCGCAGTGACCGAAGAAGTCCACGGGCTTTTCGCCGTTGAGGGCCAGCTTGACGTCCTCCAGCATCTGGCCTTCGTTCAGCTCCACGTCCAGAACAGCCTTCACGCTGGGCTGGCAGCAGGCATCGTGCATCGCCTTGGCGGGGAAGGGCCACACGGTGATGGGACGGACCAGACCGACATGGATGCCCTTTCCCTTCAGCTCAGCGATAGCGCTCTTGGCGATACGGGCCACGGTGCCGAAAGCGGTGATGATGTACTCAGCACCCTCGCAGTTGTAGGATTCCCACTGCTGCTCGTTCTCAACGACTCTCTTATACATAGCCTGCAGCTCGTCATTATGGACGGCCAGGCTCTCGGTGTCGATGTAGATGGAGTTGATGACGCCGCGCTTGGCAGGATCATCGCCGGGCTTCCAGCCTGTGCAGGCCCAGGGCTTCTCCTCGGGATCGACCTTGTAGTCCACCATCTCGGGCAGCTCCACGGGCTCCATCATCTGGGCGATGATGCCGTCCGCCAGGAACAGAACGGGGATGCGGTACTTCTCGGCCTTCTCGTAAGCGATCATCATCAGGTCGATGGCCTCCTGCACGGAAGCGGGAGCGAAGGTCAGCAGGTGATAGTCACCGTTGCCGCCGCCCTTGACACCCTGGAAATAGTCGCCCTGGGATGCCTGGATGTTGCCCAGACCGGGGCCGCCGCGCATCACGTTGATGATAACAGCGGGGACCATGGCGCCTGCGCAGTAGGAGATGCCCTCCTGCTTCAGGGACACGCCGGGGCTGGAAGAAGACGTGATAACACGTGCGCCGGTGCCGGCTGCGCCGTACACCATGTTGATAGCCGCCACTTCGCTCTCGGCCTGCAGGAAGCAGCCGCCGATCTCGGGCATACGGGCGGACATGTATTCAGGGATCTCCGTCTGCGGAGTGATGGGGTAACCGAAGAAATAGCGTGCGCCGGCGCGAATGGCGGCTTCCGCAATAGCTTCGCTTCCCTTCATAAGAGTCAAAGCCATGTTCTTTCCTCCTTAGTCTTTCTCAATTCGGATCACCACATCGGGGCAGGTACGCGCACAGGAAGTACAGCCGATGCAGGCTTCCATGTTGATGACCTCCGCCGGATGATAGCCCTTAGCGTTGATGCGGGTTTTGGACAGCTCGATGATATGCTTCGGACACGCTCGTGCACACAGGCCGCAGCCCTTGCACAGGTTTTCGTCGATGGTAACTCTTACCATTCTCTACACCTCTTTTCCTCATTTTCCTCATGCTGTGATGTATCTACTACCCCCGAAAGGGGAGGTATGCGGTGTTAATACATATCCTTGTGCGGGTTCTTGGTATTCAGTCCATACTCGATGTAGGAATCCCAGTCACGGTGCATATACACGTCGATGGCAACGGGCTTTCCCACATATTTCGGGTCCGGATCACGGGCCAGGAAGGCATCGAGGAACTCCTTCTTGCCGGTGGTGTAGGTCACGGGGATGCCTGTGCGGTCCACCACCTCACGCAGGACATCGTAGCCGTCCCACAGATCATCGGCACTGGTCATGGTGGCCAGATTGGTGTTATTGATCATGCCGGTGATCTGCAAACGGGCGTGAGCCTGCATGCCCTCCTGCAGCCGGTGGATCTTCTCCACCGTGCTGGCAAGAGGCCGTCGGATATTCACAACGTTCAGCACTTCCAGAGCACCGGGCTCCAGTGCCATAAAATCCTGATGGTAGCGGCCCAGCGCCGTGGCGCCTACGTCGTCGCCGCCCACATCGAAAATGACCGTATCCCAATCCAGTACAAAGGCGGATGACACCTCGGCAGGGAGGGAGAGCGTTTCGATACCGGAGCAGGCGAAGTTGGGGGACACCAGACGGATCTCCTTCTGTTCCACCATCTTGCCCCGCTCGGTCAGCCGGAAGTAGGTATTCACCATATCCAGATCCAGCAGCTCCGTCCGATCGCCGCGGGCCGCAGCCTGCATGGCAAAATTCAGGGCCAGTTCACTCTTGCCGCTGCCGTAGTTGCCGATGAGCACTTTGACGTCTTTCATGGATGCAGAGTCTCCTTGCTTACTTCAGGTTCTCCCGAATGGTCTGGCACAGGGCGGTGATGCCCTGTACGATCTTCTCCTCAGGCATGCAGGAGTAGTTCAGACGCAGGGTGTTCTCGTGGCCGCCGTTGGGGAAGAAGGAACCGCCGGGGACGAAGGCGACCTTCTTTTCCAGACACTTCATCTGCAGGGCCTTGGCGTCCATGTACTCAGGCAGGACCACCCAGGCGAACAGGCCGCCCTCGGGACGGGTGAAGGTGCAGGGCTCAGGCAGCTCCTTGGCCAGAGTCTCCAGCATCACGGCGCGGCGCTTCTTGTAGCACTCGCGGATGGTGCTGACGTGGGCGTCCAGATCGAACATGTCGATCCACTTGGAGGTCTCCATCTGGCCGATGGTAGAGGCCTGCAGGGAGGCGGCCTGCTCCATGAAGTTGTACTTGGCCAGAATCTCATCGGAAGCGCAGACCCAGCCCAGACGGTAGCCGGGAGCCAGGATCTTGGAGAAGGTGCCCAGATAGATCACCAGGCCCTTGGTGTCCAGGCTCTTCAGAGCGGGCAGATACTCGCCCTCGAAACGCAGCTCGCCGTAGGGGTTATCCTCGATGACGGGGATCTCGTACTTGTTGACGATGTCCATGAACTGATGACGGCGATCCAGATCCCAGGTACGGCCGGTGGGGTTCTGGAAATCGGGGATGACGTAGATCATCTTCACACGCTCGGTGGTGGCCAAGATCTTCTCCAGTTCGGACATGATCATGCCGCCATCATCGGTGGGGACTTCGATGAACTTGGGCTCGCAGGCCTTGAAGGCGTTGACGGCGCCCAGATAAGAGGGGCTCTCCAGCAGCACCACGTCGCCGGGGTTCAGGAACACACGACCGGAGAAATCCAGACCCTGCTGGGAACCGGAGGTCACCAGAATGTGGTCCTTATCGGTGTGGATGTTGTTCTTGGCCAGCATACGCTCGGCGATCTGCTCGCGCAGACGGGGATAGCCTTCCGTAGAAGAATACTGCAGAGCGACACGGCCGTTTTCCTTCAGAACAGCGATGGATGCCTCCATCATCTGCTCCACGGGGAACAGCTCGGGAGCGGGCATACCGCCGGCAAAGGAGATGATGTCGGGCTGCGCGGTCAGCTTCAGCAGCTCGCGGATCTCAGAGCCTTTCAGAAGGTCCATTCTGCTCGAAAATTGTACCATGAATCTTTCCTCCTCAAATGATGAAAATTCGCTGCATGTACATACGTTCCACTGTGTACATAAGCAAATTAAAGCACAAATCGGAGCCAATGTAAATAAAGGCAGACGGAGAAAAATTCGAGAGCCGCATTTTTGTCATTCCCAACAAAAATCACCCCATCAGACCGTCAATTTCACAATATTAATTCAACGAACGATTCGCTGAAATGGGCGAAAAGAGGCCATATGCGGGGAAAAGCGGCGCTGTATACTACCAGAAGCAGGATTGACTTTTAATGGTATAGTGTGTTATGTTGTTAAAGTATTCAGGGCGTCCGGCCCTGAGAAAAACAGAAATAAAATGGTCAACAGACGGGGGAGGAGGCACTTCATCATGAAGAAGAAAGAAGTCGCGGCAGCCATCGCGCTGCTGACTGCCAGCTCGGCGCTGTGCCTGCGGCTGATGAAGAAGGTGGACGAGAAGCTGCGCCGCGAAAAGGAGAAGCGGACACGGAAATAAAGCGCGGCCTGACTGCGGTCCCCGACCCACACGGAGGCTGCGATCCGGCGGGCATAAGAAAAAAAGGAAGGACGGCTCAGCCGTCCTTCCTTTTTTATGGGGTGATTCAGGCAGCAGCCTTGACCACGGAGGTGATGTGGGGGTTCACACCCTCATACCAGTACAGGAAACCCTCCATGTCCACGACATCGCCCACGTTCAGAGCCTTGACGGCCTCATACACGTCGGTGCCGGGGCCGCAGAGGTAGCTCTCTACCACGAAGGTGTAGATCTTGTCGTTCAGGGACACATTGAAGTACAGGTCGTCACCCTCGGAGCCGGAGCCGTCCCAGTTGTACAGGAAGGGAGCGCCGGCATCGTTGGAGGCGGTCACGGTCATGCCCTTGAAGGACACCTTCTCGTTCTGATGCTGGATGAGCTCATCGCTGTCCAGCAGGGAGGTGACATCCAGCGCGTCATAGACCTTGGTGCCCTCCAGCAGTTCGCAGGTAGCGTCGATGATCTCCACCTCGCCGGACCACTCGGCCTTATAGCCGCTGACGCGGATCTTGGCGCCCTCTACCAGCATGGAGTCGTAATCCTCCTTGCTGCAGGGCATATTGTACAGGAAGTACGCACCGTCATCGGCCTGGGTGTAGAAGGTGGCCACGCCGACGCCGTCCTTTTCCCACCAGCCCTGACGGGCCTGGATGTAGGTCTCCACGGTAACGGCGGAATCCACAGCGGCCGCGTCGAACTCCGCGTGGGTCATGACGGTGACAGCGGCGTCAGCGCCGTCATCGGGGGTGTCCGGCGTCTGAGGCTCGTCGGTGTTGGTCTTGCCGCAGCCCACGATGGACAGCGCCATCACCAGAGCCAGCAGCAGGGTCAGAAACTTTTTCATGTTTGCTTTCTCCTCTAAATTGCACCATATAAAAATGGCAGATAGGGCGGGTGTGTTCCACACGCCCGCCCCATTATAACGCATTCTGCCGATAAATCAATGGGTCTTTCGTTTTTTCATCAGCTGTGCCCCGGCGTAGGCTGCGATCAGCACCCACGCACCGCCCAGCGTGATGAGAAGAGCTTTGGACGCGGAGGGCAGGGGCCCCAGATCCTCACCGCCGGCGGCAGACAGGCCGCCTCGCTGGTCCAGCCGGTACAGGCTGGTCACATCGGCGTACAGCCGGGTCATGTAGGCATCGTCCACCGTCTCTTTACGGCGCACGGACTTCACCACGTTCTCAATGAGCTGGCCCGCGGCGTTGCGCAGGGAGGTGGAGCCGTTGTAGACTGGCGTGGTGAACGTGTTGTCCACGTTGTTCAGCAGCAGCTGGGATGCCTGGATCTTTACGTCGTAGTAGAGAGAATCGTCCTCGCCTGCGCGGGAGAGATAGTCCCGATATTCCGCAGACTGCTGGGCCTTGGCGGTGACGGGGACATAGCCCTCCGTCCGGGCGTAGGCGATCTGGACGTCGTTGGTCAGCAGATACTGGGCGAACAGCCACGAGGCCAGCACCTCCTGGGGATCGTCCTTGTTGAACACGCACACCGACGGGCCCTGGGAGATCATCTGGGGATGATCGGGGTCGCACTGGGGCACGGCCATCACCGCCGTCTCAAAGTCCACGTACTTGTCGGCGCTGATGTCGCTCAGCGGCGCGTGAGAACCCATCCATGTGGCACCGGCGGTGGAGTCTACCGCGAACAGGCACTGCCCCGCGTTCAGAAAGTTGGCAGGGTAGCCGGAGATCTTGAAGGTGGAGAAGGCACCGCTGGCGGTGTGGCGGGCCACGTCGTACAGGATGTCCTCCGTGGTGTCGTTGAAGATCTGCACGTCGCCGCTGTCAGTGGAGTAACCGGCGTTTTTCTGGCGCAGCAGCTGGATCATCATGTTGTCCGTGGACTTATAGATGAAGGGCAGCAGCACCTGCTGGCCGTTGACGGTGTAGGTGCCGTCGGCATTTTTCGCCGCGGCGGCTGCCTCCGACACCTCCCACACGAAGTCCCAGGTCAGCATTTCCGGCAGCTCATAGCCCAAGGCCTCCACATAGGTCCTGTTGACGTAGCACGCCTCGGTGGAGCGCATGAAGGGCACGGCGTAGTGGCTGCCGGAGAAGCTGCACTCCTCCAGAAACCGGGAGATCATCTCCTCCGACGCGGGGCCGTCGTACCGCAGGGCACTGCCGCCCAGACCGTACTGCTCGTCGGCGAACAGAGCGTCCAGCGGGGCCACCACGTTGTCGCCGGTGAGGTACGTGGCGATGTGGTCGGGGTAGGTGATGCACACATTGGGAGTGGTGTTGGTGGCGATGTTGGTGATGACATCGTTGTAGATCTTGCCGTAGTCAGTGTAGAGCCGCAGCTTCACGGTGATGTTGGGGTACAGCGCCTGGAAGTCGGCGATGGCCTTGCTGTAGATGTCCACCTGGGTCTTGTTGGTGTCGTTCTTGGCCCAGAACGTGATCTCGTACTGCCGCGACTCGTCAAAGCTGTCCGGCACGGTGAAGGCGTTCTGGCTGCGTGAGCCGTGACACCCGCAGAGGGTGGTCAGCAGGGTCACAAGTGACAGCGTCAGCGCGGCCATGCGGGTGTGTCTCATCCCTTGGTGCCTCCTCTCGAAACGCCCTCCATCACTTTGTTGCGGAACAGGAGGAACAGCACGATCAGCGGCACGGAGATGACCACTACCGCCGCCATCATGGCGGGGATGTTCTCCCGTCCGAAGCCGTTTTCGCGGATGGCTTGGATCCCATTGGACACCAGAAAGTAGTTCTCATCGTCGGTGATGAGGCGGGGCCACACATAGGAGTTCCAGCACTCGATGACCTTCAGGATGACGATAGTTACTACCGTGGGGCGGCAGATGGGCAGCATCACCTTCCAAAGGTACTTGAAGTCGGAGGTGCCGTCCACCTTGGCGGCGTAGTACAGCTCATTGGGGATCTGGGCGAAGTTCTCCTTCAGAAGATAGATGTAAAACACCGATGTCACCGACGGCAAAATCAGGCCCCAGAATGTGTTGCGCAGGCCGGCGTCCGTAATGGTGACGAAGTTGGTGATGATGACCAGTTCATTGGGTATCATCATCAGTGCCAGAAAGCATGTAAAGGCCAACTGCTTGCCGCGGAAATTCAGCCGCGCGAAGGCGAATGCCGCCAGTGTGATGACCACCAGCATGATGGCCGTGGTGGCCACGGTGAAGATCACCGTGTTCAGGAAGTAGCGGCCCAGCGGCACGGCGGTGAAGGCATCACGGTAGTTCTGGAGGGTGGGGGACAGGGTGAAAAAGGCGGGGATGCGCTCGGAGCTGTACGCGCTGTAACTCTTCACGGAGGTCAGCACCATCCAGTAAAAGGGAAACAGCACGATGACGGCCCACAGGGCCAGCAGCACGTAGGTGACGGCGCGGCGCACCGCTCTGCGGCGGCGGGCGGCAAGCTCCACCTGCTTGTAATCGGTATGGGGATCCACAGTGCCGCCTCCTCTCAATAGTGGACGTGCTTCCGGCTCACCAGCAGGTTGATGCAGGTGATGGTCAGCACGATGGCGAACAGGATGATGGCTGCCGCCGATGCGAAGGACGGGTAGCCGCCGGAGTCACCGTACAGCATGTCGTAGATGTAGCCCACCATGGTGTTCATCTGGGCGGCGTTCAGGTCGGTGCCGAACAGGGCCACCGCGTCACTGTACGCCTTGAATGCGCCGATGAAGCCGGTGATGACCAGATAGAAGATCATGGGGGAGATCATGGGCAGGGTGATGCGGGTGAAGATGCGCCAGCGGGGCGTGCCGTCCACGCGGGCGGCGTTGTAGTAGTCCTGCTTCACCGAGGCCAGCGCACTGGTGAGGATCAGGATCTTGAAGGGCAGCACTATCCACACGGTGTAGAAGCACAGGACGAACATCTTGGCCCAGTACGGCCCATCGATAAAATCCACGCCGGGGCTGCCGAACCAGTGGAGCATCACATTTACCAGCCCATCGGTGTAGGCGGTCTTTTTGAACAAAATCATGAAAACCAGACCCACCGCCAGCGTATTGGTGACGTAGGGAAGGAAATACACCGTCTGGAACAGGCTCCGCAGCTTTTCGATGGAGCTGAGCCCCAGCGAGACGAGGAGGGCAAGGCCGGTGGACACCGGCACGGTGATGATGACCAGGATGAAGGTGTTTTTCAGTGCCTGCAGGAAGTAGGGGTCCCGCAGCACGTAGCGGTAGTTGAACAGGCCCACACCGGAAAATGTCTGGGACGCGGAATTGTACCCCTCCTCAAAGGAGTACACGAACACGTCCACCAGCGGGTAGACCATGAACACGCCCAGAAAGGCGATGGCGGGCAGCAGATAGAGCCAGCCCTTGACGCTGCACTTGTCCATGGCGTCACCTCAGAGTGCAGTCCAGCCGGACCTGCGTGTCGCGGTGGAACAGGAACACCTTGTGGGGCTTCAGGGCGAAGCGTATCGACTCCCGGGTGGTATCTACGCGGCTATCGGCGGTGATGATGGCGCGGATCACCGCGTTTTCACAGTCTGGATGGGTGCATACCACGCTGATGTCGCGGCCCATGACCTCCACGCGATCCAGCTTGCAGCACAGGGGGCCATCCTCCGCAGGGACGAAGCCCTCCGGACGGACGGCGGCGTACACCGGCTGCTCCTCGGCGCCTGCCGCGTCCAGCACCGCCGCGCCGCCTATGTACAGCTTGCCGTCCCTGATGCATCCGTCAAAGACGTGGATGGGCGGAGTGCCCAGAAATTTGGCCACGAACAGGTTCACGGGATTGTCGTATACCTCCTGGGGCTTGCCGATCTGCTGCACCACACCATCGCGCATCACCACGATCATGTCGGAGATGCTCATGGCCTCCTCCTGATCGTGAGTGACAAACACGGTAGTGACGCTGGTCTGCCGCTGGATGCGGCGGATCTCCTCCCGGGTCTGGAGGCGCAGCCGCGCGTCCAGATTGGACAGCGGCTCGTCCAGAAGCAGCACGCGGGGGCGCTTTACCAGTGCCCGGGCAATGGCTACCCGCTGCTGCTGTCCGCCGGACAGCTCACTGGGCTTGCGGTCCATCAGCCCCTCCAGCTGCACCAGCTTTGCCGCGGCCAGTGTCCGCTCCGCCATCTCTGCTTTGGTGAGCTTGTCCGCGCCCCGCAGGTTTTCCAGCGGGAACATGATGTTCTGCCGTACCGTCAGGTGGGGGTACAGCGCGTAGTTCTGGAACACCAGCCCCACGCCGCGATTCTCCGGCGGCAGATGGGTCACATCGTCTTCACCAAAGAAGATCTGGCCTGCGGTAGGCTCCAGCAGGCCGCTGATAAGGTTCAGTGCTGTGCTCTTGCCGCAGCCGGAGGGACCCAGCAGGCCGATGAGCTTTCCGTCGGGGATCTCAAAGGTAAAATCGTTGACGGCGACGACATCGCCGCCCGCTTTCTTGTTGCGGTTGGGGAACTTCTTGGTCAGATGTTGCAGCGTGACCTTCATGGCAGCTTCTCCTGTATTCTGGCGGCTCCGTCTCACGGGACGGGAGGCGACTGTAATGACCGCACTATTGTACCACAGTTCACGGCGTAAATCTCCTGTTTTTACAAAACTTTCCGGAAAATTTTCCGCCTGCCTGTCAGGCGCCACCTGTGCCGGAGGCACATAGAATGAGGTGAGCCGTTTTCGGTTCACTCGATCTGACCACTTCAAAGGAGGAATATCTCTTGTATACAGAGAGGACTACTGCCGCTGCGGCGGCAGCGCGGGACGGCACTGCCCGCGATATGACGGCCCGCAGTGATGCAGCCTGCCGCGAGATGGACGGCTCGCTGCCCGGCGGCTGCGGCAATATGGTATTTCCCTATATCGCTATGCAGCGGGAGAACGCACAGCGCTACGATAACAGGGAGGCTCTTTTGCAGGGCACACTGTTCCCGGGTTTGGATCTGCCGTTCCGCAAGGAGCTGCGCTCCCGCTTTCCCCAGGTGAACGAGGCGCTGCTGGAGCTGATGGCCTTGGACTTTGCCATCGACGAGCTGGGGCTGTATCTCACCACCCATCCCAATGACCAGCAGGCGCTGGAGCTGTACTGGAGCTACATCCGTCTGGGCAGGGCGGGCCGCGCCAAATACGAGGAGACCAACGGCCCGCTGCTGCAGACGGACATCACCGAGGGAGGCTTCCGCTGGTTGGATGATCCATGGCCCTGGGATAAAGGAGGGAACGACTGATGTTTGTCTATGAAAAGAAGCTGCAATATCCGGTGAAGATCAAGAACACCAATCCGCGTCTGGCTGCGCTGATCATTTCACAATACGGCGGGCCGGATGGGGAACTGGGCGCGTCCCTGCGTTACCTGAGCCAGCGCTACTCCATGCCGTATCCGGAGCTGAAGGGCTTGCTCACCGACATCGGCACAGAGGAACTGGGGCATCTGGAGATGATCGGTGCTATCGTTCACCAGCTGACCTGCAACCTGTCAGAGCAGGACATCAAGACCGCCGGTTTTGACGCCTACTTCGTGGACCATACCGCCGGTATCTATCCTACCGCAGCCTCCGGTTCACCGTGGAATGCGGCCAGCATAGGCGTGAAGGGAGACCTCATCGCTGACTTGACGGAAGACCTGGCGGCGGAACAGAAAGCCCGCGTCACCTACGATAACATTCTGCGGCTCAGCGACGACCCCGATGTCAACGACGTCATCAAGTTCCTGCGGGCCCGCGAGATTGTGCATTTTCAACGGTTCGGAGAAGGTCTGCGCCTGGCCAAGGATCGCATGAATGAGAAGAACATCTACTTCCTTAACCCGTCCTTCGACAGCTGACGGCGAGAGGGGAGCGGAGGAAAGCATAAAACATGGGGGAGAAGGCATATGTCCTCTCCCCTATGTTTTCGCCCTGTGCGAGTGCAGTGGCTTCCGGCGTTTTTCAAAAAGTACGTTATTTTGCATTTCAACCCTCACGCCCCGTGAGAGGCGCGACGAGAGCCACAACTACAAGAACCTGTTCCTGTACACATTTCAATCCACGCGCCGACCGCGAAAGGCGCGACTCTTTGGCGGGTGCATCGCCGCCGTACCGGTGAGGTGATCCGTCACGGTCTGGTACTCCCGACCATGTTCGCCCTCCTTCCGATGGGCGTCATACGTCATGCCTATCCTCTTACGCGAAAATATGTATATATTATACAATATTTGATGAATATCGCCAAATTAATTGCACATTTTAACTATATCTGCCATGCACCCCGTTTTCTTTTTGTGCCCGCTGTGGTATGATACATAAAACCCGCCGCGCCGCCATAGGCTTTCCGCAGGAGGGGAGTCACATGGTGCTGTTTATCCCGAAAAAAGCGATATGCGCCTGCGCACTGGCCGCAGCACTGGTGACGCTGGCGGCGGTGGCCCTGCGTCCGTCGCCGGATACCGTACCGGCCTCGACTGCTGCGGAACCCCGCACCATGCTGGTACTGGATGCCGGCCACGGCGGGGAGGACGGCGGTGCCGTGTCGGACAGCGGCGTGGCCGAGAGCGGCATCAATCTTCAGATCACGCGGCGGCTCTATGAGATTTTGCGGTTCCTGGGCCACCCGGCGGTGATGACCCGCACCGGCGACGAGGCCATCTACGACGACGACGCCGCGACCCTGCGGGAGAAGAAAGTGTCCGACCTGAAGAACCGCACGAAGCTGGCCAACGAGACAGCCGGCGGTCTGCTCATCAGCATCCACCAGAACTGCCTGCCCGGCTACCCCAACGTCCGCGGCGCTCAGGTGTTTTACAACGCCGTCCTACCTTCCCGGCAGTTGGCTGAGGCGATGCAGCAGACGCTGAACACCGCGGTGAATACGGACCGTGCCAAGGCCGCCATGCCCATCGGCGACGGAGTGTACCTCATGACCCACACCACCTGCCCTGCCATTCTGGTGGAGTGCGGTTTTCTGTCCAGTCCGCAGGAGACGGCGCTTCTGCAGCAGCCGTCCTACCAAATGAAAATAGCCGCCGTCATCGCGGCGGGCTACTGCCAATATTGTACGAGTGAGGGAACAACATGAAAGCAAAAACCGTCTTTTTCTGCACAGAGTGCGGCAGCGAGAGCCCCAAGTGGTCGGGTCGCTGCGCCGTCTGCGGCGCGTGGAACTCCATGGTGGAGCAGCCAGCGGAGCGGCCTGTCAAAAGCGGAAAGACCCAGCGCATCGCAAATGCTGTAAACGCGTCTCCCATTACATCCTTGCAGGAGGATGAGGAGATCCGTTTCCCCACCGGCATGGGGGAGCTGGACCGCGTGCTGGGCGGCGGCGCTGTAAAAGGCTCGCTGGTGCTGGTGGGCGGCGCACCAGGTATCGGCAAATCCACACTGATGCTCCAGATCTGTCAGCAGCTGGGCCGAACCTGCAAGGTGCTGTACGTCTCCGGCGAGGAGTCTGCCCGCCAGCTGAAGCTGCGGGCCAAGCGTCTGTCCGTGGACAGCGGGAACCTGTTCGTCCTGTCGGAGACGCGGCTGGGCGACGTGCTGGAGTGTATCCGCAGGGAGGAGCCGGACGTGCTGATCGTGGACTCCATTCAGACTCTGTATAACGAGGAACTGGACGCCCCTGCCGGCGGCGTGGGGCAGGTGAAGGACTGCACCATGGCTCTGATGCAGGTGGCCAAGGGACAGGGCGTCACAGTGTTCGTCATCGGCCACGTCAACAAGGAGGGCAGCATCGCCGGTCCCAAGGTGCTGGAGCACATGGTGGACTGCGTGCTGTACTTCGAGGGCGACAGCCGCATGACCTACCGTATCCTCCGCGCTGCCAAGAACCGCTTCGGCGCCACGAATGAGATCGGCGTCTTTGAGATGCTGGACAGCGGTCTGCGGGAGGTGGAGAACCCCTCGGAGATGCTGCTGTCCGGACGGCCCCAGGATGCCTCCGGCACCTGCGTTACCTGCGTCATGGAGGGCGCGCGCCCCGTGCTGGCGGAGATACAGGCCCTCGTCGCCCCCTCTGCCGGAGCTCGCCCGCTTCGCAGCAGCAACGGCTTCGACTACAACCGCGCCGCCATGCTGCTGGCAGTGCTGGAGAAGCGGGGCGGTCTGAAGGTCAGCCAGTGCGACGCCTATCTGAATATCATCGGCGGCCTGACACTGGACGAGCCTGCCGCCGATCTGGCCGCCGTGGTGGCTATCGCTTCCAGTTATCTGGACAAGCCCGTGCCCAACGGCATGGCCGCCGTAGGCGAGGTGGGCCTTTCCGGCGAGATACGCAGCGTCAGTCACATGGAGCAGCGCCTTTCGGAGGTAAAGCGTTTGGGCTTTACAGAGTGTATCATTCCCGCACATCACGCTGTTGATCTGCGGGAGCGCTCCTCTCTGGAGCTGCTGCCGGTCCGGAACATCTCGGAGGCGCTGCGTCTGCTGGCGCAGGGAAAATAGGCAGGTAGTGGACGCAGGGATGACCGGCACTGGGCTGTCCGGCCGTGCTGCAGGTATCCAGCGTACACAGCCCGTCCCGCTGCCACTGGCAGCTGTCGGTGCAGGGGATCATACCATCACTCCTTTGCCGATAGTGTGCCACCGCCGCCGGATAATATGAAAAAATGCCCTCCGGCAGCTGCCGGAGGGCATTTTTTCATGTCTCTTTATTCGGGGGAATTGAACCAGTCCTCGCAGAATTTGGCGATGGAGGGTACCAAGTCCTTGACGTAGCGGCGGCTGGTGTTGACGCACAGGTCGTAGGACTCCTTGGCGCCCCACTTGCTGTCGCTGTACATCTGATGGTGCTGGGCGCGGTTGCGGTCGATCTGCTTCATGCGCTTCTCGATCTCACCGGCGGTCAGGTTCTCACCCGCAGGTGCGCGGCGCTGGCAGCGCTCGATCTTGGAGTCCTTATCGGCGTACACGAAGATGTTCAGGGGCTTGTAGTCCTTCAGGATGACATCAGCGCCGCGGCCCACGATGACGCAATCGCCGCTCTTGGCGAAGTTCTCCAGGATCTTCCGCTGGGTCACGGCCACGCGGATGGGCTGGTCCATGATCTGGAAGGGGGGTACGCCGAACCGGTGGCCGATGGTCAGGGGATACGCGGCCTCTATACTCTTTTCGGACACGTGCGCCACGTAGTCCTCATTAAAGCCGTTTTCCTTGGCAATCATTTCGATGATCTCATGGTCGTAGCAGGGGATATGCAGCGCCTCTGCCAGACGCTTGCCCAGCTCACGACCGCCGGAGCCAAATTCACGGCTGATGGTGATGATACGGTTCATGGATACGACCTCCTTTTAGATATGCGATCAATATTCGTAGCAGCTGCCGCCCACAAATTCGCGGACGATGGAGTTGCGGGGTACGTAAGGGGTGTGCAGCGGGGGCACGGTGGACACCACATCGATGAGATCGGTAAGATCGTGCTCCTTCATGTATTCCGGCGTCAGCTCCTCGCGGAAGTTGGGGATCTCGCTGAGACACTTGGCCAGGATGCAGGGCTCGTAGTCGTGGAATGAGTCAATGTGGATGGCGGCGTTGCCCTTGAAGGGCTTAATATAGTTGACCTCGCCGCGGTTGACGCTCTCCGCCCGCTCCACCGTCTCCCGCAGGGAATGGCCGCGGGTGTTGTAGTCGCGGATGAGCCGCCGTGCCACCCGCAGCTGCTCCGGCCGCACCACGCGGTCGTTGTGAGTGAGGATGCGGGTGCGGGGCGCCACATAGATGCCGGTGGCCGCGCCGCGGATCTTGTCAAAAATCAGGGGGTTCAGCATATGGATGCCCTCGGCGATGACGATGCAGTCCTTTTCACCCTGCATCTTCTTATAGCCGCCTGTGTTGCCGGACTTGAAATCATACCAGGGGATGTCGGCCTCCTTGCCGTCCAGCAGCTTGCTGATGCAGGATACCAGCAGATCCACATTCACGCAGTAGGGGGACTCCCAATCGGCAGCCTCCTTCGGCCGCTGATCCAGCGGCAGGAAAAAGTTGTCCATGCTCAGCAGGCATACGGTGACGCCTAAATTTTCAAGATAGTCCTTCAGCCGCATGGCGGAGGTGGTCTTGCCGCTGCCGGAGGGGCCGGTCAGCGCCACGATAGGCCGGTTGCTGGAGAGAATGGTAGCCGCGGCTGCGGAGATCTTGTCGTGGAATACCTCCTCGCACCGCAGGACAAACTGGGTCTCATTGTTCATGGATTCCTGAATATTTTCCAAATCGATAACGCGCATAGTGCAGCTCCTTCATGATGGAAATTCAAAATCGTGGATAGTATACCACACTTTAGCCTTACCGTCAAACGGGCAAAATGCCGGAATTCCCCAGTATTTTGCGGAACTTTTCCCGCAGCAGCAAAAACGCCCACATAATGGGGGCGTTTTTTGGCGTGAAATTTATTTGGTGCCGAAGATGCGGTCGCCTGCATCACCCAGACCGGGGACGATGTAGCCGTTCTCGTTGAGGCACTTGTCCACAGCGCCGGCGTAGATGTCCACATCGGGGTAAAGCTTCTGCAGATACTCGATACCCTCGGGAGCCGCCACCAGCACCATCAGCTTGATGTGCTTGCAGCCGAACTTCTTCATCTCGGCGATGGCCTCTGCGGCGGAGCCGCCGGTGGCCAGCATGGGGTCCACGATCAGCACGTCACGCTCGGCTACGTCCTTGGGCATCTTGCAGAAGTAGGGATGGGGCTCCAGCGTCTCCTCATCGCGGTACATACCGATGTGTCCCACGCGGGCGGAGGGGACCAGACGCAGCACGCCGTCTACCAGACCAAGACCGGCACGGAGGATGGGAACCACCACGAATTTGCGGCCCGCCAGCGTGGGCGCTTCCATTTCACAGATAGGTGTTTCGATGTGCTTGGTGGTCAGGGGAAGGTCCCGGGTAGCCTCATAGGTGATGAGCATGCCGATCTCGGATACCAGCTCGCGGAAATCCTTGACGCTGGTGTTCTTGTCGCGCATGATCGTCAGCTTGTGGGACACCAGGGGATGGTTCACGATATGCACTTTCTCGCTAAACATGGTTGTCTCCTCCGTGTATGTAAAATTTTGCATGGAACACAATAAAATGTCAGTCCAGCGTGATCTTCAGCCCGCGGGACAGCCGCTCCCGCTCCGCCTGACTGAGCCGCAGGTACACCGGCTCCAGATGCTGGGCCGTCACGGTCTCGCCCCGTGCCGCCATCTCCTCCGCGCACAGCGCCACGCCCACGGCGGACTGCATCCGGTGATGCTCGTCGGCCATGCGGCAGGAGATGCCCGCCGTGCTGAGATAGTCGGCACACAGCGCCGCACCATCGCCAACCACCAACTTTTCCTCCGGCATGTCCCGCAGCAGGGAAGCCAGCTCCTCCAGAGAGATGGCGCAGTCCTGCGTCACGCGGAGAACGCGGCCGTTCTCACCGCGGAACAGAGCGTGGTAGATCTGCTGACGGCGGGCGTCCATGGCTCCAATGATGAGTCCTTGAAAGTCCGCAGCCGTCCGCGCCATAGCCGCCAGCGTGGACACGCCGCAGCAGGGCAGCTCTTTGGCCCACGCCAAGCCCTTGGCCGCCGATACGCCGATACGCAGCCCCGTGAAGCTGCCCGGCCCGTTGGCTGCGGCGATGAGCCCGATGTCATCCAGCGACAGCCCCGCTGTACGCAGCATCCCATCGATGAGGGGCATCAGCGTCACACTGTGGGTCAGCCCGCGGTTCTGATAGGCGGAGGCCAGAACCGCGCCATTTTCCGTGACAGCGGCGGACACGCTCTTGGCCGATGTCTCCAGCGCCAGTATCTTCACAGTCCCTCGCCTCCCGTGATGGTGATGATGCGGTCATTTTCATTGTCGCCGCGGGCGATGTCCACCCACACGGCGTCCTCCGGCAGAGCGCCGGACACCTGCTCCGACCACTCCACGGCGCACACGCCGCCGCGGGTCAGATAGTCCTCCCAGCCGATGTCGAACAGCTCATCCTCGCCGCCCAGGCGGTACATATCGAAATGGAACAGGGGGATGTCCCCACTGTACTCATTGACGATGGTGAACGTAGGACTGGTCACACGTCCGCGGCAGCCCAATCCTCGGGCCAGCCCGCGGGTGAACGCAGTCTTGCCCATGCCCAGTCCTCCGCGATAGGCCACCACGCTCCCGGCATGGAGCGTCCGGCCCAGCTCCTCACCGATGCGCTCCGTTTCCTCCGGACTGTGGGACAGATATTCCATGCCTTCACCTCATTTCTGCTCAAACCAACTTATTATACCATGCTTTCCCACAAAAGAAAAGAGCGAAACTCTGGTTTACAGATAAAACTTCTTGTGGTACACTTAGCGTGTTATCATGCGTTTTTACCAGCCCACTGGAAAGGAGACCCGCCCATGTTCCGTCGTTCCCGCGACTTTTTCACCGACATCCTGCGCCAGACGGATCTGGTACTGCTGGCGCTGTGCGCGGCGGCATCCCTGTTCGGTATCCTCATGGTGGCCAGCGCCACCCGCTACATGCATACCTGGCGTCTGGTGGCGGTCCAGTCTGCGGCCCTGCTGCTGGGCGTGATACTGTACTTGCTGGTGTCCCAGGTGGATCTGAACGACCTGTCCAAATACTGGAAGTGGATATTTCTGACGGGCATCATCTTTATTCTCCTGCTGGTGACGCCGCTGGGTATCGAGGATAATACCGGCAACCGCGCCTGGCTGGATTTCCCGTTCCTCCCCGTAAAGGTGCAGCCCGCCGAGATCGTGAAGCTCACCTTCACACTGGTGCTGGCCAAGCAGCTGGCGTGGCTCAAGGAGAACCGCGACCTCAGCAGTATCCCGTCCATCCTGTTTCTGGGCGCCCACTTCGGTGTGATCTTCCTGCTCTACTATAAGGTGTCCTCCGACATGGGCAGCGCACTGGTGTTCCTGTTCATCTTCATCTGCATGTGCTTCGTAGCCGGTGTGGCCCTGCACTGGTTCGCCATCGGCGGCGTGCTGGGCGGCGTAGGCTTCTGGGCGCTGTGGGACCTGAACAAGATGCCCAAGTACATGAAGCTCCGGTTTCAGGTGCTGTTCGACCATACGCTGGACGTGCAGAACACCGGCTGGCAGCAGACCCGCAGCCTGATGGCGCTGGGCAGCGGCAAGCTCACGGGGGAGGGGCTGTTCCACGGCACCCAGACCCAGAGCGAGTATAGCTCTGCGCTGCCCAATCGTCACACCGATTTTATCTTCACTGTCATCGGCGAGGAGCTGGGCATGGTGGGCTGCCTGCTGACGCTGGCACTGCTGACGGCCATCGTGGTCCGGTGCATCTGGGTGGCTCGTCACGCCAAGACCCGCCAGGAGGGCTTGGTCTGCATCGGCGTGGCCGGCATGGTGATCTTCCAGGTCATCGTCAACGTGGGCATGTGTCTGTTCGTCATGCCCGTCATCGGCCTGACGCTGCCGTTCATCAGCTACGGCGGCTCATCGCTGCTGATGCTGTTCATCTCCATGGGGCTTGTGTCCGGCGTACAGGGCCGGTCCAAGCCGGACTGGCTGCGATAATAGCCTCCCGGGGCGCGTCCAACGGACGCGCCCTTTTTTATTTACAGTTTGTTCGGAGGAAAATCGGTTGTCATACCGGAAACGCCGTGCTATAATAGTGCCGTTAATAGCAGAGTTAAAAACAGTGAGAGCGTGGGCTGATGCGCCCATGAGCCGCGGGCCGCCGGGCCCGCCGTACCTCGCGGAAGGAGCGATTTGCCCATGATTCCCTGTACCATTCAGGAGATATGCGCCGCCGTGGGCGGTACGATGCTGCAAGACAGCCCCGCCGCTATTACCGGCGTCACCACCGACAGCCGCGCCGTCTCGGCGGGCCAGCTGTTTATCCCCCTGACCGGCGAGCGCTTCGACGGCCACGCCTATATTGACGCCGCCCTCACCGGCGGCGCAGAGGGCTGCCTGACGGCCCGCCGCCCGGACAAGCTGCTGCCCCATAAGGCCTACGTGCTGGTGGAGGACACCCGTCTGGCCCTGGGCGCCTTGGCTGCCTGGTATCGCAGCCGCTTCACTCTGCCCGTGGTGCAGATCACCGGCTCCGCAGGCAAGACCACGACCAAGGAGATGGTGGCCGCCGTCCTGTCCCAGCGGTACGATACCCTGAAGACTCAGGCCAACTACAACAACGACATCGGCACGCCGCTGACTCTGCTGAACCTGACGCCGCAGCACGAGGCTGCGGTCATCGAGACGGGCATGAATCACTTTGGCGAGATACGCTATCTGGGCGAACTGGTGCGGCCCGATATCGCCGTTATCACCAACGTGGGCGATGCCCACATCGAAAATCTGGGCAACACGCGGCAGGGCATCCTGCAGGCCAAGTGCGAGATATTTGAACACCTGCCGCCGGACGGGCTTGCCGTCCTCAACGGTGACGATCCGCTGCTGAACACCGTTGCCCTGCCCCAGACCGTCCTGCGCTGCGGCAGGGGGGAGGGCTGTCAGATCCGCGTCACAGACGTGGACGACTGCGGCATCGAGGGTATCTCCTGCACTGTCACCACCGCCAGGGGCAGCTATCGTCTGCACACCGCGTCCCCCGGGGCGTACATGATCTACCCCATGGCTATGGCCGCCGCCATCGGAGAAGTCCTGGGTCTGACGGCGGCGGAGATCACCGCCGGCGTGGCCTCCTATGTCCCTACCGGCTCCCGCATGCGGGTGCTGCACCTGCCGGAGGGCCGCCTGCTCATCGATGACTGTTATAACGCCAACCCTCAGGCTATGACCGAGGCCCTGAAGCTGCTGTCCGTCACGCCGTCCCGCCGCCGTCTGGCCGTGCTGGGCGACATGGGGGAGCTGGGGGAGCTTACCGTCTCTGCCCACCGCGCCATCGGCGTACTGGCGGGAGAGCTGCATATCGACGCCGTCATCGCCGTAGGGGAGAAGGCCCGCGGCATCGCCGCCGAAGCCCCCAACGCCCAGTGGTACGCCGCAGCGGAGGACGCGCTGCCCGCCGTCCGCGCCGCCTTCGGCCCCGATACGGCTCTGTTGGTGAAGGCGTCCCACGCCATGCACATGGAGACTATTGTCAAGGAATTGGAAGCACAGACATGATCGACATTCGCGTAGAGGGACTGGTGAAGTCCTTCGACCTGGAAAAGAAAATACTGGACGGCCTGACGTTTCAGGTGGACACCGGCGAGCGGGTGGGCCTGCTGGGCCGCAATGGCGCAGGCAAGACCACGCTGTTCAAAATACTTACCGGCGAGCTGGACTACGACAGCGGCACGGTGCAGATCGCGTCGGGCCGCCGCGTGGGGCTTATCTCCCAGATCCCTGTCTATCCCGAGGGCTACACGGTGGAGGATGTGCTGCGCACCGCCTTTGCCCGCATGTTTCGCATGAAGGACGAGATGGACGCCCTGACCCTCGCCATGGAGCAGGGCGCCTCCGACGACGCCACCCTCCGGCGTTACGGCGAGCTGAATGCCCGCTTCGAGGGACTGGGCGGCTGGGATACCGACACCGCAGTGAACAAGGTGGCCAACGGCCTGAGCATCTCCGATGAGATGCGCACCCGCCTCTTCGACCGCCTGTCCGGCGGCGAAAAGACCCGTGTGAACCTGGGCCGCCTGATTCTGGAGGACACGGACGTTCTGCTGCTGGACGAGCCCACCAACCATCTGGACCTGCAGGCCACGGAGTGGCTGGAGGACTACCTCCGCAACTTCCGCGGCACCGTGGTCACCATCAGCCACGACCGTTACTTTCTGGACCGCACTGTCACCCGCATCATCGAGATACAGGACGGCAAGGCCGAGTTTTACAGCGGGAATTACAGCTTTTACGCCATTGAGAAGGAGCGTCGCTATCAGGAACGCATGAAGCAGTACCTGAAGGAGCAGGCCAAGATCCAGCAGCTGGAAAAGGCGGCGGAGCAGATGCACCTCTGGGCTTTTATGGGCAACGATGCTCTGCACAAACGGGCCTTCTCCATGGAAAAGCGTATCGAGCGGATGCGTACCACCCAGAAGCCCACCAAGGCCCGCCGACTGGAGGCCCGCTTCCAGAGCCGGGAGTTCAAGGGCGACGAGGTCCTGCAGATCAAGGGCGTCTCCAAGTCCTTTGGGGGGCGTAGACTCTTTGAGGACGTGTACCTCCGCGTGGAGGGAGGGGAACGCATTGCTCTGCTGGGCGAGAACGGCACCGGCAAGACCACCCTGCTGAACATGATCGTGGGGCTGGACGGGCCCGACACCGGTATGATCCGGCTGGGCCCCTCCGTCAAGGCCGCCTACCTGCCGCAGGTCATCCACTTCGACCATCCGGAGCGCAGCATTCTGGACACCATGCTCTACGAGCTGGACATCACGCCCCAGTCGGCCCGCAACCGTCTGGCGGCGTATCAGTTTACCGGCGAGGATGTGTTCAAGTCCGTCTCTGTGCTGTCCGGCGGCGAACTCAGCCGTCTGCGGCTGTGCATGCTGATGGACGAGAGCATCAACCTCCTGATCCTGGACGAGCCAACCAACCATCTGGACATCGACTCCCGCGAGTGGCTGGAGCAGGCAGTGGAGGACTTTGACGGCACGCTGCTGTTCGTCAGCCACGACCGCTATTTCATCAATCGCTTCGCTACCCGTGTCTGGGAGCTGGAGGACCGCGCCGTCACCGACTACCCTATGGGCTTCATGCAGTACCGCCAGGTGCGGGAGGAGGCCCGCCGCGCCGCGCCGCCCGCCGCCGTACCGGCCCAGCCGAAGAAGCCCGCCCCTGTCGGCAGGGGCAGCCGCAGTCGGCAGGCGGCCCGTAAGCAGCTGACCATCTGCGAGACGGCCATCTCCCGTTTAGAGGCGTCCGTTGCTGCGTTGGACCGCGACATGGAAGCCGCCGCCTGCGACGCGGAGAAGCTGGGCGAGCTGTACCGGCAGCGTCAGGAGGTGGAGTCCCAGCTGGAGCAGGAGATGACCCGCTGGGAGGAGCTGAGCCTGCAACTGGAGGAACAGGAGAACTGATATGAGTGATATTTTGTGCATTTACTATTCCCGCACCGGCAATACCCGCCGTGCGGTCAAGGAGATCGCCGAGGCGCTGGACGCGGAGATCGTGGCCATCACCGATGGCCGCGACCGCAGCGGCTGGAAGGGCTACCTGCGCAGCGGCATGGACGCCATGAAGCTGTCCACAAAGCCCCTGAATCCCTTTGAGACAGCCAGACCGCTGGAGGAGTACAAGCTGGTGATCGTGGGAAGCCCTGTGTGGGCGGGCCGCATGGCCAGCCCCATCCGCTCCCTCCTGAAGCGCCGCGGGCTGGAGCTGCACCGCGTGGCCTATGTGGTCACCCGCAGCACCGAGCAGCGCAGCGAGGAGGTTTATGACCAGATGGATCTCTATACCGCGGAGAAGCGGCTGTTCGCTGTGTCCCTCCGCCCGGGCAGCGAGGGCTACGAGTTCTGGCGCAACGACTTTGTGCAGAACGTCCAGCGCTGGCTGGAGCAGAACTGAGGACCCGCCATGCTGGAGAAGATGAAGGCTATCGAGGCTCGTCTGGCGGAGGTGGAACGCCAGCTGTCCGACCCCACGGTGTACACTGACCGCGAGAGGCTCACCGCCCTCAGCCGCGAGCAGAAGGAGCTGACGCCCATCGCGGCCTGCGCCCGAGCCTATGCCCAGACGGCGCAGACGGCGGAGGACGCCTGCGCCATGCTGTCGGACCCCGAGCTGCGTGAGCTGGCACAGGAGGAGCTGTCCGCCGCCAAGGCGGAGCTGGAGCGGCTGACGGAGGAGTTGAAGCGCCTGCTGCTTCCCAAAGACCCCAATGACGACAAAAACGTGATATTGGAGATACGCGCCGGCATCGGTGGGGAAGAGGGGGCCCTGTTTGCCGCCGACCTCCTGCGGATGTACACCATGTATGCCGAGCGCAAGGGCTGGACACTGAGCATCGTCAACGAAAACGACACGGAGCTGGGCGGCGTCAAGGAGGTCAGCGCCGAGGTGGAGGGCGCGGGCGCGTGGTCCCGCCTGAAGTTCGAGGCCGGCACCCACCGCGTCCAGCGCGTACCGGAGACGGAGTCCTCCGGCCGCATCCAGACCTCTGCCGCCACTGTGGCCGTCATGCCGGAGGCGGAGGAAGTGGAGTTTACCATCGACCCCAAGGATCTGCAGATCGACACGTTCCGTTCCTCCGGTGCCGGCGGCCAGCACGTCAATAAGACGGAGTCCGCCATCCGCATCACCCACCTGCCCACCGGTACGGTGGTGGAATGTCAGGACGAGCGCAGTCAGTATAAGAACAAGGACCGCGCTATGAAGATCCTCCGCTCCAAGCTGTACGAGGCGGAGCAGGCCCGCCAGAACGCCGCCATCGCCGCCACCCGCAAAAGCCAGGTGGGCACTGGCGACCGCAGCGGCAAGATACGCACCTATAACTTCCCCCAGAACCGCGTCACCGACCACCGGCTCACGGGGGACAATAAAAACTTCAACATTGCCGCCGTCATGAACGGCGACCTGGACCCCATGATCGATGCGCTGATCCTGAACGATCAGGCGCAGCGCCTGCAAGAGAGTAAGGAGGAATGAACCATGCTGGAACCCAAGAAAAAGATGTACGACAAGGCTGGCCCCCGTGTGGCCGCCGCACTGCAAAAGCGCAATATGGAGGCCTACTACTGTCCCACCGCCGCTGAAGCGGTGGAGAAGGTGCTGGAGCTGATCCCCGCCGGCGATGTGGTGAGCTGGGGCGGTGTGGCCACCGTGGACGAGTTGGGCATCAAAGGCCGCCTGCGCAGCCGGAACCAGCCGGTGATCGACCGCGACACCGCCCGCACGCCGGAGGAGCGCACCGCCATGCTGCATCAGGCCCTGACCTGTGACACATTCCTCATGAGCAGCAACGCCATCTCCGAGGACGGGCAGCTGGTGAACATCGACGGCATCGGCAATCGCGTGGCCGCCCTGTGCTTCGGACCGAAGCAGGTCATCGTGGTGGCCGGCATGAACAAGGTAGCCGCCGATCTGGATGGTGCCGTCTCCCGCGCCCGTCACATCGCCGCCCCTGCCAACGCCCAGCGCTTCGACGGCAAGACGCCCTGCGCTGTCAACGGCCAGTGCGGCGACTGCACCAGCCCCGACTGCATCTGCTCCCAGATGGTCATCACACGCTTCTGCAAGCCCGCCGGCCGCATCAAGGTGGTGCTGGTAGGCGAGGAGCTGGGCCTGTAAGTAAACTGCCGAAAAGAGGAAATTTCTTTGGAGACCAGGATATTCCATCCGGAACATGACACAAACGCCGTGGCGGAAGCGGCGGCTATCCTCCGCCGCGGCGGCCTGCTGGGCATCCCCACAGAGACGGTGTACGGCCTGGGTGCCGACGCCCTCAACGAGGATGCGGTGCGCCGCATCTTTGAGGCCAAGGGCCGCCCGCAGGACAACCCCCTCATCATCCATGTTCCCTCGGCGGACTGGCTGGAGCGGTACTGCCAAAATGTGCCTGCCGCCGCTTATCGGCTGGCGGAGAAATTCTGGCCCGGCCCGCTGACCATGATCCTGCCCCGCCGCGAGATCGTGCCCCTGCGCACCACCGGCGGACTGGAGACGGTGGGCGTCCGCTGCCCGAACCATCCCGTCACGCTGGCCATCATTGAGGCCGCCGGCGTGCCCATCGCCGCGCCCAGCGGCAACACATCCGGACGTCCCAGCCCCACCACCGCCCAGCACATGATGGACGATATGGCGGGCAAGATAGACGGCATCGTGGACGGCGGCCCCTGCGCCGTGGGGGTGGAGAGTACCATCATCGATCTGACGGTACAGCCGCCCCGCCTGCTGCGCCCGGGCGGCTTGCCGCTGGAAGCGCTGGAGCGCGTGCTGGGCGAGGTAGCCGTGGACGACGCGGTGCGCCGCAAAATGGGAGAGGGGGAGCGCCCCCGTGCCCCGGGCATGAAGTACCGCCACTACGCGCCGAAGGCCCCTGTTACGGTGGTCACCGGCCCCGCCCGCCGCAGCGCCGCCTACATACGCGACCACCTGCCGGATCACGCCGGCGTCATCTGCTTCGATGAGTACGCCCCACTGTTCGCGGGCCACATCGTCCACCGTCTCGGTGCCGCAGACGATAAGCTGTCCCAGGCCCAGCATGTGTTTGACGCCCTGCGTACCTTCGACGATACGGACGTGTCGGAGATATACGCCCAGTGTCCCGATGAATCCGGCCTGGGTTTGGCGGTGGCCAATCGTCTGAAAAAGGCGGCGGGCTTCCATGTGGTGGACGTATCGCCGCTGATCATCGGCTTTACCGGCCCCACCGGCGCGGGTAAGACCAGCGCCCTTCGTGCGCTGGAGCGTCTGGGTGGACTGGTGCTGGACTGCGACGCCGTCTATCACCAGCTGCTGCGCACCGATGCGTCCCTGCGCGCCGCCATCACTGCCGCCTTCGGCCCCGTGTTCACCCCTGACGGTGCGCTGGATCGCCAGAAGCTGGGTGCTGCGGTGTTCAGCGATCCCGCTGCACTGGACCGGCTCAACGCCATTATTTTCGACCGCCTGCCCCGCGAGCTGCTGCGCCGCGTCAACGAAAGCGACGCCGCCATGGTGGGTATCGATGCCATCAATCTGGTGGAGAGCGGTCTGTACCGTCTCTGCCGCCGCACGGTGGCCGTACTGGCTCCCACGGAGACACGGGTCCGCCGGATCATGGCCCGCGACGGTATTTCGGAGGACTATGCCCGCCTGCGGGTGCAGGCCCAGAAGCCCGACGAGTTCTACCGCGCCCGCTGTACGGACGTGCTGATGAACGACGCCGCCTCGCCGCAGGTGTTTGAAGAAATAGCCTATCAGAGATTACAACATATATTTGAGGAGGAAGCAGATCATGAGTGAAGAACTGAAGGCCCTGAAGAAGCAGCTGCTGAAGGATGACCGCAACGGCTACGATGTGCTGAGCGCGGCGGATCTGGAGAAGATGGAGGCATACTGCACCGTCTACAAGGCGTTCCTGGACGCCGGCAAGACGGAGCGCCTCAGCGCCCGCGCCGCCATCGCTCTGGCGGAGAAGCATGGCTTCGTGGAGTACAAGCGCGGCATGTCCCTGTCCGCCGGCGATAAGGTCTACTCCTGCAACCGCGGCAAGGGTCTGGTGCTGGCCGTCGTCGGCCGCCGCAGCCTGGCGGAGGGCGCCCAGATCACCGCCGCTCACATCGACTCTCCCCGTCTGGACCTGAAGCCCACCCCCCTGTATGAGGACAGCGAGCTGGCCTACTTCAAGACCCATTACTACGGCGGCGTCCGCAAGTACCAGTGGGTCACCATTCCTCTGGAGCTGCGCGGCACCGTGGTCCTGCGTGACGGCTCCGTGGTGGATGTCTGCATCGGCGAGGGTGATGAGCCCAAGCTGGTGATCACCGACCTGCTGCCCCATCTGGGCGCGGAGCAGAGCAAGAAGCCCCTGAGCGAGGCCATCCCCGGCGAGACGCTGAACATCCTGCTGGGCAGCCGTCCTCTGGGCGACGATGATGACAGCGACCGCGTGAAGATGCAGGTACTCAAGCGCCTGTACGACAAGTACGGCATCACCGAGGCCGACTTCGCCTCCGCCGAGCTGGAGACGGTGCCTGCCGTCAACGCCACCGATATCGGCCTGGACGGCAGCCTCATCGGTGCCTATGGCCACGATGACCGCGTCTGCGGCTTCGCTGCTCTGCAGGCCATTCTGGACATCGGGACGCCGGAAAAGACCGCCGTCTGCGTTCTGGCCGACAAGGAGGAGATCGGCTCCATGGGCGTCACCGGCATGCAGTCCGCCGCCTTCGACACCTTCATGAACGACCTGTGCGAGAGCCAGAACGTGGCCCTGCGCGTCTGCTATGAGAACGCCTTCTGCCTGTCCGCCGACGTCACCGCCGCCTACGACCCCAACTTCGCCGATGTGTATGAAAAGCGCAACGCCGCCTTCGTCAACCACGGCGTGGGCCTGTGCAAGTACACCGGGGCCAGGGGCAAGTCCGGCTCCTCCGATGCCAACGCCGAAACCGTGGGCTATGTCCGCGGCGTGCTGGATAAGGCCGGTGTCCGCTGGCAGATCTGCGAGATGGGCAAGATCGACGCCGGCGGCGGCGGTACGGTGGCCCAGTACATGGCCAACCGCAATATCGCCACACTGGACGCCGGCGTGCCGGTGCTGAGCATGCACGCCCCCTTCGAGGTGGTGGCCAAGCTGGATTGCTACGAGATGTACCGCGCCTGCAAGGCCCTCTACGAGTCCCTGTAAGCGTTCCTGCAAACAAAAAGAGAGACGGCTCCGCCGTCTCTCTTTTTGTTAATTTACTTTTCTTCGTCGTTTTCGGTCTTGCCCAGCATATAAGGGAACATGGCCTCGATATAGTGTACCATCTTGCTGTGCTGGGCGTACCACTCGCCGTGCTCCGCCTGAAGCCGCTCCTTGTCGCTGTAGGCCTCCAGCGCGTGGCACGTCTCCACATAGGCTTTCTGGAGCTGCCGGATGCGGGCGCTCATGTGCTGCAGGAGGCTCATGATCTTGGCGGGCCGCTCACTGAAATACTTCCCGAAGTTCTCCATGGTGATCTCGCTGACCACCAGCGGCTCCAACGCCACCACCGTGGTGTTGCGGGGACGGGACTCCAGAAAGCTGATGACGTTGAAGAAATCCCCCTCGCTGAGCGTCACCACCTCCACCTCCTCCGGCGTACCGTAGTCCTTGTAGACGACCACGCTGCCATAGAGGATGTTATACATGTTCATATCCATTTCGCCGGGCTTACAGATGATCTGACCTCTCTTGAACCGGCGCTCGCCTGTATTGGGCATATCCCTTACCTCCTGCTCTCATTTATATCACGCTGCCATATTCTATCATGCCCGCTTCGGCCTGTCGATACTTGTTCTTGCCAAATGCGCCGGAAAGTGGCATACTGTTGCAGGTAAATACGCACAAAGGAGAGGTTCTCTCATGGATTATTTTCATATCGCCCTGCCTGCCGACCAGCTGCGCACCGTCAGCTCCATCGGCTTGGCCCATGTGGGCGACGGCGTGTATGAGCTGCTGGTGCGCACGTGGCTCTGCGCCCACGGCAAGGCCACCGGCAAGGACCTGCACCGCGCCGCCATCGCTCTGGTCTGCGCGCCGGAGCAGGCCCACAGGGCCCAGCGCATCCTGCCGTTGCTGACGCCGGAGGAGGACGCCGTATTCAAGCGCGGCCGCAACGCCGCCGTCCACGGTATCCCTAAAAACGCCACCACCGCTCAGTATCATCAGGCCACAGCGCTGGAATGCCTGCTGGGGTGGCTGTACCTGCGGGGCGACACCAAGCGTGTCAACCAACTGTTCACCGTGATGATGGAGGAGGATCAGCCATGCCGTTAGACGCCATCTGCCTGCAAGGCGTAGTGGAGGAGCTGTCGCCCCAGATCACCGGCAGCCGCATCGAGAAGATCCAGCAGCCCGCCAGGGATCAGGTGGTTCTGCTGCTGCGGGGGAGCCGCCGCCTGTACCTGAACGCCGGCGGCAGCCAACCCCGCCTGCACCTGACAGAGCAGGTGCGGGACAACCCGTCCCAGCCGCCCATGTTCTGTATGCTCCTGCGCAAGCACCTGTCCGGAGGCGTCATCGAGTCCGTCCGGCAGGAGCCGCTGGAGCGCGTGGTGACGCTGACCGTGCTGGCTGCCGACGAGCTGGGGGAGCGCAGCCGCTTCACGCTGGTGTGGGAGGGTATGCCCCGCCGCGCCAACCTGATCCTCTGCGACAGGGACGGCCGTATCATCGACTGCCTGCGCCGCATTGACCTGGAGTCAGAGCAGGACCGCCAGGTGCTGCCCGGCCTTTTCTACCGCCTGCCTGCCCGTCAGAACAAGAACTCACCGCTGGATGTCACGGAGGAGGAGTTCGCCGCCCTGCTGCGGCGCGCCGCGCCGGACGCGCCGCTGGACGGCTGGCTGCTGGATACCTTCACCGCCCTGCCGCCGCTGGTGGCCCGTGAGCTGGCTTACCGCGCCTGCGGTGCCACCGACGCCCCCGTTTCGCAGGGAACACCCCTGTGGAGCGTCTTCTCCCAGTGGCAGAACGCTGTGAATGAAAATCGCTTTACACCGACTGCAATCAAACGGAACGGAGCGCTTTCTGACTTCACCTATGGCCCCATCCTCCAGTACGGTGCCTACGCCCAGTCGGAGCCCTGCGACAGCTTTTCCCACCTGCTGGATGGCTTCTATGAAAAGCGGGAGCAGGCGGAGCGGGTGAAGCAGAAGGGGCAGGATCTCCTAAAGACTGCCACCACTGCCAGGGACCGCGTCCGCCGTAAGATCGCCGCCCAGGAGAAGGAGCTGGCCGCCTGTCTGGACCGTGACCGCCTGCGCATCTGCGGCGAGCTGATCACCGCCAACCTCTATCGTATGACGCGGGGACAGAGCCGCCTCACCGCCCAGAACTACTACGACGAAAACTGCGCCGACATCGACATCCCGCTGGACGTGCGCCTGTCGCCGCAGGAGAATGCCGCCCGCTACTTCAAGCAATACACCAAGGCCAAAACGGCGGAGAAGTACCTGACGGCCCAGCTGCAAAAGGGCAGGGAGGAGCTGCAGTATCTTGAGAGCGTTCTGCAGGAGCTGTCTCAGGCCGAATCGGAGCAGGACTTCAACGATGTCCGCATCGAGCTCACCGACGGCGGCTATATCCGCCAGCGGGGCAAAAAGCAGCCCGGCTTCCAGCGGGCCTCCCGGCCACGGGAGTTCCGCACCTCCGCGGGCCTGCGTGTCCTGGTAGGCCGCAACAACCGCCAGAACGACCGTCTGACCACAAAGGACGCCGACAAGCGGGACCTCTGGCTCCACACCCAGAAGATCCATGGCAGCCACGTGATCCTCTGCACCGGCGGCGCGGAGCCGGACCAACAGAGTCTTATGGAGGCCGCGTCGCTGGCGGCGTACTTCTCCCAGGCGCAGGGCAGCACCAAGGTCCCCGTGGATTACACGCCGGTGAAGTTCGTGAAAAAGCCCGCCGGTGCCCGCCCGGGCATGGTCATCTACACCACGTACCAGACCCTGCTGGCCGACCCGGACGAGGAGTTGGTCAAGCGCTTGGCGGGGAAATAAGGAGGTATCGCCGTGAAACTCTACACCGACATCGTAACGGACTATCTGGCGGGGAGAAGCCTTGCCGCGCACGCGCAGGAGTGGTTTTTCACCCAGCCCGGCTACTGCTTTCAGGAGCCGGACGGCTCCGATGCGCAAAAGGCGGCGGTCATGCAGGTCTACGAGCAGGTGCTGCGGACTGTGGAGACGTTCGTTCCCGGCAACCGTCCGGTCTGGGACGCGCTGTTTCCGGACTGGCAGGACATTCTGCGCGGTGCGGAGACAGCGCTGATCGTGGGCTATCCGCCGCCCAACGACGCGGTGGTGCTGAAAAGCCCCGCCGGGGTGGATACCGCCGTTCTGGACATGGGCCTGTGGGTCCAGTATCTGGGCGCCGTACCGGTGGAGCGCGTGGCGCATAACCTGCTGACTCACGAGCTGTGCCATGTCTGCATCCACCGGCACCGGCCGGAGCTGGATGCGGCGCAGGAAACAGGTGACTATCTGTCCCGGCTGGATGCCTTCACTTTCGACGAGGGCTTTGCCCACTTCGTCTCCTATAATGACCGCGAAGCCAATCAGGTGGATTGGGATGCGCCTGAACTGCGGGCCGTCTGGACGCGGAGTGCCGCCGCGATGCGTTCTGCCAGACAGGAGACGCAGCCTGCACAGCAGCAGGAGCAGCTGCACAGCGCCGTCTTTGGCAGCTATTACGATAAGTATGCCTGCATGTGTGGCCTGTATTATCTGGCTCGCTGCTGGCAGGGGGGCGGCTCTGCCCGTCTGGCGGAGGAATTTGCCGCCGGTTGGCAGGGCTTTGCAGAAAAAACACTGTCCTGAAAATCAAAACCTCCGGCTTGGCCGGAGGTTTTGATTTTACAGCTCCACGGTTTTCGTGGCGATGTTCTCACAGAACACGCGGTCGTGCTCCACGAACAGCAGAGTAGGCCGGAATGCTTGCAGCAGCTCCTCAATCTGGATGCGGGAGAGAACGTCGATATAGTTCAGCGGCTCGTCCCAGACGTACAGATGGGCGGACTGGCACAGGCTTCGGGCCAGCAGCACCTTTTTCTTCTGTCCGGCAGAGTAGTCGCCCATGTCCTTCTCGAACTGCACCCGCTCGAAGCCCAGCTTCCGCAGGATCGTCAGGAACAGGCTCTCATCGAGACCGTACCCGGCGGCGTAGTCCCGCAGCCGGCCCCGCAGACCGGAGGCGTCCTGCGGCACGTAGGAGATGACCAGCCGGCTGGCTGTCTCCAAGGTGCCGGAATAGGGGATATCCTGCCCGCACAGCAGCTTGAGAACACTGGACTTGCCGCAGCCGTTTGCCCCGCACAGCGCCACGCGGTCGCCCTGCGTCACGGTGAAGGATACGCCGCTGCACACGACCCCACCGCCGTAGTCGATGGACACCTCCCGCAGCGCTGCCAGCCGCTGGGCGTGATGGGTCAGCGGATGCAGCTTCAAAGCATCGCTGCGTTCGATGTCCTTCAGCAGCGCGGACTTCTCCTCGATGGCGTTTTGCTGCCGCCGTTCCAGATTTTTCCGCCGCTGCTGCATCCGCCGGGACTGCTCGGCAACGAAGTCGCGGCCGCCCATGGCATCGGCGAGTCCCTTGACCTTGGCGGAGTTTTTCCCGATTTTCGTCCCCTCCACCCGGTCGGCCCAGTCGCTGGACTGCCGCGCCGCCTCCTTCAGCCGCCCGATCTCCTTTTTGAGCCGCTCATTCTGTGACAGCTCAAAGGCGTCCTGCCGCCGCTTGTTCTCGTACCACGAGGAAAAATTCCCCTTCTGCACCTCGATACTGCTGCGGTTGATGGACAGGATGTGATCCACGCAGCCGTCCAGAAAGGCGCGGTCGTGGGACACCAGCAGGAAGCCCTTTTTGCCGCGGAGATAGCGGCTCACCAACGCCCGCCCCAGCTGATCCAGATGGTTGGTGGGCTCGTCGATGAGGAGAAAGCGGTTTTCCCGGGAAAAGAGCATGGCCAGCAGGAGCTTGGACTGCTCGCCGCCGGACAGCGTGGAAAAGGGACGGGACAGTGCGTCCTCCGACACCTCCAGCGGCGTCAGCTCCCGCAGGAACCGCCACGGGGCCACGTCGGGACAGACGCGCTCCAGCAGCTCCATGGGACACAGCGATGGGTCCTCCACGGCGTAGGGAAAATAGTCGAAGCCCACGCTGGCGTGTATTGTGCCTTGATAGGGATACCTTCCCTCTAAGAGCCGCAGCAGCGTGGTTTTGCCTCGCCCGTTGCGGCCTGTCAGCCCCAGCCGCCAGTCGGTATCCAGCTGAAAGCTGACGTTTTCAAAGATGTTGTCGTAGCTGCCTTCATAGCAGAACGTAAGGTCGGATACTTTAATAATGGACATGGTCATGCCTCCTATACGAAAAAATGGCTGCGGGAAACAGCTCCCACAGCCAAAAACGCACACCACACCCGCCGATAGGCAGGCTATGACCACGCACAGAGCTGAGAGATACGCCAATTTCCCGCGAAAGGCACAACAAACAGGACGGTCAGCGCCGCCCGATACAATGTCGTGCCGTAGTTCAGCAGGAAATCAGGTTCATCCTCTCAACTCCTCTCTTCTTTTTTCTTATCCTACCACACGCGCCGCAAAAAAGCAACCCCGTCCTCTCCCCGCGGCCCTATCGGCTTTCCGCCGGACAGCGGAGAAGAACAGCATAATTACCAAAATAAGGGAGAAGGTGCAATTACCTTCTCCCTCAATGTTTGCGGTTTAAAAAGAACCTGATACGAGGCTTTCCATGCGTCTGTTTTTCGGCTGCTGCGGCAGACGGACTTTTTGTGTTTGCAGCGGGAATTTCTGAAAACCAGTTGAAAAGTTGATAAAAATATGCCATACTAAAATTATGCACTTGCGGGGAAAGGAGTTTTGTACCATTTGTGCCGCAAAATAATTACAGAGGGAGGACTTGATAACGGCGATGGACAAGCTGATGTTCCTATAAAAGTTAGACGATTGCCAAATTATGATTTTCGATTCATCGGACGCTTGCAATTACAACGGAACACAAAACAAGAAATAGAAAGGGGAATGTTCTATGCGAAAATTGTTGTTAAGTGTCTTACTCTGCTCTGCGTTGGTGATGGGGTTACTGCCCACTGCCGCTTTTGCGATGGAGCTGGGTAATACCTCTGAGTCGGTGGAAGAGGCTCCGACTTCCGCATTGGAGGAACAAACCGTCAACGAGGAGCTGTTGTCCGAATATGGAGAACAGAAAAATGCGCCGGGGGAAGCGAATCCGGCAGCACAGAATGATGCTGCGGAGATCTATGTCAGCAGCACCGGTAACGACGAACAGAATACCGGCACAAAAGATCTCCCTTTCGCCACGCTGGCTAAGGCGGTCGATGCCGCGGCTGACGGTGCAGCGATCTATGTCATGAGCGATCTGATCATGGATCAGTGTGCTCGTTTTTATGATAAGAGTCTTAAAATCACCAGTGGAGAGGGCGGCCCTTACACCATTACACGCAGCGCTGATTTTAACCTGCAAAGTGACACAGCCCGCAGCTGGTATAATCCCGCCATGATCGAGGTTCAGTCTTTATCGGCGAGTTCTGTCGGCCTGACTCTTTCCAAAATCATTCTGGACGATGCAGGGATGCACGAGGGTACTGTATTCGCACAGGCTGTCAGCGGTGACGGCAGCGCGGATAATACGGTTTATGTGCAGGACGCTATCATTGCCTCCAACGCTACTGTGCCCTGCACCGTGACACTGGGTAGTGGTGCTGTGCTGCGCAACTTTGGCGGTATGTCCGCTGTACGCGCCACCGACCAGGCAAAAATCGTCATGGAAAGAGGCAGTGTGATAGAGGATACCATGGCTGGCTATACGAGAACAAAAGACTCTGCGGCAGGCTCAGTCGGTCCGGCAGGTGCGATCTGGCTTCAGGGCGGTACACTCGTGATGAAGGAAGGCTCGAAGATCCAGAACATTGACGGCCGCGGAGTTTATGCAGACGGCGGTAAGGTCGAGATCGGCGGCGCCATCAGCAGCATTGCTGCAAACAAGAGCGCAATGTGGCAGGCGAATAGCGGCATCGTAATTCATCTGCGCAATAGCGCAGAGGGAGCGCTGACCTCCACCGCTCTGATTGAGAAAATCTCCGGCGGCAGCATGATCTACTGTGCGGGTGGCGCCAGATCCTTCAAAATGGAAAACGGCTCCAAAATCACGGATTGCCCCAGTCTAAACGGCAATGTCATCTTTGCACAAAACTGCACCGTCGTGATTGACGGTGAAATCAGCAATGTGCATGCCACAGGCAACCATATCCTGCAAACTGACGGCGGTACAGCGGTGACAATTGGAAAAAACGGAAGGATTCTCAATAATCGCGCGTACTATGGCGCGGTTTATATCAACGGAACGGATGAGCACTTAGATATTTACGGAAAAATCAACGGTAATATTTCTACGGATCGCGGCGGCGGTGTGGTGCTGTCCAATAATGGCGGAAACCACAACGCAGCCATGTATGAGGGTGCTGAGATCTGCAACAACAAAGCCGAGCAAACAGGCGGCGGAACCATGATATCCAAAGGCATCTTCACAATGGCGGTACGATCTCCGGCAACATTTCCGGTACAAACAGTGCAAAAGGCGAAGCTGACCGGATCGGCGGCGGCGTATTTGTCCGCAGAGGCGGCCAATTCATTATGAATGGCGGCGCGATCGAGAACAACGCCGCAACAGCCTTTGGCGGCGGTATCTGCTTTGATGCCAGTGATTATGGCGGCATGGTGCCGAAGATCGAGCTGAATGCCGGTACCATCAAAAACAATCTCAGGCAGGTCACCGTCACCGTCAATGACGAATATCAGATCACAGGCGGCATATCAAATGATTTGGCCGTCACCGGTAAAGACTATGGAAAGTGCGATCGTTACCTCTATATCTCCCGTGAGGCAGCTGTTGGAGATCGGGCAGTTTATTTCCAGACTGACAGTAAGACCGTTACCCCGGCTGACAGCAGCCTTGACATCAGGCTGGGGAACACCAGTGCTGCAAATGTAACCGCTTTGACCTATGCTTCGGATAGCATGGGCTGGAGTGATCCGTTGGCCACCTTCTGGGTTCAGCGCGACGGCGCAGCTAAGCTGACGGTGCGCGGCCTGACACTGAACGATCTGCCGGTTTATGTGCTGTCCTTGCCGGTGGATGAAACCGGAAAGGTTCTCGATGCCTCGGAGGCGCAGGTTTATGCAGCTCGGAAGACAAACACAGAAGATACAAACCCAAGAGATATAGACGTCACGCTTCCGGATGTGTCTGGAAACGGCTATGCCGTAGCCGTTGTCCAACCCTCACAGGACCACGGTGAACTGGTCATACAAGGGCCTGAAACCATTGAGAGAAATAAAACCGGTGAACACTATCCCGTGACATATACCGTAACGTATGATATGTCTGAAAGCATGGAAAGCATTATTGAACAATCGGGTGGTAAAGCTGAATATGTCCTTACGATCGATCAGGATGCCCGCCTTGTAGGAAATCCCGGCCGTTTCAACGGAGAAAGCATCAGTGTGACATATCGTCTGCCCCACTCTGAGTTCAGAGTAGGTGATGTGCTGCTTGCCTCCGCAATGCTGAGGATCACTGTCGGACAGCGCGACTATGTCATTCCCTCTAATGTGACGAAAACACGGAAGGTTGAGACGACCTATAGCCTGACAACACAGGTGAATGGTGGGAATGGAACGATTTCTGCAAGTAAAGCAGGGCTGGCGGCCGGATCGCATGAAACAATTGTTTTCACTCCCGATAGCGGCTATCAAATTGACACTGTTACGGTGAATGGTGTTAAAGCAGAGGTGCGCTCCAATATGCTGGAAGTTATCATGGACGCCGACAAGACCGTTATTGTAACATACAAGAGTATTCCGCATATCCATAACCATGGAACGGCCTGGAAGTCAGACGCAGACAACCATTGGCATGAATGCCCCTGCGGTGACAGGAAGGACATAGCGGCGCATAGCTTCAAGTGGGTGATCGATAAGGAACCCACCGCAACCAGGAAAGGCTCCAAACACGAGGAATGCACCGTCTGTGGCTATAAGAAGGCCGCTGTTGCAATTCCCGCAAAGGGTTCTACGGTGAAGCCGAGCGACCACCCCGACAAGCCCGGAAATACTGCCTCGTCAAATACCGGTGACAGCAGCGATCCCGTTTTGTGGAGCGCACTTCTGTTCATCAGCGGCGGTGCTGTTATCGGCACAACGGTTGTAAGCCGAAAGAAAAAGTACAACAGATCATAAAGCAATACGGTACCATCGATTGGCAAGGGCGTGTTTTTTCTGCCGCGGCGGCCCAGAAAGGAAAACCGTTCTCCACTTGTACCGCACCGCAGCATGTTTTGTCCATAATGATAACTAAGCGATAAACACAGAAAAAGACCGCCGAGAGGCGGTCTTTTTCTGTGTTTATGTGTTCTCCGTCCCATCCTCGCGGAACAGCAGGGTGATGCACCACAGTCCCGCGATGCCCACCAGCGTATAGATGATGCGGCTGACGGCGCCGGTCTGCCCGCCGAACAGGAAGGCCACGCAGTCGAAGCTGAAAAGCCCCACGCCTCCCCAGTTCAGCGCACCGATGATGACCAGTACCAGCGCAATGCGGTCTACGATCTTCATGAGAGTCCCTCCTTGTGTCAAGACTGCTTTCTCTCATAGTCTCCCCGCGCCGCATCGGACTATACGCAAAAATTTGTCAGCCTGCCTGAAAAATTTTGAAAATCGATTGCAAACACCGGTGATTTTTGGTAGTATGACGGGTAGGAACAAATGCATCTGCACCTTTTGATGAAAGAGGAGGAACACCATGAACAAGAAATTCGAAAAGCTGGGCTTTTATCCCGCCGACATCCTGCTGCCCAAGGGACAGGACATGACCAAGTGGGCCGTGGTGGCCTGCGACCAGTTCACTTCCGAGCCGGAGTACTGGCAGGCGGTGGAGGAGAAGGTGGGCGACGCCCCCTCCACGCTGCGTCTCATCCTGCCGGAAGCCAACCTGAAGGCCCCCAACGTGGACGAGTATATTGACGATATCAACGCCGCCATGCGCAAGTATATGGCAGACGGCGTGTTCGAGACGCTCTCCGATTCCCTGATCTACATCGAGCGCCAGCAGTCCGACGGCCGCATCCGCCACGGCCTTATCGGCATGGTGGATCTGGATGCCTACGACTTCACCCCCGGCTCCGGCGCGCTGATCCGCGCCACCGAGGGCACCGTGCTGGATCGTATCCCGCCCCGTGCCCGCGTCCGCCGCAACGCCCCCATTGAGCTGCCCCACGTCATGCTGCTGATCGATGACCCCGATAAGACCGTCATCGAGCCCCTGACCGCCGCAGCCTCCGCCATGGAGAAGCTCTACGACTTCGACCTGATGCAGAACGGCGGACACATCACCGGCTACAAGCTGTCCGACAAGCAGATCGACGCCGTGGCCGCGTCTCTGGAGGGCCTGACCACCGACGAGGCTATGCAGAAGAAGTATGGCGTCTCCGGCGTAGCACCCCTGCTGTTCGCCGTGGGCGACGGCAACCACTCTCTGGCCACCGCCAAGGCCTGCTACGAGGAGCAGAAGAAGGGCAAGACCCCCGAGGAGTACCTGGCCCTGCCCTCCCGCTTCGCGCTGGTGGAGGTGGTGAACAACCACGACGATGCTTTGCAGTTTGAGCCCATCCACCGCGTGCTGTTCGGCGTGGACCACAAGAAGTTCATGGATGCCTTCCGCGCCGCCTATCCCAACGCCTACGAGGGCAAGGGCGACGGCCACACCATCGAGTTCGTCTGGAACGGTGAGAGCCACTTCATCACCGTCCCTGACCCCAAGGTCCAGCTGGCCGTGGGCACGCTCCAGAACGTCATCGATCCCTACCTGAAGGCCAACGGCGGCGAGGTGGACTATATCCACGGCGATGACGTGACCCGCGAGCTGGGCGGCAAGCCCGGCAACATGGGCTTCCTGCTGCCCGCTATGGGCAAGGAGCAGCTGTTCAAGACCGTCATGGCCGACGGTGTGCTGCCCCGCAAGACCTTCTCCATGGGCCACGCTCAGGACAAGCGCTATTACATCGAAGCCCGCAAGATCGTGAAGTAACACCGCAAAAAAGCGCCCATCGGGCGCTTTTTTGTCAGGAGGAGCTATGGAACCACTGACCCTGTACGCCCCCGCGAAAGTGAATCTTACCCTGACCGTCGGCGACCGTCGTCCCGACGGCTACCACGACGTATCCACCGTCATGCAGGCCGTGGGCCTGTACGACACCCTGATCCTGACGCACGGCGGCGCCGGCCTGACCCTGACCTGCACAGACCCCGCCGTCCCGTCGGATGCCACCAATCTGGTGCTCCGCGCCGCCGGCAGGTTTTTCGAAGAGACGAAGCTGCCCGTGCCGGACCTGCACCTGCACCTCCGGAAGCGTATCCCGTCCCAGGCGGGACTGGGCGGCGGCAGCAGCGACGCTGCATCCACACTGCTGGCCCTGCGCACCCTGTACGCGCCGTCCCTGCCGGACGTCCAGCTGGAGCACATGGCTGCGGCGCTGGGAAGCGACGTGCCATTCTTCATCCGCGGCGGCACCGCGCTGGCCCGGGGCAGGGGAGAGCGCCTGACGCCCATGCCCCGCTTACGGGATGGCTGGTTCGTCATCGTCAAACCGCCGGAGGGCTTCTCCACCCCCGCCATGTACCGCCGTCTGGACGACCTGCCGCCGGAGCTGCCCCGCCCCGACGCCATGCCCGCCGCGCTGGCGGCGGAGGATATCCGCGCTGTGGCCGCCGCGCTCTATAACAGCTTCGAACGCGCCGTCCCACCGGACAGCGCCGTATGGGACATCGAGAGCGCCCTCCGCGCCCACGGCGCACTGGCTGCCCTGCTCAGCGGCAGCGGCAGCGCCGTGTTCGGCCTGTTCGCCCGCGAGGACACCGCCCGCGCCGCCGCCGAGACCCTGCGGGAGCGCTGGCCCATGACATTTGCGGCCCAACCTGTATAAAATCCGAAAACACCGTCCAAAATGCAGGAAAATTCCTAAATAGGACGGTGTTTTTATGCGTAAATTCCATACCTTTGAGTTGGCACTGCTGCTGGCGCTGGCCGCCGCACTGCTCTGGGGAGCCTGGTCCCTCCACCGGCAGGACGATCTGCAGGCCAAAATGATCCGCCTTCACGTTATCGCCAACTCCGATAACGCCGCCGATCAGGCACTGAAGCTTCAGGTCCGCGATGCGGTGTTGACCCGTGCGGAGGCCATATTACGGGAGTCCGCCGACATGAACGATGCCCGCCGGCGCCTGACGGACGCCCTGCCCGCCATTGGGGATGCCGCCGCGGCGGAGCTGGCGGCGCAGCACCGCGACGATCTCGTCTCCGTCTCACTGGAGGAAGCGGAGTTTCCTCTCAAGGCATACGACGGCTTTGCCCTGCCCTCCGGCGGCTATCTGGCCCTGCGGGTAGTGATCGGCGCGGGGGAGGGCCGCAACTGGTGGTGCGTGGTGTACCCGCCCCTGTGTACCGCCGCCGCGTCCGACCTGTCCCGGACCGCGCTGGGCGCCGGCCTGACGGAGGATGACCTGTCTCTCATCACCGGCGACGGCGATGGCTATGTCCTGCGATTCCGGTCGCTGGAGCTGTGGGAGCGGCTGCGGCAGTGGCTGGGTAAATAGATTTGCCGCACAACTATCCGACAATATCGCACACCGCTCCTTGCATTTTGCCCCGTTATCCTGTAAAATAGAGCACGTATTTTACAGGAGAGGAGGGGCGCCATGTCGACGCACCGGAAGCGGCCGCTGGGCCGCGTGTGCCTGATGGCGCTGGCATTGGCGGCGCTGTTCCTCCTGTCCTTCGTCTGGGGGCGCTACGATGTGCCGCTGGGCGAGGTGGTGCGCATCCTGCTGTCCCGCCTGTTCCCCCTCACCCAGACGTGGACGGACAACATGGCCATCGCCGTCCACAACGTCCGCCTGCCCCGCATCCTGATGGCCTGCCTGGTGGGCTGTGCCCTGTCCGCCGCCGGTGCCAGTTACCAGACGGTGTTCCAGAACCCCATGGCCGCGCCGGACATTCTGGGCGCGTCCTCGGGAGCCTGTTTCGGCGCGGCGCTGGCCATCCTGCTGGGACAGGGCAGCGTCATGACCACGATTTTCGCCTTTTGCTTCAGCCTGCTGACGGTGGTGCTGGTCTACCTCATCGGCAGCCGTACCAGGGGCAGCAGGGTAGTGAGCATCCTGTTGGCCGGCATCATGGTGGGCTCGCTGTTCTCCGCCGGCACCTCCTACATTAAGCTGGTGGCCGACCCCGCCAACCAACTGCCTCAGATCACCTATTGGCTCATGGGCAGCCTGTCCGGCACGCGGCTGAAAACAGTGGGCTTCGCTGCCGCCTGCATGGCGGTTGGCTTGGTGCCCCTTCTGCTGCTGCGCTGGCGCATGAATCTGCTGACCTTGTCACCGGACGAGGCCCGCTCCATGGGCGTCAATACCGACCGGATCCGTCTGGCGGTGATCCTCTGTGCCACGGTGCTCACCGCGGCCAGCGTCTCCGTCTCCGGCATGATCGGCTGGGTGGGTCTGGTGATCCCGCACCTGAGCCGCCGCATCGTGGGCAACGACTGCCGGTATCTTCTGCCCATGTCCATGGTGTTCGGCGCAGGGTTTCTGCTGCTGGTGGACGATCTGGCCCGCTGCCTGACGGCGGTGGAGATCCCCATCGGTATCCTGACAGCATTTGTGGGCGCACCCTTCTTTGTCTATCTCATGGTAAAGGGGGAGGACCGCCTGTGAAGCTGACTGTAAAGGAGCTTACCTATACATATCGCGGTGGCCATACGGCGCTGCGGAACATCTCTTTCGCGGCCTGGCAGGGAGAGCTTTTGTCGGTGCTGGGCCCCAACGGCGCGGGGAAAAGTACCCTGTTCCGCTGCATTCTGGGCGGTCTGCCGGACTATGGCGGTGCCATCCTGCTGGACGGGCGGGATGCCCGCACTTTGGACCAGCGGACGCTGGCCGCCCATATCGCCTACATCCCCCAGATACACCGCCCTACCTTTGGTTATTCCGTGCTGGACACGGTGCTGATGGGTCTGACCCGCCAGCTCTCGCCGTTCCGCTCCCCCTCCGCCCAGCAGGAGCAGCAGGCTTTGGCCACTCTGGAGCAGTTGGGCGTAGTGCATCTGACCTACCGTAATTTTGCGGAGCTGTCCGGCGGCGAGCAGCAACTGGTGCTGATCGCCCGTGCTCTGTGTCAGCAGGCGGACATTCTGGTGATGGACGAACCCACGTCCTCGCTGGACTACGGCAATCAGCTTCGTGTGCTGCGCTGCGTCCATGATCTGTCCCGTCAGGGCTACACGGTGGTGCTCTCTACCCACGATCCCCAGCACGCTCTGCGCTTTTCCGACCGTGTGCTGGCTCTGTCCGGCGGCGCGGTAGCCGCGTTTGGTGCAACAAAGGAGGTTTTGACAGCAGAATTGCTCCGCCGTCTCTACGGCGTGGACGCGGCTCTGTTGGACACGGCCTACGGCCCCGCCATCGTGCCGAAAGGAGGAGAGGACCGTGTTCCGCTGGACGGATGACATGATTCGCTACATGGCGGATGCCGGACGCCAGACGGATTTCCACCGCCGCCTGACGGCGGAGCTGCTGCCGTATCTGTCGCCGCAGGATCGTGTCTGCGACGCAGGCTGCGGTCTGGGATTTCTCTCGCTGGCGCTGGCGCCCCATGTCCGCCATGTGACGGCGGCGGACTGCGATGCCCAGGCCCTCTCGGTGCTGAAAGAGGAGCTGGCTGCGCGGCACATTGAAAACGTGACGCCGCTATGTACAGATATTTTCACTGACCGTCCCGCCGAACCCTACGACGCCATGGTGTTCTGCTTCTTCGGCAGCATGGACGAAATACTGTCCGTGGCCAGATCCCGGTGCCGCGGCACGGTCATCGCCGTCAAGCGCGACCATAGGGACCATCGTTTTACCGTGACAAAGCAGCCCTTGGAAGAGAGTCACGGCGTGGCAGCTGCGGAAGCGCGGCTGACGGAGCTGAACATCCCCTATGAGCTGAAGCGGACGGCCTATCGCTTTGACCAGCCCTTCCGCGACTGGGAGGAGGCCCGTCTTTTTTTCGAGACGTACCGCCGCCGCGATGATGCGTCCCTTATCACGGATGGCTTCCTACGGGAGAAGCTGGAGCCTACCGGCGATGCAGCGTTTCCCTGGCACATACCGGTAGTTCGCCGTGCGGGGATATTTGTCTTTCAAACGTCAAAAATTCCTGAGAAACTTCCTCATGAAGCAAATCAGGAAGGAAAACGGAAATAAACCGGAAGTAAAAAAGGAAGAAAATGAGGAGGAAATTTGCCAATGAATGGAAAAAGATGGATGGCGCTGCTGCTGGCACTGGTGATGTCGTTCTCACTGTTTGCCTGCGGTGCAAAGCCTGCGGAGAATACCGGTGACAACAGCCAGAACACCGCCGCAGATGGCACCACGCGGGTATTCACGGACTCCTGCGGCCGCGAGGTCACAGTACCTGTGAATGTGGAAAAAATTGCTGTTTCCGGCCCTCTGGCCCAGATCGTGGTTTTCGCCATGGCACCGGATAAGCTGGTGGGTATCGCCAATGCGTGGGACGAAAGCGCTGCGGAGTTTTTGGATAAGAAATACTACAATCTGCCGATTTTGGGCCAGCTTTATGGCGGAAAAGGTGAGCTGAATCTTGAGACGCTGCTGGCCGCTGCGCCGGACGTGGTCATCGATGTTGGCGAGCCCAAGGGCAGTATTGTGGAGGATATGGATGACCTGCAGGAGCAGACCGGCATTCCCTTTGTCCACATCGATGCCTACCTTTCCTCTATGGATGATACATACGCCATGCTGGGAGACCTCCTGGCAATGCCCAACGAGGCGCAGGGGCGGGCGGACTACTGCCGCTTCGCCTATGACCGCATTGTATCCATCGCCGACAGCGTGGATAAAGTAAATCTCCTTTACATCACTGGAGATGAAGGACTTAACGTCATCGCACAGGGCTCCTTTCATGCCGAAGTCATCGACCTGCTCAGCAACAATCTGGCTGTGGTGGACGAGCCCTCCAGCAAGGGAACCGGCAACGAGGTGGACATGGAACAGATCCTCAACTGGAACCCCGATGTGATCCTGTTTGCTCCGGGCAGCATCTACGACACCGTGGCCGGCAATGAGAACTGGCAGACCATCTCCGCCATCCAGAGCGGCAAATACTATGAGGTCCCCATGGGGCCCTATAACTGGATGGGATTCCCGCCCAGCGTCCAGCGCCTGCTGGGTATGACGTGGATGGCCAAGGTCCTGTATCCCGAGGCGGTGGATTATGATCTCTATACCGAGGTCAGCACCTATTTCGAGCTGTTCTACCACTGCGACCTGACCCAGGCGCAGTACGATGCGCTGGTGGCCAACTCTATCCCCGCAGCATCTGCGGCGGATCAGGCGGCCTGATCGGAAACCATTGCAAACAAAGGACGCCCTGCGGCTTTGCGCCGCAGGGTGTCTGTGAATAGCCGCTGGTACGGCAGGAGGTAAACACGATGAATACCATTTTTCAGACGCTGGTGTACCAGCGGGAGAAGGGACAGGACACGGTGCTGGCCACCATCATCTGGGACGACGGATCCGCGCCCCGAGGTGCGGGCAGCCAGATGCTGGTGGGCCGCAACGGTCTGCTGGCCGGTACCATCGGCGGCGGCGCCGTGGAGGGGCGGTCCATTGCCATCGCCCGGGAGATGCTGGCTGACTGTACCGACAGCATGACGCGGGAGTTCCGGCTGCGCCGCGATGGCAGCGAGCAGAGCACCGGTATGGTCTGCGGCGGCGATGTGACCGTCTACTTCCGCCGTATTCCCTGCGGCGATAGGGCGTGGGATACACTGGCGGCGGAGGTGCTGCGGCGGGTCAGTACCCGCACGGTGGGCTGGCTGGTGCAGCCGCTGGACGGGAGCATGCCCTATCTGATGGATGAAAATACTGTTAAGGAAAAATGCTTTACAATGCAGCTGCCCATCGGAGAACGGGCGTTGATCTTTGGCGCGGGGCACATCTCCAAGGCACTGGTGCCGCTGCTGAGCAGTGTGGGGTTTAGGCCGGTGGTTTTTGACGACCGCCCCCAGTTCGCCACGCGGGAGCGGTTTCCCCAGGCGGACCAGGTCGTCTGCGGCGACTTCACCCGCATCCGCGACTACCTCACTGTGGAGCCGGAGGACTATGTGGTTATCATGACCAACGGCCACGAGTACGATTTCCAGTCGCAGGTGCAGGTGCTGCAGCACAAGACGGCCTACGTGGGCGTCATCGGCTCCCGCAAAAAGACGGCCTTTGTCAACCAGCGGCTGCGGGACGCAGGCATCTCCGATGAGGCCATCGCCTTTGTGCATACGCCTATCGGCACCGCCATCAAAGCCGTGACGCCGGAGGAGATCGCCGTGTCCATCGCCGGTGAGATGATCCTGGTGCGGGCAGAGCGCCGCGAGGCCAACGGGGAGGTCCGCCATGGCTGCCCCATGCACTGAGCATCTGTTCCTGACGGGCCGGAAGGGCGTGGGCAAGTCCACGCTGCTGCGAGCCGTGCTGGAAGGGAAGCGACTGGGTGGCTTTTTCACCCGTCGGATAACGGGCATCTTTGAGAGGCCCTCCATCCACCTGCTGCGGGCGGCGGAGGGCCAGCAGCCGTCGCCGGAGAATCTGGTGTGTCTCTGTGGGGAGCGGCGGACGGATCTGTTCGACCGGTTGGGGCCCGCAGCGCTGGCGGACGCGGCGGACTGCGACGTGATCGTCATGGACGAGCTGGGACCATCGGAGGCGGCGGCACTGGAATTCCAGAAGGCGGTGCTGGCAGCGCTGGACGGCGATAAGCCGGTGTACGGCGTTTTGCAGCAGGCGGACAGCGAATTCCTGGGCCGTGTGGCGGCGCACCCGCGGGTACGGGTCGTTACCGTGACGGAGGAGAACCGCGACCGGCTGCGGCAGCAGCTCTGTGGCGAAAAGTGAATTGAAAGAGTGTGTCTTTGACAGGCTCCGCACAGGTGCGGAGCGGTCAGGGGCGCGCTTTTTTTCGCAGCACAGAGGAATGTCCTTTCCTTTGGACAGTGGATACGGTATAATCAGCGTATAGACAGCGAAGGCTGCCGCAGCGCAGGGCGTGATGGCGGCGTGACCAAAAGATCACGGGAAACGAGGGATGCGGGATGGAATTACAGATCTGGATGGGCCGCGCCGGTGCGGGCAAGAGCCGCAGGGTGCTGGAGACGATGCAGGAGCGGCGGCAGCGGCCGCAGATCCTGCTGGTACCGGAGCACGCCTCCCATGAGGCGGAGCTGGATCTGTGCCGTGCGCTGGGACCCACAGCCAGCCGCGATGCGGAGGTGCTGAGCTTCCGAAATCTGGCCACCCGTGTACTGGCCCAGACCGGCGGACTGGCGGACGTGACGCTGGACGCTGGCGGCAAGCTGCTGACCATGCGGCGGGCGCTGCAGGAGGTGAGCAGCAGACTGACGGTGTTTGCGCGGCCCTCCCAACGGCCGGCGTTTCTGCGGCAGCTGGTGGCGCTGGCCGATGAGCTGTACGCCTATCAGGTGACGCCGGAGATGCTGCTGGCGCAGGTGGCGGACATGGAGGGCGCGGCTGGGGATAAGCTGCGGTCCGCGGCGCTGATCTACGGCGCCTACGATGCCCACCTGCGGGGGGAGGGGTTCGACGCCCGCTCCCGCGTGCAGAAGCTGTGCGATGCCCTGCCGGAGTCGGACTATCTGATGGGCAAGGACGTGTATGTTGACGGGTTCTCCTACTTCAATTGGGTGGAGGAGGACATTCTGGAGACGGCGCTGCGGCAGGGGAACTGCCTGACGGTGACGCTGCTGGGAGACGAGTCGGACCCGCAGCTGTTCCAGAACGCCCTGCGGCAGAGGGATCGCCTGAAACGGATGGCAGCGTTGGTACACGCAAGATGTGAAGTAGAAACACTTGTCAGCAAAAACGATGGGCCGCTGGGGTATCTGGAGCGATGCTTCTTCGATGGAGAGGAGCCGTGGCAGGGGGAGGAGCCGCCCATCCGGCTGTATCAGGCGGAGACAGCGTTCTCCGAGGCGGAATATGTGTCCGCCTGTGTGCGGCGGCTGGCCCGGCAGGGCTGCCGCTGGCGGGACATCGGTGTGGCGGCGCGGAACATGGAGGTATACGGGCCGCTTTTGGAGGCGGTGTTCCGCAGGGACGGCATCCCCGCCTACATCAGCCGGCGCAGCGACATCCTGGAAAAGCCGGTGCTGACCATGGTGCTGTCGGCGGTGGACGCTGTTACCGGAGGATTTGAGTATGAGGACGTGTTCCGGTGCCTGAAAACCGGCATGGCGGGTATCTCAGCGGCGGAGTGCGATATGCTGGAAAACTATGTGATCCGGTGGCAGATACGGGGCGGCATGTGGCTGAAGGAAGCGGATTGGACCGCCGATCCAGACGGCTACGGACAGGAGATCAGCGAAGCGCGGCGGCAGCGGCTGGAGGAGGTCAACGCAGTGCGCCGCCGCGTGCGCGTGCTGTTCCTGGAACTGAGCGAGGGACTGAAGGTAGGTAAAACCATACGGGATAAAGCAGAAGTGCTTTACAGGTTTACGGAGCACGCAGGAGTGCCGGAGACACTGAAAGCCCAGACGGCGACACTGTACGACGGAGGACAGGTGCAGCTGGCGGAGGAGTACAGCCAGCTGTGGAGCATCTTCTGCGGCGTGCTGGACCAGTTCGTGGAGCTGCTGGGCGACGTAGAGGTGGACGGGCAGGAGTTCGCCCGCTTGCTGCGGCTGGTACTGAGCCAGTACGCCGTGGCCACCATTCCCGCCACGCTGGATCAGGTGAAGGTGACGCCCATCACGCGGAACGACCGGCATACGGTGCGGCATCTGTTTTTGCTGGGCGCCAACGACAACGTGCTGCCCACGGTGGAGACGGGGGGCGGGCTGCTGGACGCCCAGGAGCGGGAGCTTCTGCAGCAGCGGGGCATCCTGCTGTCGGACGCCACATTTGACCCCCTCGGCGCGGAATTGCAGAACATCTATGCGTGCCTGGCGCAGCCTACGGCGTCGCTGACGGTGATGTGGCCGGTGACGGACGGCGCGGGCGGGCAGCTGCTGCCGTCTTTTGTGGTGGAGCGCATCGGGCGGTTGTTCCCGCAGATCACGGTGGAGCGGGAGGACGGCGCCTATCGGCGGGAGCTGCCGGCACCGGCGCTGGCGCTGGCCGGTCAGGAGATGGGCGGGCCTCTGTGGCAATATTTTGCAGGGAGCGGGCAGGCCCCGCTGCTGGCGCGGATGGAACAGGCGCGATCCATGGGCCGCGGCAGGCTGTCGCCTCAGGCGGTGCAGACGCTGTATGGGCGGCGCATTGCCATGTCCGCGTCCCGTATCGACCGGCTGAAAAGCTGCCATTTCGGGTATTTTATGGAGTACGGGCTGCGAGCCAAGGAGCGGACAAGCGCCGGTTTCGAGGCACCGGAGGTGGGCACATTCATCCACTATCTGCTGGAGAACGTAAACCGCGACGTGTGTGCGCGCGGTGGCTACGGTGAGGTGGACAAGCCTGCGCTGCGGCAGCTGGTACACCACTATGTGGACCTGTATGCCCAGACCATGATCGACGGCTACGACCAGAAGGGGGCGCGATTCCGGTATCTTTTCTCGCGGCTGCGGGAGACGGCCTGCGCCATCGTGGAGAACATCGCCGACGAGATGGCGGTGTCGGATTTCCGGCCCATTGCCTTCGAGCTGGGCTTCGGCGGGAAGGACGGCCAGCTGCCGGCCATCACCGTGACAGAGGGCAGCACGGCCCTGTCGGTGCGGGGCAAGGTAGACCGCGTGGACGGCTGGATAAAGGACGGAAAGCTGTATCTGCGGGTGGTGGACTACAAGACCGGCCAGAAGGCATTCGACCTGTCGGATGTGCGGTACGGGCTGGGTATCCAGATGCTGCTGTACCTGTTCGCCCTGCAGAAGGAGGGCAGCGGATATTTCGGGATGCCGGTGGTGCCGGCCGGCGTGCTGTATACGCCGGCGCGGGAGATCATCTCGCGGGAGGACCGCAGCATCCCGCCGGAGAAGCTGGAGGCCGTGCTGCGGCGGAAGCTGCGGCGTACCGGCATGCTGTTGAGCGAGCCGGAGGTGCTGCGGGCCATGGAGCACAGTGCGCTGGAGAAGCCGTGCTACCTGCCCATCGGGAAGGTGACGGATGGACAGCCTGCGGCGCTGCTGCCCAATCTGCTGGTGGACACGGCGGAGATGGGCAGGATGGCGCGATACATCGACAGCCTGCTGCACCGCGTGGCGCGGGAAATCGGAGACGGCAACATCGATGCCGACCCCTGTACCCGCGGGCCGCAGGACAGCGCCTGCACCTGGTGCGCGTTCCGGGCGGCATGCTGGTTCGACGAGAAACGGGACAAGCCGCGCTATCTGAGGAAAATAACGCCGGAGGAGTTCTGGCAGACGGTAGACAGGGAGGTGGAGCACCATGGGTGAGCTGAAGCTGACGGAGCAGCAGCACGCGGCGGTATTTGACCGCGGCGGAAGTCTGCTGGTGTCCGCCGCAGCCGGTTCCGGCAAGACGAAGGTACTGGTGGAGCGGGTGTTCTCCTATCTGACGCAGGAGCGCGCCAATGTGGACGATTTTCTCATCATCACCTACACCCGCGCGGCGGCGGCGGAGCTGCGGGCGCGGCTGGCCTCGGAGCTGGCGGCGCGGGTGGCGGAGACACCGGAGGACCGGCACCTGCGGCGGCAGATGTTCCGCGTGTATCAGGCGGATATCAAGACGGTGGACGGCTTCTGCGCATCGCTGCTGCGGGAGCACATCCACCTGCTGGAGCCGGTGGACGGGCGGTGTCTGACGCCGGACTTCCGTGTATTGGACGAGGCTGAGGCACAGCTGCTGCGGGAGCGGGCGCTGGAGCGGACCATGGAGACGTTCTATCAGGACATCGAAAACGGCGATGAAGAGGCGGCGCAGCTGGCGGGTACGCTGGGCGCGGGACGGGATGACAGGGCCCTGACCGCGCTGGTGCTGGAGCTGCACAGCAAGATCCAGAGCCATCCCTACCCCGAGAAGTGGCTGCGGGCCGCGGCGGAGAGCTGGCGGCAGCTGCCCTCATCGCTGGCAGACAGCGACTACGGCAGGACGGTGATGGAGGACACAGTGCGGCGGGCCTTGTTCTGGGCGGGGCAGCTGGAACGGGCCGTGGCCGCCATGGAGGACTGCGAGCCGGTATACAAGGCCAATGCGGCCCAGTTTCTGGCGGCGGCGGCAGAGCTGCGCCGGTACGAGCAGGCGTCTCAGGAGGGCTGGGACGCCATGGGCCGCGTGCAGCCGGTGCTGCAGCGGGCCGGTACGGTGAAAAACGGCGAGAACGACGAGGCCAAGGCGGCGGCCAAGGCCGTGCGGGAGAAATACAAGAAGGCCAAGGAGGAGATGACCGCGCCCTACCTCGTGACGGAGCGGGAGCATCTGGAGGATCTGCAGGCAGCAGCGCCGTCCATGCTGGCGCTGCTGCGTCTGACGGAGCGGTTCTCCCAGCGCTACCAGGCGGAGAAGGTGCGGCGCAATGCCATGGATTTCTCCGACCAGGAGCACTACGCCGTGACGCTGCTGTGCGGTCAGGACGATGAACCAACGGATCTGGCGCGGCAGGTGTCCCAGCGGTATCAGGAGATCATGGTGGACGAGTATCAGGATACCAACGAGGTGCAGGACTGCATCTTCCGGGCTATCTCCCGCGCAGGGCGGAACCTGTTCACCGTGGGCGATGTGAAGCAAAGCATCTACCGGTTCCGGCTGGCGGACCCCACCATCTTTATGGGTAAGTACCGGCAGTTCGCCGACGCGGCGGATGCCGAGGAGGGTCAGCCCCGCCGCATGGTGCTCAGCCGCAACTTCCGATCCCGCGGGGAGGTGCTGGAGGCCACTAACTTCGTCTTTTCGGACATCATGTCCCAGGAAATGGGGGAGATGGACTACACCGATCAGGAGAAGCTGTACTTCGGCGCGGCGTACTATACCCCAGCAGCGGGGCGGGAGACGGAGCTGCACGTGGTCAGTGTGGAGGACACACCGGACCAGGCGCTGGACCGCACTGAGGCGGAGGCCCGCTTTACAGCGCGGCGCATCCGGCAGCTGCTGGATGAGAAGTTCCCCGTGCAGGCGGGGGAGGGCGCAATGCGGCCGGTACGGCCGGAGGACATCGTCATCCTCATGCGGTCGCCCCGCTCGCGGATGCAGACGTTCACCCGTGCGCTGGCGCGGGAGGGCATCCCCTGCGGCAGCGGGGAGAGCGAGGACTTTTTCAGCGCCATGGAGATCGCGGTGACGGTGTCGCTGCTGGAGATCGTGGACAATCCGCGGCAGGACGTGCCGCTCATCGGCGTACTGCGCTCGCCGCTGGTGGGGTTGTCTCCCAATCAGCTGGCGGCCATCCGCGCCGTGCTGCCGGAGGGAGACTACTACGATGCGCTGTGTCAGGACGAGAGCAACGCGGCACGGGAGTTCCTGACGCTGCTGAATGAGCTGCGGCAGGCGGCGCGGGAGATGCCGGCGGACGACTTGCTGTGGTACATCTACGACCGGTGCCATGTCATGGCTATTTTCGGAGCCATGGAAGATGGGGCAATGCGGCAGGCGCGGCTGACGGCGCTGTACGACTACGCACGGCAGCTGGTGCAGAGCGGGAAGGCGGGGCTATTCGACTTCATCAGTCATCTGCGGCAGCTGCTGGAAAACGGCGATGCACCGACGCTGGGGACAGCCCAGGCGGCGGAGGGCGTGCAGATCATGAGTATCCACCGGTCCAAAGGACTGGAGTTCCCTGTGGTGATCCTGGCGGACCTCCAGCGCAGCTTCAACCGGCAGGACCTGAACCGGCCGGTGCTGGTGCATCCGGAGCTGGGGCTTGGCACGGATCGGGTGGATCGGGAAAGACACATCCGCTACGCCACCATCTCCAAGGAGGCGCTGGCGCTGCGGCTGGAACGGGAGGCCAAGGCCGAGGAGATGCGCATCCTCTATGTGGCCATGACCCGGGCCAGGGAGAAGCTTATCCTCATCGACTGCCGCAAGGGGATGGAGAAGAAGCTGCGGGATCTGACGGCCATGACCGGTATACCGGTGCCGCCGGAGGCGGTGGCCGATGCGGACTCGCCTGGGGAGTGGGTGCTGCTGTCGCTGCTGCACACGACGCAGGCAGCGGCGCTCCACGGTATGGCAGGTGTGCGGCCGGAGGCGCTGACGCAGGCGCCGGACAGCTGGTCCATCCGGCTGTGGCACGAAAACGGTGAGGCATCGGGGACGGCGGTAGAGGACGCGGAGGAGGCTGGCGTGCCTCAGGACTTCACGGAACCGGATCGGGCGGCGCTGGACTTCGTATATCCCCACGCAGCGGTGACCACGGTGCCCACCAAGATCACGGCCACCCAGTTGAAGGGGCGGGAGCTGGATCAGGAGGTGGCGGAGGGCGCAGGCACTGTCCGCAGGCCCTCGGAGCCGGAAAAGCCCCGCTTTTTGCAGGAAATACACGGACTGTCCGCCGCAGAGCGGGGTACGGCCATCCATCTCGTGATGCAGTACCTGCCGATGGACACGGCGGCGGAGGAGCAGTCCGTGGCGGCTCAGGTACAGGCGCTGGAGCAGCGGCGACTATTGACGCCGGCCCAGGCGGAGGCGGTGGACAAGCGGGCCATCGCGGCGTTTCTGCGGTCGCCGCTGGCGGATCGCATCCGCGGCGCAGAGCAGGTATGGCGGGAATACCGCTTCGCCCTGCTGATGCCAGCGGAGCGGTATGCAGGCGGCGCAGAGGGCGAGGAGATGCTCTTACAGGGTGTGGCGGATTGTGTGTTCCGGAAGGATGGCGCGCTGACGGTGGTGGACTTCAAGACCGACCGCGTCACAGCGGAGGAAGCTCCCGCCCGAGCCGAGATATACCGCGGGCAGCTCCAGGCGTACAGCGACGCACTGAGCCGCATCATGGAAATGCCGGTGGAGCGGCGGGTATTGTACTTTTTCCAGTGCGGGCAGGAAATTTCTTTGTAGATCCTGTGAAAAAAGCTTGCAATTTGGAAAGATATATGCTATCATCACAGATGCGTTTGTGGATATACCACGGCGACGAGTGAACCAGAAAGGGGTGAACATGAGCAATGAAGGAAGGAATCCATCCCAATTATCAGCAGACTACTATCAAATGCGCCTGCGGTAATGTGATTGAGACAGGTTCTACGAAGAAGGATATTCGCGTGGAAGTCTGCTCTAAGTGTCACCCCTTCTTCACCGGCAAGCAGAAGCTGGTGGATACCGGCGGACGTGTTGCCAAGTTCAACAAGCGTTTCGGTCTGGACAAGTAAAAGAGACACGTCACATCACAAGACCCGTACCGTTTGGTACGGGTCTTGTTTGTTTACATTTGCCGCAAAATACGATATACTATAAACAATTCAGTCGGGGGAGGGCCTATGGAACGAAGGACCATCGAAGAGAACAAGGAGAAGAAACGGGACTACGCGGTGCTGGTGGGGCTGCGGTCGCCGGTGCTGGGCGCGGACAGTGCCGATGAGGAGAGCCTGGCGGAGCTGGGGGCACTGGTGGAGACGGCCGGCGGAGAGCCGGTGGGCACCATCCTCCAGAGCCGCGAGAAGCCGGACCCCCACAGCTTTATCGGCGAGGGCAAGGTGGAGGAGGTCAAGCGCATGGTGGAAAACAGCGACGCCACCATGGTCATCTTCGACAACGACCTGTCACCCTCCCAGATACGGGTGCTGACGGAGCTGTGCGGTGTGCAGGTACTGGACCGCAGTGGGTTGATCCTGGACATCTTCGCCCAGCGGGCCAAAACAAAAGAGGGCTGTTTACAGGTGGAGCTGGCACAGTACCAGTACCTGCTGCCGCGGCTGGTGGGCATGTGGACCCATCTGGAGCGGCAGGCGGGCACCAGCGGCAAGGGACCTATCGGCTCCAAGGGTCCCGGCGAGACGCAGCTGGAGACGGACCGGAGGCACATCCATCGGAAGATCGACAAGTTGAAGGCAGAGCTGGAGGAGGTGCGCCGCGTGCGGGGCACCCAGCGGCAGCGCCGGATGAAAAACGAGATCCCCGTGGTGGCCATCGTGGGCTACACCAACGCGGGCAAGTCCACGCTGCTCAACGCCATCACCGGCGCGGGTATCCCCGCCAACGACCGGCTGTTCGATACGCTGGACACTACCACCCGCCTGCTGACGGTCAGCGATACGCTGGATGTGGTGATCTCCGATACGGTGGGGTTTATCCGCAAACTGCCCCATCAGCTGGTGGAGGCGTTCAAGGCCACGCTGGAGGAACTGGAGTACGCCGATCTGCTGCTGCACGTTATCGACGTGTCCAATCCGGAGTGGCGGGAGCAGGCCCGCATTGTGGATGAGCTTATCCGCGAGCTGGGCGCGGAAGGCATCCCCTGTATCCGCGTGTACAACAAGTGCGACGCGGCATTCACCGCCCAGCAGGAGCGGGAGAAGGACGCCGTATATATCTCCGCCAGGACCGGCGAGGGCATCCCTGCGCTGCTGGAGGCCGTGGATAAGCGGCTGGACAAGGGCACGAAGCGGGTGGTCATCCACCTGCCCTACGACAAGGCGGGACTGCTGGACGGGCTGTACCGCGAGGCCAAGGTGGAGGGCGTGGAATACGGCGAGACGGTGGATGTGACGGCGGTGTGTACGCCCCGTATCATGGGGCGGCTGAAGGCATATATCGAGGGCTGGGTGGAGCCCAAGGAGGACTGGGAATGATGGTGACAACGGAGCGGCTGGTGCTGCGGCCCTGGCGGGAGGAAGACGCGGAGAGTCTGTACCGCTATGCCTGCGATGGACAGGTGGGCCCCGCGGCGGGATGGAAGCCCCGCGAGTCCGTGGAGGAGAGCCGCCGGATCATCCGAACGGTGCTGTCCCAGCCGGATACGCTGGCGGTACTGCTGCGGGAACGGCCGGAGGAGACCATCGGTTCCGTGGGCGTATTTCCCACCGATGCGCCGGATGGGAAAGGTGAGCCGGAGATCGGCTACTGGATCGGACGGCCCTTCTGGGGGCAGGGGTTCATCCCTGAGGCGGTGCGGGAGCTGCTGTGCTGGTGCTTTATGGAGCGGGGCGCGGCGCGTGTTTGGTGCGGCCATTCCCCGGGGAATGACAAGTCCCGCCGCGTCATCGAGAAGTGCGGGTTCACCTATGTTTGCGACGGGCCCTCCGTGCTGTGGCCTGACGGGCAGGGGCGGCCTACCTGCTACTATGCTATCGCCCGAGAGGACTGGGAGAAGGAGGCGCGGCATGGGTGAGTTTCGCGTGCCGTTTCAGGCGGCGGACAGCGAGTTCGTGGAAAAGCGATCCCGTTTCATCAGCCATCTGCTGCCGGTGGAGTCCGAGGAGGACGCCCGGGCGTTCATCGCCCAGATCAAGAAGCAGTACTACGATGCAAGGCACAACTGCTGGTGCTATCTCATAGGGGAGAACGTGGTGCGGTACAGCGACGACGGCGAGCCCCAGGGCACGGCGGGACAGCCCATGCTCAACGTGTTCCAGCGGGAGAACGTTACCAACGTGGTATGCGTGGTGACGCGGTACTTCGGCGGCATTTTGCTGGGAGCCGGCGGGCTGACACGCGCCTATTCCAAGGGGGCGCGGGACGCTCTGTGCGCCGCAGGGTACGCGGTGATGGGGCGGTGGGCCGTGGTGGATATCCCGTGCTCCTATGCGCTGTTCGAGCGGGTGCGGCTGGAGGCCGCCGCGCAGGGCGGCACAGTGGACGACACCCAGTACGGTGCGGACATCCATCTGACGGTGTCACTGCCGGAGGAGAGAGTGGAGACCTTACAAGAACGGCTCACCGAGTTGTCCGCCGGAGGCGTCCGGCTCGCGGTGCTGTCGGCGGAGTTCCGCCCGGGGCCGCGGCAGGAGCTTTGAGCATTTATGCCGGAATGCTGGGGGAAATTTTGGTATTTTAACGGAATGTTTACAGCTTATCCCTTGTGCGCCGGCGGCGAACATGATATACTGGTGTTGTAAAGATACAAGTGCGTATCTGCCCGAAATTGGACAGATACGCCATTTTTTTAAGGAAAGGAATGGTAATTTGACGAGAAGAACGGTACAGGAGGAGCAGGCGCGCCTGCGGAAGCAGCGGAAGAAGGCACAGGGCTTTTTGTCCATCTTCAAAAAGCCCCTGCACGAGTCACTGACATCGGTGCTGCCCATCATGCTGATCGTGCTGGCGCTGGGCTTTACCATCGCGCCGGTGCCCAACAACGCCATGATGGCATTTCTGCTGGGAGGCGTGCTGCTTATCGTGGGCATGGGCCTATTTACGCTGGGGTCGGAGATGTCCATGATCCCGCTGGGTCAGGCGGTGGGCAGCGAGATCACGCGATCCAAGAATGTCTGGATCATCGTGGGCATCAGCTTCCTCATCGGCATCATTATCACCGTGGCAGAGCCGGACCTGCAGGTGCTGGCCAACCAGGTACCGGCCATTGAGAATAATGTCATCATCTGGTCCGTGGCAGTAGGCGTGGGCGTGTTTCTGGTCATCGCGCTGCTGCGCATCCTGCTGGGTATCCAGCTGAGGTGGCTGCTGATCGGGTTCTACATATTGGTGTTCGGACTTGCCATGTTCGTCTCACCGGATTTCTGGGCGGTGGCTTTTGACTCCGGCGGCGTCACTACCGGCCCCATGACCGTACCGTTCATCATGGCGCTGGGCGTGGGCGTCAGCGCCGTCCGCAGCGACAAGCAGGCAGGCGGCGACAGCTTTGGCCTGGTGGCACTGTGCTCCATCGGACCTATCATCACGGTGCTGCTGCTGGGACTTCTGTACCGGCCGGATGGCAGCGCTTACACCAACACGGTGATGCCGGATGCCAAGGACACGGTGGAGATGTTCCACGCCTATGTGGACGCGCTGCCGGAGTACTTCGCGGAGACGGCCAAGGCGCTGGCTCCCATTGCCGCGTTTCTGGTGCTGTTCCAGCTGGTGACCCGGAGGCTGAAGCGCCGCACGCTGCTGAGCATGGCGGTGGGCCTGGCCTACGTGTACGTGGGGCTTGCACTGTTCCTCACAGGCGTCAATGTGGGCTTCATGCCCGTGGGCAGCTTCTTGGGCGGCAGCATCGCGGGGCATACATATAACTGGATACTTATCCCCATCGCCATGGTCATCGGCTACTTCATCGTGCAGGCGGAGCCGGCGGTGCATGTGCTGAACAAGCAGGTGGAGGAGATCACGGCGGGAGCCATTCCCGCCCATGCCATGAACATCGCCCTGTCCGTGGGCGTGGCGGTGTCGCTGGGCCTTGCCATGATCCGCGTACTCACCGGCATCTCTATCATGTGGTTCCTCATCCCGGGCTACGCCATCAGCCTGACGCTGAGCTTTGTGGTGCCGGAGATATTTACGTCGGTGGCCTTCGACTCCGGCGGCGTGGCATCGGGTCCCATGACGGCCACATTTCTGCTGCCCTTCGCGTTGGGCGCGTGCGCGGCGGCGGGAGGAAATCTGGTGACGGATGCCTTCGGCGTGGTGGCCATGGTGGCCATGACACCGCTGGTGACCATCCAGCTGCTGGGCGTCAGCTATCAGCGGAAGTTGAAGCAGGCCAAGGCGACAACGGCGGCTCCCGTAACGGCGGAGCCCATCATCGAGCTGTGTTGACGGGGGTAACGGGATGAATAAGAGACTGTACTACATCATTACCATCACCAATCGGGTGATGGGCAGCAAGCACTTTCTGGATTTCTATCGGGCCTTCGGCGCGCCGGTAGTATTCTCGGCGCTGGGCCGCGGTACCGCCAGCGACGACGTGCTCAGCTATCTGGGACTGGAGGCCACGGAGAAATCTGTGCTGTTCTCCGTGGTGACGCCGCAGATCAAGGACGTGTTGATGCGGGAGCTGGTGGACACCATGCACATCGACCGGCCGGGCAGCGGTATCGCCGTATGCCTGCATCTGAGCAGCGTGGGCGGGAGATCCGCCATGCAGTATCTCATCTCCGGCGGCACGGACGTGGAGCCGGATCTGACGGTAAAGGAGGAGGAACGTATGAGCAATTCCGGTTATGAGCTGGTGGTGGCCATCGCCAACGGCGGCTATTCTGATATGGTGATGGAGGCGGCATCCGCCGCAGGCGCACAGGGCGGTACCGTGCTGCACACCCGCGCTGCCGATGCGGCCAACGGCAATAAGTTCTTCGGTATGGCCATCACCGAGGAGCGGGAGATGATCCTGCTGGTAACGCCGGCGGAGAAGCGTGCCGCCATCATGCAGGCCATCATGGAGAAGGCGGGAGCCCAGTCGGAGGCCCAGTCTGTGGTGTTCTCCGTGGCGCTGGACGAGGTAGCGGGCCTTTACAGCGTGGAGAGCTGAAGGTACATCGAAAAAACGCCCTGCGGTCAATCCGCAGGGCGTTTTTTATGCAGACGGCAAAGCAGAGAAGCGGCGGCGCTGCTGACGCGGCGATAGAGCCGCCACAGCGGCGACAGGGCGCACCAGATGCGGCAGTACAGCCGGTAGCCGGTGCCGGACAGGTCCACCGGACGGTCGTCGCGGTAGAAGCCGGTAAGCACGCCGATGACCTGGCTCTCCTGCACCCGCTCCGTGGTCAGGCAGTTGTCACCGCGGATGAGGTAGCCCTCCGGCAGGACGCGTATCACCCGATGCAGGACATATTTCTCCCCCACGCGATACAGCGGGACATCGTAGCAGCGCAGGCGGCCCTGGGGCGGGCGGAGAATGACGGTGTCGCGGCCCGAGCGCAGCATGGGGTACATGCTGGTGCCCCACGTGGTGGCGGCGTAGACGCCCTCGGACGCCAGCACGTCCTCAATGCGGCAGGGGGTCATGGCTCCAGAAAGCCGTTATCGGCCATCTGGCGGAGCATGGCGGCTACATCGGCGGAGGCCTGCTCCGGTGTCACGTCGTAGGTCAGGGCCAGGCGCTCCGCCAGCTGCGGCTCCGTCAGGCCCTCCTGCAGGCCCTTCCAGATGATGCCGCCGGTCTCGTTGAGCTTCACCATGCCGTGAAAGTGGCGGGCGGCGTCGCCGGTGGCTACCACCACGGGTGCGCCCAGCACCTCACGGAGAATGAATCCGGATCTGAGTTTCATCACAATGCACTTCCTTCTTCGCCACAGCCATCAGGGCGGCGGTAATTTTCGTAGGGGAGACCGGTGAGGGCCTCGAAGCTGCAGCGGACGGCGTCGTCCGTCATGCCGCAGGTCAGCCGGTACACGGGGACACGGCGCAGCAGTGCGTCCAGAAAGCCCAGAGTGAGGTACTCCAGGGCGGGATCGTCCCGATGGTACGTCTGGCGGAACAGGGGCGTCAGCGCCTGCTCCGGCGGCAGGCGGCAGATGCGGTCCGTGCCGCGCTCCAGCAGGCAGACACCGCAGAGCGGGACACTGATGGGACTTTGCCACCGCTCTTTGCCAGCCCAGGGGGAGCCCCAGACGCGGACGGTGCCGTCAGGCTCCAGCGACAGAAACGGCTTGTCGCCGTTGACCACGGTGACGCGGCTGCCCAGGTACTGCCGCCACAGTCGGACATGGGTGGTCTTGCCGGTGCCGCTGGGTGCGGTGAACAGATAGGCGGCACCATCGAAGGCGATGGCGGCGCCGTGCATCAGAAACCGGTGGTGGGCGGGGAGCTGCGCGGCCAGACTGTCGTGGATACAGAGAAATTCCAGATAGGCGGGGGAGGCTGCGCCGTCTGCCAGGCGCATCGCCGTCTCGGGTTCGGCGCAGGCGGTGAGGACGGCGGGGGACTGGGGCGGTGCGATCTCGTAATCGCGGCAGAGCCGCCGCGTCAGCGGATGCTGGGCTGTGATCTCCGCAGGAAGGCCCGCGGCATCGATCCAGAAATGTTCCATGGGGCCTCCTTTCAGGCGTCCTGCGGGGGCACCAGCGCCACCGTGCGGTCCGCGATGGACAGCGCGGCGGGACGATGAGTGACGATGAGCACGGTCTTGTCCGTCATCTGCCGCAGGTTGGACAGCAGACGGGCCTCTGTGGCCTCGTCCAGTGCGCTGGTGGCTTCGTCCAGCAGCAGCACGGGGCGGTCGGCGAAGATGGCCCGGGCGATGGCGATACGCTGGAGCTGGCCCTCGGACAGACCCGCACCCCGCTCACCAATGGGAGTGTCCAGTCCCTGCTCCAGCGCGGCGGTGAAATCGTCGGCACAGGCGATGTGCAGCGCCCGCAGGATGCGGGCTTCATCGTTGGGGGAGGGGGCGTCGGAGAAGGCTACGATCTGGCGGATGGTGCCGCTGAGCAGGTGGTTGCCCTGGGGCACGTAGGAGAACAGGCCGCGCCAGCCGGCGTCCAGGGGGCGGTCGCCATCGGCGCTCCGCAGAAAGCATGCGCCGCTGTCCAGAGGGTAGATGCCCATCAGCAGCTTCAGAATGGTGCTCTTGCCGCAGCCGGAGGGACCTGTGAGGGCGATGCAGTTGCCCTTGTCCACGGTGAGGTCCAGGTGGGAGACAGTGGACGGCGGTGTCTCGTTGCCGCGGCTATGGTAGGTGAAGCAGGCATCATGCAGGCCAAAGGCGTGCAGCTCCTGCTGATAGAAGCGGTGTATCTCCGATGTGGGGACGGGGGAGACTGTGAGATCGTCAGGGAAGTGCTCCGCCTCCCGCAGGCGCTCGGCGCTGGCCAGCATGGCGTAGAAGCGGGGAAGGTAGCCGGTGAGATTGGCGAAGGGACCCTGTATCTGGGTAATGAGCTGCTGCACGGCGGCGAACACGCCGTAGCTCATGGTGCCGTGGAGGATGCCGCTGCCGCAGTAGATGACGCCTACCAGCAGGAATCCGTACATGGCGGCGCTGAAGCCCACGTTGCACAGGTTAGAGAACCGTGTGCGGGCCATGCGGGCCTGACGGTGGGCGTCCATGCGGGCATCGGCGTCCGCCGATACGGCCTTCTCGCGTCCGAAGATACGGACTACCAGCAGGCTGGACAGGCAATCCTGCAGGTAGATACGGAGACGGCCGTTTGCCTCCTGTATCCGTTTATGCAGGCGCTTGAGGGTACGGCGGAACACGGTGGCCAACAAGGCCAGTACGATGCCTGCCGGCAGGATGATGGCGGCCAGCCGCGGCTCCATGCGCAGCAGCACCGCCGCCGCAGCAATCAGGCGGACCAGCATGCCCGCGGCATTGGGAATTACCTGAGCCAGCGTGTCCGCCGTCACGGCGGTATCAGAGGTCAGGCGATTCAGCCACTCGCCGGAGTGCACGGCGGATACGGCGGCGTAGTCCTTTCGCAGCAGCGTCTGGAACAGGCGGGCCTTGAAGCGGTTTTCCAGCGTAGCGCGGGTGTACTCACTGAGATGGCGGTCCACCGCGCGGAGAACGATCTGGAAAGCCATCAGGCTCACCAGCCAGATAGCACTGCGGACAAAGGTCTGGGTCTGGCCGGCGGTGGCCGCATCGATCAGCGCCCGCAGGATCAGCGCGTAGCCTACGCCGCACAGGGCCAGAACAGATTGCACCGCCAGCAGCAGGGCGGTGAGGTATCCGGCACGGCCCGCCACCGAGGCAATCCAACGGATGACGCCGGATGCCGGCGCAGCAGAACGGGGCATAGTATTCCTCCCCAAAATGGTCTGGATAGGCAGAAAGCTGTCGGTACGACGGCAAAATGCACATATACAACTAATTATACGGTTCAAGGCGGGCCGCGTCAAGTGATTTGGGGGCAGGAGGGAGGCTTTTGGTGTCTGCGGATAAAAAATTTTGAAATTATGAGAAAATTTCTCTTGCATTTTGTGGAGCAGTGTGATATTATAACTAAGCTGTCGTTGAGACATGCGCCGTTAGCTCAGCTGGATAGAGCGTCTGGCTACGGACCAGAAGGCCGGGGGTTCGAATCCCTCACGGCGTGCCAAAAAGACCCGAAACCTTACGGTTTTGGGTCTTTTTGTTTGCATAAGTTGTTGTTTTCTCCCGCTGCTTTTTTCTGACCCAAACGCTGACCCCAACGGGCGCGGATAGCGGAAAGGTCTATACCGCACGGGAGAGGATGCTCCCCATGGTTTGCGCCGCTTTGAGCTGGGCGGCGGTGGTGACGTGGGCGTAGGTGTCCAGCGTAAAGCCCGCGGAGTAGTGGCCCAGCATGGAGGACACCGTTTTTACATCCACGCCGTTCTGGAGCGCCATGGTCGCGAAGGTGTGGCGCAGGTCATGAAAGCGTATCCGTGGTAGCCCCGCTCGCTTTAGAACGCGGTGCAGCATGTGCAGCACGCTGTCCGGCGACATGGGGCCTCCGGTGGGCGATGGGAACACCCATTCGCTATTCCCGATCTTACATTTTTGCATTTTCAGTACGTCTATTGCGTCTGCCGACAGGGGCAGGGTGCGGTAGGCGTTTTTTGTTTTCAGCGGTGCCTCGACCACCTTGCCGTTTTGCCGGGAGATGGCTCGTTGCACCCTGACTGCACCGTGTTCAAAGTCCACATCTGTCCACTTTAGACCCAGCAGTTCGCCCCGCCGTAGGCCCGTGGCGAGGTCGAGGTAGTAGAGCTCGTACACGCCGCTGTCTTTGGCCTCCTGGAAGAAAGCACTGAGTTGGTCGGCGGTCAGGGTTTTCATCTCTTTGTGTTCGACTTTCGGCAAGGCGCAGCCCTGTGTCGGATTGCGGGTTACCAACTTCTGCTCCATGGCGAGATTGTATGCCGAGCCGATCATCTGGTGGATATTGCGGACAGTCTTTGGGGCCAGACCTTTCGGCTTTTTCTTGGCCTCAATGCGGTCTACCCGCCCGCCGTCCAACAGGTGCTTGTAGAACCGCTGTAAGTCCAGAGAAGTGCAATCTGCCAGCGGGATGCTGCCGATCTGCGGCTTGATGTGGTTTTTCAGAAAGCCTTGCGAGGTTTTGAATGTGGACGGTCTGAGTCTTACCTTCGCGTAGTTCTCCATCCAGATTTCAAGCCAACTGCCGACTGTGAAGCTTTTTGCCTTGCCATAGTCGATACCGATATTTTCTTCGATGGCGGTCTTTAGTTTCTCTTTCACTTCCGCCTGTGTCTTGCCTAGGACATTCTTGATGATGGCCTTGCCGGTCTCCGGATCGTGGCCGACGGTATAGCGGCCCTCCCATCGACCGTCTTTGCGCTTGCGGATGTTGCCCTCTCCATTCGCACGTCGTTTTGGCATAATATCACCCTCCTTTGTAACGGTATACAATACCGTAAAGGGTAGAGAAAAGCTACAGGAAGGGCGCACTATTATCAGAAAGTTATCAATTCCCAGCTGCCGCTTATCTTTGTTTATGGCGTAGCAAGATTTGAGCTGCTACGGAGACTTCCGCCGACTACAACGGTATAAAGCGTACCGATTTTCTATCAAAGCGCCGCCGCAAACCGTTGTGACACGGGGATTTGCGGCGACTTTTCTCAAATTTAGCGTCAAACCGTTCTGGGAACCTCGAAAAAAGCGTCAATTTCCAAAACCCGCAAACCCTTGCGGCAGCTCGCACTGCGGGCTGCTGTGAATAGGCATTGGCGCGAAAAGCGCCAATGCCTTTCTCCTGCTTTCTTTTTCGTCCTCGAAAAAGCCGTGAAAAGCGCAGGAAACGCAGCCATACCAACGCTTTCCAATGCATTGGTCATACGATTTTCAACACCTCCGGCACAAACGGCCACGTTTGCTTTCACCAGTGAAAGTGGGTACACACTCGGCTTTCGGAGAAAAATCGCACACAGCGGCTCGCACGCCGAAACAGGGGCGCTGTTCTCGCCGCTGCTTGGAGTATTTCGCTCCCCGCTACATTTGGGTAGATCTCCCAACGTGTAGGTTTGGGTAGATGTCCCAACGTCCATTGCAAAACCAAGTGTATTCTGCTACAATAATCTGAAAAGTCGTTAGAATGGAGGCGATACATGATATGCCCCTTATCATTGTTCGCAATGACATCACGAAAATGAGCGTGGACGCCATCGTCAACGCGGCGAAGGAATCTCTGCTGGGCGGAGGCGGCGTGGATGGCTGCATCCACCGTGCGGCGGGGCCGGAGCTGCTCCAAGAGTGCCGGACGCTGGGCGGTTGCCGAACCGGCGAGGCCAAGATCACCGGCGCGTACCGCCTGCCGTGCAAATATGTGATCCACACCGTCGGCCCTGTGTGGAACGGCGGTAAGTACGGCGAGCGGGAACAGCTCGCCTCCTGCTACCGGACGAGCCTTGCGCTGGCGAAGGAGCACGGCTGTGAGACGGTGGCATTTCCGCTGATCTCCTCCGGCGTTTTTGGCTATCCCAAGGATCAGGCGCTCCGGGTGGCGGTGGACACCATCAGCGAATTCCTCGCAGAAAACGACATGACGGTGTACATCGTCATTTTCGACCGCGCGGCGTACCAGATCGGCAATAAGCTGTTCGCGGATATCGCCGCCTACATCGACGACCACTATGTGGATGCCCACACCGACTTCCGCCGGGAGCGGATGCGCCGGATGGGCCTCGTTGAAAGCCGGATGCTGACCGCCTACGAGGACGCGCCCATGGCGGCCTCCGGGCTGGACGAGGCGCTTGCGCATTTGGACACCGGATTTTCAGAGACGCTGTTGAAGCTCATCGACCGCAGCGGAAAAAAGGACGCCGAGGTTTACAAGAAGGCCAACGTAGACCGCAAGCTGTTCTCGAAAATCCGCAACAACCCGGACTATAAGCCCTCCAAGCCCACGGCGGTGGCCTTCGCCATCGCGCTGGAGCTGAGCCTGCCGGAGACCCGCGACCTCATCGCACGCGCGGGCTACGCCCTCAGCCCCAGCAGCAAGTTTGACGTCATCATCGAGTATTTCATCATGCAGCGGGACTATGACATTTTCAAGATCAACGAGGCGCTGTTCGCGTTCGACCAGAGTTTGCTGGGGGCGTGAGGAAGAGAAATGAAAATTATACTCAGTCGAAAAGGATTTGATTCCGCAAACGGCGGCATTGTCAGCCCCATCTTTGAAGATGGCACGATGATTTCCTTTCCCATTCCCAGTGGGGATACCGATACCTATGATTCGCTCTACTACAATGGGATTCCATACTCCAAGATTTTACATGATTTGAGGTATAAGGGTGGGAACCACTGCCATGTCGACCCGGATTTGGATTTGAGTCGGCGTGCAAAGGAAATTGACGGCTGGTTTCCAGCGTTCGGTCAGCGGGATGCCGCGGCTTCTTACCTAAAGAATCTGGGTGTTGCGCCGGGAGATATTTTCCTGTTTTTTGGAAATTTCCACTTTGTTGAGTGCAAAAACGGGAAATACAAGTATTCGCGGGAGTGCGGTGATTTTTACCGTGAAAAAGATATTCAGGTGATTTGGGGCTACCTTCAGGTGGGGGAAATCCTTTCTGCGCCCGAAAAGCAAAAAGAAGCGTGGTGGCACCCCCATTCAACCGATGAGCGGACAAGCGGCACAGCGAATGTTATATTCAAGGCATCTGAGAGACTTTCTCTGGGTATCACCAAGCCCGGAGCGGGTTTGCTGCCCTTTGACAAAAAGCGCGTGCTGACGCTGGAGGGCGCAACAAAAGCAACTTGGGCGATGAATGAAGTGTACGATACGCAGCACATATACGGAAAGAGAAAGAACAGCGCAAAGGATCCAATAAAGGGATTATACTACGCGGGCATTTGGCAGGAACTTGGACTGATGGAATCGGATGCCTGCACGGAGTGGGCAAAAAGTATACTTTTATAACGAGGAGCGTAACACCATGACTTTTATCTGCTACCCCAAATGCACCACCTGCCAGAAGGCGCAGAAGTGGCTGGACGAGAACGGCATTTCCTATACATTCCGAGACATCAAAATGGAAAATCCTACTTACAACGAGCTGACCGCATGGCATGAGCGTAGCGGTCTGCCGCTGAAAAGGTTTTTTAACACCAGCGGTCTGCTATACAAATCTATGGGGCTAAAGGACAAGTTGCCCCAAATGAGCGAGGACGAGATGCTGAAGCTCCTTGCAGCAGACGGGATGCTGGTCAGGCGCCCGTTGCTGGTGGGCAATGACTTCGTGCTGGTCGGCTTCAAAGAAGCCGAGTGGGCGGAACGTCTGAAAACCCAATAAATGTCGCCCCACAGGCGACCAACCCCTCCTTCGGATGCGCTACAATGTGAGCACAGACAAACAAAGGAGGGCTTTTTTATGACGGAATTGGTTTTTATTTTGGATCGCAGCGGTTCTATGTCCGGGCTGGAATCGGACACCATCGGCGGCTTCAACTCCATGCTCGCACAGCAAAAGAAGGAGGCAGGCGAGGCGCTGGTCTCCACGGTGCTTTTCGCCAACGACAGCACGGTCATCCATGACCGCCTGCCGCTGAGCGAGGTGCCTCCCCTGACGGAAAAGGAGTATTTCACCTGCGGCTGCACGGCGCTGCTGGACGCCGTGGGCGGCGCCATCCACCACATCGGCAACATTCACAAGTACGCCCGCCGGGAGGATGTGCCGGAGAAGACGCTATTCATCATCACCACCGACGGCTACGAAAACGCCAGTCGTCGCTATGATTACGAGCGAGTGCGCCGCATGATTGAACGGCAGAAGGAGAAGTACGGCTGGGAGTTTTTGTTCCTCGGCGCAAACATTGACGCGGCCAAGGAGGCGGCACGCTTCGGCATCGGTGCGGACCGCTCGGTGAACTACAAGTGCGACGAGGCGGGCACGGCGCTGAATTACGAGGTCATCAGCGAGGCGGTGTGCAGCGTCCGCGCCGCCCGGCCGCTCAGCGCCGCATGGAAGCGCCGCATCGACGAGGACGTGCAAAAAAGAGGGAGGTAAGCGTATGTACGGAGCGATTTTGGGCGACATCGTGGGCAGCCCCTACGAGTTCGACTGCAACAACTATAAGGCGAAGGATTTTCCGCTGTTCAGCCGCCGTTCCGACTTCACCGATGACACGGTGATGACGCTGGCGGTGGCGAAGGCGCTGCTCAGCACCCGTGGGCAGGACGATGCCGCCATCAAAGCGGCACTGGTGCGGAAGATGCAGCGGCTGGGGCGTACCTACCCTGACCGGGGCTATGGCACCCATTTTGGCGGCTGGCTCTATGAGGATGACCCGCAGCCTTACCAAAGCTACGGCAACGGCAGTGCCATGCGGGCGTCTCCCGCCGCATGGCTGGCAACAGATATGGCGGAAACGCTGCGTCTGGCGCGGCTCACCGCCCAGGTGACCCACGACCACCCGGAGGGCATCAAGGGCGCACAGGCCACCGCCGCGGCCATCTTTCTCGCCCGCACGGGTCACGACAAAGCGGAAATCAAAGCGTATGTGGAGCGCGAATTCGGCTACGACCTCAGCCGCAGCTGCGATGAGATTCGTCCCACCTATCACCATGTGGAGAGCTGTCAGGAAACCGTACCGCAGGCTATTATTGCATTTCTGGAAAGCACAAGTTTTGAAGACGCGCTGCGCACGGCGGTGTCCCTCGGCGGCGACAGCGACACCCTCGCCGCCATCACCGGCAGCATCGCTGAGGCGTTCTACGGCGTGCCGGAGGAACTGCGGCAGGAGTGCCGCAAACGTCTGACGCCGGAACTGGCGGAGATTTTGCGCCGGTGGGAAAGCGCGCTTTACAACGAAAAAAACTGTGGTAGAATTTGAAATGGAGAACAAAATAAGGAGGGGCTTCCATGGCGATTCTGAATTTTTCCGATGTGCTTAAAAATGTGGGGCTTGACCCGAAGCGGGTAAAACTGATCCGGCATTCGCTGGGTGACAAGGCATTCAAGAAATGCTATGATAAGGGCATGGTGGAAGAATACACCCGCGTACAGAGTGAAACCTTCAGCAACGGGTATGATTATTGGTGCGTATTTATCAGCGACAAGAGTACGACGGCAAAGTTTTTCGCCTGCTACAAGGTAAGCGGCGGCGTTATTGACACGCAGGACACGAAGCCAAAGGGTTTCCCGCTGGAGGATTGGTTCCAAGGGCAGCGGATGTTTTACAATCTGGAGCGCATTGACCTGCTGAAGGAATACGAAGGCAGGCTCTTAATCGAATGGGGTAAAAGCGCGCTTGCCTGGGCGCAGAAAGGCACCAATGAAAAGCCTATTGTGGCCATTCGGGACAAGAAGATTTTTTCCGGCTACGAAAACGCGATCCTTACCTATGAAGAGCTTCGGGAGATCGTGCAGGACCCCACGGCATACGAAACGTGGCACACGGCGCTTTCCACCGTCAACGCGGTCTACCTCATTGTTGACCGGGAAAACGGACGGAAGTATGTTGGCTCCGCTTACGGCAAGGGAGGCTTATTGGGGCGCTGGACGCACTATGTGAAGTCGCTGCACGGCGACAACAAGTTGATGAAGGAGCTGCTCTGCGACTATCCGGATAGGTATACGCACTTTCAGTTCTCGATTTTGCAGCTCCTGCCAAAGGCCGTGACGCCCGATGAAGTGATCCAAACGGAGACCCTTTGGAAGAAAAAGCTACTGACCTATGAGCCTCTCGGCATGAATGCGAACTGACTGTTCGAATTCTCCTGCCGTACATCTGTCTTTGACCCACTTTTGACCCAGAACGGAACCGGAGCAGGCAGGGCTGGGCGGAAACAATGGAAAATCCTCCGAGTGAACGGCGGTAAAAAGCACAAATCGGAGCCGAAATGGCTCCGATTTGTGCTTGAGACAACCTACGGACCAGAAGGCCGGGGGTTCGAATCCCTCACGGCGTGCCAAAAAGACCCGAAACCGTAAGGCTTCGGGTCTTTTTGTTTGCATAAGTTACTAATTACGGATGCTGCCGATCTGCGGCTTGATGAGGTTCTTGAGGAAGCCTTGCGAGGTTTTGAATGTGGATGACCGCAGTTTGATTTTGCGTAGTTCTCCATCCAGACATCAAGCCAACTCCCCACGGCGATTGCCGGTCTCCGTATCATGGGCGACTGTGTACCGGCCCTCCCGCCGACCATTATTGCGCTTGCGGATGTTGCCTTACAGAAGCATACATCGCTCTTTCGTCAGCAGTCTTTCAAAGGCTATGTGCCATGTGGGGGAATATCGGCAGTGCCTGATAACCGCCCAGCCAGTAACAGGTAAATGCGGCAGCCTCTACCTTTGCCGGGATGCAGCAAGATAGCCCCGCAGATGTACTGGCAGATCCGTCATGCCGTCAATCAGGCGTAAGACCCTGCTCGAGCCTCTCACCGCTTTTCCATCGGAACTTGTTTCGTTATACTTCCCGGCGCAGCACTCGGTAGACAAAGGACATATCCAGTCCGCCGCGTACCACATCCGCCAGCAGGTCATATTGCCGTTCCTTGTAGCCGTAGGCGTCAAAGGTCGCCAGCGCGTCAAAGGACACGCCCTTTCTGGCGCACAGTGCTTTCAGGATCGTATCGGCGATACCCGGCGCGTCAAAAATGCCGTGGACATAGCTGCCGTATACGTTTCTGCTGCCGGTGAGGGCGGGCATCTGCTGCTGACTGCGGCCCATGTGGATCTCGTATCCCTCGTAGGCCAGGCCGTTCAGGCCGGAGAGCATTCCCTCCACACCGCGAAAGACGCCTTGCGTCTGAGTCTGCACCTTTTCACCCCGGAATTCGGTGTCCATCTCCAGCAGGCCCAAACCGTTGATCTCCGTGACACCGGCGGACTCCACCTGCTCCGGGTCGGACACGGTGCGTCCCAGCATCTGATAGCCGCCGCAGACGCCGAAGATCAGCGTGCCGGCGTCAGCCGCCTTTAAAATGGCCGCCTCCAGACCGGACTGCCGCAGCCAGCGCAGGTCGGCAATGGTGCTCTTGGTACCCGGCAGCAGGATCATGTCCGGCTGATGGAGGTCGCCCACCTGATCCACATAGCGCAGCGACACGTTTTCGTAATGTTCGAAGGGGCTGAAATCCGTGAAATTGGAGATGCGCGGCACACGGATCACCGCGATATCCAAGAGCTTTCGCTCTTTGGAGCGGTCAAACCGCTCGGTCAGGCTGTCTTCATCGTCGATGTCTACATGGGCGTAGGGGATGACCCCCGCCACCGGGATGCCGCACAGCTGCTCCAGCGTCTTCAGTCCCGGTTCCAGAATGGCCCGGTCGCCCCGAAACTTGTTGACCACCACGCCCTTGATGCGGCGGCGCTCGTCCTCCTCCAGCAGCGCCACTGTGCCGTAGAGCTGGGCGAACACGCCGCCTCGGTCGATGTCGCCCACCAGCAGCACCGGCGCGTCCACCAGCTTGGCAAGGCCCATATTGACGATATCGTCCTGCTTGAGGTTGATCTCCGCAGGGCTGCCTGCCCCCTCAATGACGATCACGTCATACTCTGCTGCCAGACTGTTGTAGGCCTCCAGCACGGCGGGGATATAGTCCCGCTTGCGGCGGAAATACTCCATGGCCTGCATATTGCCCCGCACCTGTCCGTTGACGATGACCTGACTGCCCACGTCGGTGGTGGGCTTGAGCAGGATGGGGTTCATGCGGGTATCCGGCTCGATCCCGGCGGCCTCTGCCTGCACCACCTGCGCCCGGCCCATCTCGCCGCCGTCCCTGGTAATGAAGGAGTTCAGCGCCATGTTCTGGCTCTTGAACGGCGCCACGCGGTAGCCGTCTTGCTTCAAAACGCGGCAGAGTCCCGCCGCCAGCAGGCTTTTTCCCGCATTGGACATGGTCCCCTGTATCATAATATTCATTGCCATAGTGATTTCTCCTTGCAGAATTGCCGAATGGCCGTTATCAACGCCTCGTTTTCCCCATGAGGCCGCACGGCGATGCGATACCACCCGTCGTCCAGCCCGTTGTAATTCCCACAGCCGCGGATGGCGATACCCTGCTGCAGCAACCCCTCCCGCAGCCCCAGCGGCCCGCGGAACAGCAGGTAATTGGCGTGGGACGGGCATACCCAGAAGCCCAGCGCCGTCAGGTTATCTGTGAGCCATCGCCGCTCCGTGCGGACGAGGGACAGCGTCCTTTGCAGAAAATCCCGCTCCGCCAGCGCCGCCACACCGGCGCTCTGGGCCAGCGAGGATACGTTCCACGGCGGGGACGCGGCTGCCATGTCGTGCAGCAGCGCATTGTCGGCGCACAGGCAGTACCCGAGCCGTATACCGGCCATGCCGTAGCTCTTGGTAAAGGCCTTCAGAATCAGCAGCGCCGGGTGCGCTGCCAGAAGGGACCTGGCGCTGATGCCGTCCTCCGTGAGATCGAGGAAGCACTCGTCCAGAAACAGCCGCGTCCCCTGTGCCGCGCAGACTTGCAGGATCTGTTCCAGCAGCGGCAGCGGCAGCAGCCGTCCGGTGGGGTTGTTGGGGGTGCAGAGGAATACCACCTCCGGTTTTTTCTCCTCTAAGAAGGACAGAAATCTATCGTCCAAATCAAAATTCTGCGCCTGATGCAGGAAATACCGCTCTACGCGGCAACCTACCTGCGTCAGTCCCGCCCCATATTCCACAAAGGTGGGGGCCAGCTCCACCGCCGTCCGGGGCCGCAGAGCGGTGCAGTATGCGTAGATCAGGTCCGCCGCGCCGTTTCCGCAGAGAATATAGGACGCCGGCACCTGCTCGTGGCCTGCGATAGCCTGCACCAGCCGGCGGCAGTAGGGATCTGGGTAGCGATATAGCTGGGGCAGAGACCGGCACATCGCCTCCAGTACGCCGGGAGGCGTACCAAGGGGGTTGGTGTTGGCGGAAAAATCCAACGTGATACCGCCGCCGTATACATCGCCGCCGTGTTGATTTTCTGTTTGATACAGCATCTATGTCTCCTTTACAGTGCAAAGGGCAGCTTGGCCGCACAGCTCAAAAGCAGGGCGAGGAGCGCCGTGACGGTCATCAGGCGGCACACACGGGGGATGTCCTCGTGGGTGATCTCCCGCGATGCATCGCCGATATACTCCTTTTTGTGCAGCACACCGTGGTACCACGCATCCCCGGCCAGACGCAGGCCCAGAAGCCCGGCGCAGACAGATTCCGTCTGGGCTGAGTTGGGACTGGCGTGCTTTCGGCGGTCGCGGCGGAAGATCCGCCAGCCTGCCGCCGTATCCAGCCCCATCAGGCCGCCCGCCGCCAGCATCAGAAGCGCCGACAGCCGCGCCGGGATGTAATTCACCACGTCGTCTGCCTTGGCGGGTACCAGACCGATGTTCTTATAGGGCGGCTCCACATACCCCAGCATGGAGTCCATGGTGTTCACCGCCTTGTAGAAAAAGCCCAGCGGCGCGCCGCCGATGGCCAGAAACAGCAGCGGCGCCACCACGCCGTCGGAGGTGTTCTCCGCCACCGTTTCCACGGCGGCACGGGTCACGGCGGCATCGTCCAGCCGGTCGGTGTCCCGCCCCACGATCATGGAGACGGCGTGGCGGGAGGCCGCCAGATCGCCGCTCTCCAGCGCGTCATAGACCTTCATGCTCTCATCCCGCAGGGACTTGACGGCCAGGATCTGCCAGCACATCACGCTCTCCAGCGCCAGACGCAGCCATGGGCTGACCAGACCGCTCAGCCACAGCAGCAGAGCCGGAACGGCGGTGGATACGATGACCACCGCGCCCCACAGGATGGCGCCCGCCGCCCGCTCTCCGGACGGCGTTTTGGGGCATATGCACCGCAGTGCCCGCTCCAACACGCTGATACACTTCCCAATCAGGACCACCGGATGGGGAAAGCCGTGGGGGTCACCCACCAGAAGGTCTATGCAAAAGCCGATAACAAGTGCCGCAAGCGACCACATCATGCCGTTTCTCCTCCGCCCTGCATCGTAAAAATATAAATGGGATTCTGTCCGCTCATCAGGTGGTAGCTTCCGGCTTTTCTGTCCCGCGCCGCTTGCAGGGATACCACCTCCGTCTCCGCAAAGGGGAACGCCGTCAGGCAGTCCGTCAGTTCAGCCACGGATTCCAGCGAAACGGCCGTGGCCACGATGCGGACATGGGGATTTTTTGCCAGCAGCAGCGCCACGATCTCGTGCATATTGCCGGCACTGCCGCCGATGAATGCGTGAGTGGGGGCCGGCAGACCGACGCAGGCCTCCGGCGCGCCGCCGCAGACCACCTGTAAGTTTTCCAATGCAAACCGATTACGGTTTTGCTCCAGCAGCGCTGCGGCATCCTCCCGCCGCTCTACGGCGCAGACAAGCCCCTGCTTTGCCTGTAGGGCCATTTCCACCGACACCGAGCCAGTACCGGCGCCGATGTCCCAGCAGACGCTCCGCTCCGTCAGCCGCAGCTTGGAAAGGCACACCGCCCGCACCTCACTTTTGGTCATGGGTACCACGGGCATTCCCTCCGCACTGCGGAGAAAGGCGTCGTCCGGCAGACCCGGTGTGACCACCGCGTCGGGATGGGGATTTTCGATAAGCGCCACGCTCAGAGGGGCATAGACGCCATCCGTCAGCTCTGCCGCCGTGCCGCGCACGATGCGCTCATCCGGGTAGCCCAGACGCTGTCCCACATACACAAGGACGTGGCCCAGATCACCCTCTGCCAGCGTGCGGCACAGGTCATTGATGCCGCGCTCGCCGCCTACCAGCGCGAAAAGGCGGCTGGTCGCCCGCACCTCCGGTAGGATGTTGTGCTGCCGCCCGTGGAGACTCACCACCCGGACATCCTCATAGGACGTCCGGAGCCGGGCGCACAGATAGGACAACGAGCTCAAACCCGGCAGCACCGCCGTGTCGCAGCCCTCCAGCAGCGGCAGCAGCTTTTTCGTGCCGCTGAAGAAGCCGGTATCGCCGGACATGACCACCGCAAAGCGGCGGAACTCCCGGTGGGCGCGGATAAAGTCCGCAATATCCTGCGGCGCAATGGCGTCATAGGTGGGCTGCCCCTGCCGCGCCACCGCCTCCAGCATCCGCTTTGCGCCGATGAGACAGTCCGCCGCATCAATGGTCCCACTGACCTCATGGGTCATAGCCTCCCGGCTGCCGGGGCCGATGCCGACGATCCGTACCTGCGGCCGGACGGTGCAGCCGAACCGCTTACACAGCACATCCAGCACCGCCGCAAAGGGAAGACCCTCCCGCTGGGGTGGACGTCCGATGACCACCAGACCTGCGCCCGCCTTTCGGGCGGCGGACGCCTTCGCGGGAAAGCCGCCGGCTTCGCCGCCGTCCTTGGTCACCATCCATGCGGCGTCGGCAAAACGCAGTGTGGCCAGATCCATCTCCTCGGAGAAAGGCCCCTGCATGGCGATGACATGGGTGGCCTTCAGCCCCGCTGCGCGGCAGGCCTCCAGCGAGGCATCCATAGGCAGCACCCGGGCGTATACCCGCTGGGTAAAATCGGGGATGCTGCTATACGCCGCCAGTTCCTTACTGCCGGTGGTCAGCAGGATATTGCCCCGCGTAGTCTCCAGAAATGCGGCGGCGGCCGCCGCATTCTCCACGCAGACCACATCCTCCGCCTGTTCGGAGGATTGCCGCAGCAGACGCAGATACTCCGTCTCCGTTTCCCGACAAGCTGTGCAGATGCTCTCGGTGATGGAGGTGGCATAGGGGTGGGTAGCGTCGATGACCAGATCGAACCGCGTCCCTTGCAGCATCCGGATGATGTCCTCCACCGGAATACGCCCCGCCAGGATCGTAATGTTTTCCGCTTCCGGCAGCAGCGTTTCGCCGTACTCCGTGGCTACGCATACCGTAGCCTGCACCGGCTGTCCGGCCAGGAATTCCACCAGCTCCCGGCCCTCCGTGGTGCCGGCAAACACGCAGATATTACACATTGCGGTATCCTCTGGGCGTGACCAGCTGACCGGCCACCGTTTTGACGGCAGCGCTGCCGATCAGCACGGTGCAGAACATATCCACCTCTGCCTCCCGCAGCTCTGCCAGCGTCAGGATGCGGCTGCTCTGCCCCTCACGGCCAATATTGCGCACGATGCCGCACAGCCGCTCTCCCGG